>DGSP01000056.1:3048-73449 GCA_002393555.1 Prevotellaceae bacterium UBA4359
CGTTTTTATTCGTTGCACCCTTGGGTGTGCATTGTGCATTGTATAAATTCGTCGTATTCGAAATATTCGTTGTTGAAGAAAGCATCCGAAACTTCAATAGTGCTTTTATTATTCGTAGTCGAATGTGCCGAACTCGCTCTTGATGGTGAGCGACTTCTTGCCTTCCTCGATGTGGCCAACCACCTGTGCGTCAATGTTGAAGGACTTGCTGATGGCTATGACCTTGTCGGCATTTTCGGGGGAGAGATAGACTTCGAGGCGGTGGCCCATGTTGAAGACTTTGTACATCTCTGCCCAGTCGGTGCCTGACTCCTTGGCGATGGCCTTGAAGAGGGGAGGAACGGGGAACATGTTGTCTTTGACGACGCGGCAGTTGTCGCCCACGAAGTGCAGCACCTTCGTCTGTGCCCCGCCTGTGCAGTGGACCATGCCGTGAATGTCGGGACGCATCTCGTCCAAGAGTTTCTTCACTACTGGCGCATACGTGCGGGTGGGGGAGAGAACGAGTTTGCCGGCATTGACGGGTGCGCCTTCCACGGGGTCGGTCAACTTGTAGGAACCAGAATAGACGAGTTCTTCAGGCACAGCCTTGTCGTAGGACTCGGGGTATTTCTCTGCCAGATATTTGGCGAAGACGTCGTGACGGGCGGAGGTGAGTCCGTTGCTGCCCATGCCGCCGTTGTATTCTTTTTCGTAAGTGGCTTGTCCGCAGGAAGAAAGACCTACAATCACGTCGCCCGGACGGATGTTGGCATTGTTGATGACATCGCTGCGCTTCATGCGGCAAGTGACGGTTGAATCGACAATGATGGTGCGCACGAGGTCGCCCACGTCGGCTGTCTCACCGCCTGTGGCATAGATGCCGATGCCCATCTTGCGCATCTCGGCAAGGAGTTCGTCGGTGCCGTTGATGATGGCGGAGATGACTTCGCCGGGGATGAGCATCTTGTTTCTTCCGATGGTGCTGGAAACGAGGATGTTATCCACTGCACCCACACACAAGAGGTCGTCGGTGTTCATGATGAGTGCATCCTGGGCGATTCCCTTCCACACAGAGAGGTCGCCCGTCTCTTTCCAATACATATAAGCCAGCGAGGACTTGGTGCCTGCGCCGTCGGCATGCATGATGTTGCAGTATTCGGGGTCGCCTCCGAGGATGTCGGGGATGATTTTGCAGAATGCCTGTGGGAAGATTCCCTTGTCGATATTCTTGATGGCGTTGTGCACATCTTCCTTCGCTGCGCTCACACCGCGCATCATGTATCTTTGGTTGTTGTCAATCGTCATTTTGGTATGCTTTTTTTGTCTAATAGTTGTTTTTATGGTGCAAAGGTAGTGAAAAAATGGAAGATTTTGCCGTTATGTCGAAAATCTTTCATAAATTTGCAAGCGATTATGTAACAAAATCGAAAATAAATGGTATTTACCGCACAGCAAATAGCAGGTTTCACGGGTGGAACGGTGGACGGAAATCCGGAAGCCGCCATCAGCACCTTTGCGAAGATTGAAGAGGGAGTGGAGGGTGCATTGTCATTCCTGGCTAATCCGCAATACGAACATTATATCTACGAGACGAAATCGACGGTCGTGCTCGTCAATAAGGACTTTCAGCCACAACAGCCCGTAGCGGCTACGTTGGTGAGAGTCGATAACGCCTACGAGTCGGTAGCCAAACTCTTGCAACTCTATCAGAGCATGCAGCAGAAGAGGGTGGGCATCGACTCGCTTGCATTTATCGACAAGACGGCTCAGGTGGGCAAGGACTGCTACGTGGGGCCTTTCGTGGCCATCGGCGAAGGCGCAGAGATAGGCGACGGGGTGGTGATTCATCCGCACGTGACGATTGGCCCTCATGTCAAAGTGGGCAACAACACGGAGATTTATAGCAACGCTGTGGTGTATCATGGCTGTGTGGTGGGTGCGAACTGCATCTTGCATGCTGGCTGTGTGATAGGTGCCGACGGCTTCGGCTTCGCTCCGACGGCTGAGGGCTACGACAAGATTCCGCAGATTGGCAACGTGGTGATAGAGGACAATGTGGAGGTGGGTGCTAACACCTGTATCGACCGCTCCACAATGGGCAGCACCATCATCCGCAAGGGTGTAAAACTTGACAACCTCGTGCAGATAGCGCACAATGTGGAAGTGGGGCAGAACACCGTCATGTCGGCCCAGGTGGGCGTGGCAGGCAGTTCGAAAGTGGGCGAATGGTGCGTGTTTGCCGGTCAGGTGGGCATCGCCGGCCATCTGAAAGTGGGCGACCACACCACGATGGGTGCACAGGCTGGTCTTGCCGGAGGCAATCTGGCTAGGAAAGGCGGTGCCACGCTCATGGGCTATCCGGCCATCGAACATAAAAAATTTGCCAAGAACATGGCGGCTCTCAATTCGCTGCCCGACCTGCTGAAGGAGGTGGCGCAACTGAAACGCGAACTGGCCGAACTGAAAGGAAACGGCTAATGGCTGGCAAAGCGATTTTAACAACTAAAAAATAAGAAAATGCAAAAACAACAGACCTTGAAGGCGTCGTTCACGCTGAAAGGTAAGGGACTTCACACGGGCCAGTTCATCACGGCTGTGTTCTGTCCGGCAGAAGAAGGTTACGGTTATAAGATTCAAAGAATGGATATAGAGGGTCAGCCCGTCATCGATTGCAACGCTGACCTGGTGGGCGACACCCAGCGCGGCACCGTTCTGGTGAAGGGAGAGGTGAAAGTGAGCACCATCGAACACGCCATGGCGGCACTCTATGCCTGTGGCATCGACAACTGCCTGGTGCAGTTGGACGGTCCCGAAATGCCTATCCTCGATGGCAGCGCACTACCCTTCGTGGAGGAGATACAGAAGGTGGGTCTGCAAGAGCAGGAAGCCAAGAAAGACTACTATGTGGTGAAGCACAAGATGGAAATCAAGGGCGAGAATGGTGAACACCTCATTCTGCTGCCCGATGACCACTTCTGTGTGAATGCCCAGATTGCTTTCGACTCGAAGATACTGGACAACCAGTTTGCCAACCTCGACAATATCGAAGATTTTCCAACAGAAATCGCCTCGGCGCGCACCTTCGTGTTTGTGCGAGAGATTGAACCCCTGCTCAATCTGGGACTCATCAAGGGCGGCGACCTCGACAACGCCATCGTCATCTATGAGCGCGAGTTGCCACAGGAACGCTACGACAAACTGGCCGACACGCTCGGCATCCCTCACATGGATGCCACCCGTCTGGGATACATCAACCACAAGCCCCTCACGTGGGACAACGAGACGGCACGTCACAAACTGCTCGACATCATTGGTGACCTCGCCCTAGTGGGCAAGCCCATTCTTGGCCGAGTGATTGCCACCAAGCCCGGACATACTATAAATAATAAGTTCGCGCGCGCAATAAAGAAGGACATCAAGAAGCACGAGGTGCAATGTCCCGCCTACGACCCCAACCAGGAGCCGCTGATGGATGTGAACAAGATTCGTCACTTGCTGCCTCACCGCTACCCTATGCAGTTGGTTGACAAGGTGATAGCAGTAGATGAGGCGGAGATTGTGGCAGTGAAGAACGTGACCAGCAACGAGCCTTTCTTCACGGGACACTTCCCACAGGAACCCGTCATGCCGGGTGTGCTCATCGTTGAGGCTATGGCACAGGCTGGTGGTCTTTTGGTGCTCAACAACGTGGAGGAACCCGAGCGGTGGAGCACTTATTTCCTGAAGATTGACAACGTGAAGTTCCGTCGTAAAGTGGTGCCGGGTGACACGCTCATTTTCAAGGTGAAGATGATGGGTCCTCTGCGTCGCGGCATTGCAACAATGGCAGGTCTTGTCTTCGTTGGCGACACCATTGCTGCAGAAGCCGAATTTACGGCACAAATAGTGAAGAACAAATAAGAAACTCAAACTCGATAGTGATAAAACAACGAATGAGGCGAATGAATCGAATCGGGTAGTAATGCCGCAAGCGGCAACGAATGAAATCGAATGTCATCGAAGTGATGATGAGAATCTTTGCCGTTATGTCAGCCATTCGTTTTTATTCGTCGCCGTTCCACGGCATTAGAATCAACAAAATTCGAGATATTCGTGCAATTCGTTGTTAAAAACTAATTGAAGTAATGTAAATAGTAAACAAATATGGCAAAGATTAGTCCTTTAGCATTCATTGACCCCTCGGCACAGATAGGCGAGAACTGTGAGATTGGTCCTTTCTGTTTCGTTGACAAGAATGTAACCATTGGCGACAACAACGTGCTGATGAACAGTGTGACCTTGCTGTCCGGCACACACATGGGGAGCGGCAACACCCTGTTTCCCGGTGCGGTGATTGGTGCTGTGCCACAAGACCTCAAGTTCAAGGGCGAGGAATCGACCGTGGAGATTGGCGATAATAACAGGATTCGCGAGAATGTGACCATCCATCGCGGCACAGCAAGCAAGGGCAAGACCGTGGTGGGCAGCAACAACCTTATCATGGAGAATGCCCACATCGCTCACGACTGCGTGTTTGGCAGCGGCATCATCATGGGCAACTCCACCAAGTTGGCTGGCGAGGTCATCATCGACGACAATGCCATCATCTCGGCTGTCGTGCTGGTGCATCAGTTCTGCCGAATTGGCGGCTATGTGATGGTGCAGGGCGGCACACGAACGAGCAAGGACATCCCTCCCTTCGTCATTGCCGGTCGCGAACCCGTTGCCTATGCTGGATTGAACATCATCGGCCTTCGCCGCAGGGGATTTGGACGCGAACTGATTGACAACATCGCTCATGCCTACCGACTCATCTACCAGTGCAACCTGACTGTCAACGAGGCCGTTGAGGCCATTCGCAATGAGGTGCCAATGAGCCAGGAAATTGAATATATCATTGATTTCGTATCCTCTTCCCAACGAGGAATCATTCGCTAACCCTCAACTCTCAACTAATATGATTTACCGATTCACCATCATTTCAGATGAGGCAGAAGGCTTCATGCGAGAAATCCAGATAGATGCTGATGCCAAGTTTCTGGAATTGCACAAGTTGATACTGAAGGCTTGTGGGTATGAGGACAATCAGATGACCTCGTTCACCATCTGTGAAAACGGATGGGAAAAAGGGCAGGAAATCACGCTGGAGCGGATGGACACCGATGCCGACGAAGACAGTTACATCATGGCCGAAACGGAACTGAACGAGTTTCTGGAAGACGAGAAGCAGCATCTGCTCTACACCTTCGACCCGCTGGCCGACCGTGTGTTCTTCATCGAACTGTCTGAAATCAAGACAGGAAAGAATCTGCCGGAAGGAAAGATAACCCGTTCTCAAGGCGAACCTCCTGTGCAGGTGCTGGATTTCGACGAGATGTTTGCCCGCAATCCTATCGTTGACAACAGTTCCATCATGGACGATGAAGACCTTTATGGCAACGAAATTGACAGCGACGAGATTGACTTGGAGGGCTTCGACATCAGCGATGAATATTGATGTGTAATCACTTAAAAACGAATTGAATATGAGAAAACTGAGCGTGTGTCTGATGGCTCTGATGTTGATGGCCACCGTAAGTGCAAATGCACAAGAATACACGAAGAAGACGGTGAAGAACATCACCGAAAGTTTCATCTCCACCTTGATGCGGGGCGACTTGGAAGATACGTTGGAGTTTTTCGACTCCAACTATAAAGAAGAGCAGCATGACAACTTCCTCGAAGGCCGCACCGAGCAATTCGTGGCCGAGTTTTTGGCAGGTGAGTACAAGAAAGGCTATAATTTCATCACTCCCAAACTCGACAGAATCAAGTCAATGAAGGTGAAGAAAACCTACTGCGACCCTGAGAAGAACGAGATTTATGCCGATGTGCAGATTCTGATGGATTACGGCGTGAAATACACTGTGAGGCTTGAACTTCGAATCAACGAGTCGGGCGAAATGGGCTTCATTGGTGCGGTAGGATAAGAAAAGAAAAAGAACACGTGTGATGTATCTCTCTGGCCTTCAGGGTTGTGGAGAGTGTTTTTAAGCCATGAAAAATCTTCTTGTGTTGTTAGGCCCTACGGGGGTGGGAAAGACGGAGTTGAGCCTTCAGTTGGCTGAACGTCTTGGCTCTCCCATCATCAATGCTGACTCACGACAGATTTACAAGGACATAGAAATTGGTACTGCTTCACCCACCGCTGAGGAATTGGCGCGGGTGGAGCATTTTTTTGTCCACATGCTGGCTTTGGACGAATACTATAGTGCGGCTGAATATGAGAAAGATGTGATGCAGTTGCTGCCTCGGTTGTTCCAGACACACGACACTCTGCTGCTTTCGGGGGGAAGCATGATGTATGTCGATGCGGTGACGAAGGGCATCGACGACATTCCGACAGTGGATGATGACACACGCTCCATGCTCCGCGAACGTTGGGAGAACGAGGGGCTTGAACCTCTCTTGGCAGAACTGAAACTGCTTGACCCTCTGTATTATGAGGTGATAGATAAACGAAATCACAAAAGGGTGGTGCATGCGCTCGAAATCTGCTACATGACAGGCCGACCCTATTCTTCGTTCCGCACCAACATCCGGAAGGAACGCCCTTTCCGAATCGTGAAGTTTGGCCTTCGCCGAGAACGAGAAAACCTGTTTGCGCGCATCAATGCACGGGTTGACAAGATGATGGAGATGGGGCTGCTGGAGGAGGCACGACGGGTGTATCCGTTGAGGGAACTGAATGCCCTCAACACGGTGGGGTATAAGGAGATGTTCAAGGTGATTGCCGGCGAGTGGGAACTGCCGATGGCTGTGGAGCGGATGAAAAAGAATACACGTGTGTATGCAAAAAAACAGATAACTTGGTACCGAAACGATGCAGACATTCATTGGCTGGATGCCGACAAGATGAGTGTGACTGAAATGCTAAATGTGATAGAAAATGAAATCATGGTTGCGTAGGGTGTGGATATGCCTGAAGTTGGCGTGGCGTTGGTATGCCAGCCAATACAGAGGGAAGTGGTATCAGCGGTTGGTCACTCCGATTGCCTCTTTCTTCGTGTTTTTTTATCTTTATCTGGGTGCTGTCGATGTCAATTTCCTCGGCCTCTTCGGGGTGTCGCCTACGATGGAGGTGATACAGAACCCTGTCACCAACGATGCCTCTTTTGTCTATAGCGCAGACAGTGTGCTGATAGGCAAGTATTTCAACGAGAACCGTTCGCCCGTCAAGTTCGATGAGATTTCTCCCTATGTGGTTGATGCGCTCATCTCGACCGAGGATGAACGTTTTTACGAGCATCATGGCATTGATTATCAAGGGCTTTTTGCGGCGATGAAAGACATCGCGCAAGGTAATCCGCGCGGGGCCAGCACCATCACCCAGCAGTTGGTGAAGAACCTCTTCAAGATTCGTTCGCAGTATTCTACAGGACTTCTGGGCAAGGTGCCGGGATTGGGCATCTTGGTGATGAAGTCGAAAGAATGGATTACGGCCATCAAGATAGAGAACATGTACAGCAAGGAAGATATCCTCACACTCTATCTCAATACGGTGGATTTTGGCAGCAACTCTTTCGGCATCAAGACGGCTGCCAAGACTTACTTCAAAACTACTCCGCAAAATCTGACCGCCGAGCAGGCTGCCGTGTTGGTGGGATTGCTGAAGGCAACGACCACTTACAACCCGAAAGTCAACCCGAGGAATAGTCTTGAGCGTCGTAACGTCGTGTTAAACAATATGTTTGAACACGATAAACTGACACGTCAGGAACTGGATTCACTCACGCAGATACCCATCAATCTGAACTACACCGTCGAGAAGTCCTACGATGGCGGTGCCCTCTATTTCCGCGAGGCCATCAAGGAGTATCTGGAGGATTGGTGCGAGGAGAACCACATCGACCTTTATTCCGATGGCTTGAAAATCTACACCACACTCGACACGCGCTTACAGCGTTATGCCGAACAGGCTGTGCAGAAGCAGATGCGCCTCATTCAGCAGCGGTTCAACAACCATTGGGGCAGCCAGTCGCCGTGGCGCGATGAGCGCGGACAGGAGATTCCTCACTTTATTGAGGACATTGCCAAACGTTCTGAATACTATAAAATCCTGGCGAAAAAATATGACGATAATGCCGACTCCATCGACTTCTATATGAACCAACCGCACACGGTGAAAGTCTTTGATTATAATGCCCCAGACCATCTGGTGGAGAAGGAGATGAGTACGATGGATTCCATCCGCTATATGGTCAAGTTCATGCACTGCGGGTTTGTGGCGATGGAGCCTCAGACGAGTTATGTACGTGCATGGGTGGGCGACATCGATTTTGGCAGTTGGAAGTATGACAAGGTGACGGCCATGCGTCAGCCGGGTTCTACCTTCAAACTTTTTGTCTATGCCTCGGCTTTTGAACATGACGATAAGATTACTCCTACCACCCGATACCGCGACCAACTCATCTCGCTGCAAGTGCCTGATGCTCAAGACCCCCAGCGCATGGTGACTTGGACACCTCACAACTCTGGCGGCTATTGCACGGGGGCCAACATGCCCTTGAAGTCGGCTTTTGCCCAGTCGGTCAACACCATTGCGGTCAAGTTGGGGCAAGACACGGGCATCGACAATGTGGTGGATATTGCCCATAAGATGGGTGTCGAAAGTAAGTTGGAAGCCACACCGTCTTTGGCATTGGGTTCTTCCGATGTCAATCTGCTGGAACTCGTCGATGCCTATTGCTGTGCGATGAACGACGGCAAGCAGCGCAAGCCCATCCTGGTGACAAAGGTGATTGGGCGCAATGGCGAAGTTCTCTATGACTGTGAACGCGATGAACCGGCTCCGAAGGAGGCCATTCGCTACAAGACCGCTTTCTACCTCCAGCGTCTGCTCTATGGAGGCATGCACGAACCAGGCGGAACCACACAGGCTCTGTGGGAGTACATTCATTGCTACGACACCGAATTGGGCGGCAAGACAGGCACCTCCTCCAACCACTCCGACGCATGGTTTGTCGGTTGTGCGCCCAATCTGGTGGGTGGTGCATGGGTGGGTGGCGAATATCGCTGCATCCATTTCCGCACAGGTGCCTTGGGGCAGGGAAGTCGAACGGCACTTCCTGTCTTTGGCTACTTTATGGACAAAGTGCTGGCCGACAAGGACTTTCCGCAGTATCACGGTAAATATCCGGCGGCTAAAGAAAACATCCCGCGCAACACCTACATCGGCGCCTCTGTCTATGTGGCTCCTGCACCGAAAAAAGAGAATACGGAAGGAGAAAGTGCCGAAGAGGGCGGTGGAGAGACTCCTGCTCCTGCACCTGCTCCTGCTGCAGAAAACTAAACGTGCAGTAGGTTCTATAAAACAGCGTACCCCTCGACTACGATGTGCCGTAGTCGAGGGGTACGCTTGTTTGTAGTCGAGGGGTACGATTTACTTGCTGAGGTTCTGAATGAACTGCCACTCGCTCTCGTGGCTCTTCACCTTCAGGTAAGTCTGGTCCACCACGATATACTCTGAAAGACCCTGACGAGGCGCACCTTTGTGCCAGTCGTAGGTGTAGCCGAGACGTGTCCAAGGCAGAGGGCTGTCATCCTCGAAGGCTGCCTGCACGTTGTAGCGGAACCACTCACGGAAGTTCGTGTCGCCCACCTTGTAGTTCTCGTCTGCCCATGCAGGGAACTCGATACCAGCCGAAGTCGTTTCGATGCTTGGGTCTGATGCAGGACGGAAGATTCCCTTCACGTCGGCATAGAACTGTACCATGATGTTGTAGGTGCAGTCGGGGCTGAGTCCGTACATCTGCAACATACGCATGTGGGCTGCCACGCTGTCGAGACCTTCAAACGCCTCCTTTTTGCTGAGCCACTCACCGGGGATGGTCACCCATGTACCCATCTCGCGGTCAATCTGATAGACACCTTCCTGCCCAAAGAACTTCTGCAAGCGGCTACTGTCAACGAGCGTGACAAGCAGCACCATGTCTTTGCCGTCAATGGTAGCCCACTCCTCGTTGGGTGTGCCTTTCTTGATGGGCATGAGATTGACACCCACTTTGGTGGAATCGAGTACGCGCGCATCCTCAATGGCTGCATTGAGGTCTTCCTGCAAGGCATCCATGTCCTCATACCAAGGTGTCACCGTGCTGTCTGCTTCAGCACCAGCGTTCGTGTTCTGCGCGGTTTTGCCCGTGCATGCCGTCATGGCAAAAACTGCCACCATGATGGCAAATGGAAATAATTTTCTCATAATCTTATCTTTATAATGTGAATAATCTAATCTTTTCAACTGTCAACTCTCAACTCTCAACTGTCAACTCTCAACTGTCAACTCTCAACTGTCAACTATTCAAGTCCCTCATCTCCCAATTTCTTCAAGGGTTCTTTCTCCATCTTCTCCCATTTCTCCTTCTTCTTCACCTCCTCAAAAGCGTTGTCCTCAATCGTCTGGCGTTTCCATGTCAGGTAGTTCTCGCTCACGGTGGTCATCTCGCCCGTGCTGCGTGACATCTCTGTGCACTCCTTGCCAATCAGATAGAAGTCACCGTTCTGAAAACGGAAGGTGTAAGTGGTTTGGCTGGTGCCGTAAGAACCTGCGCTGGCGAAGTGGTCGGGGCTGATATTGAGCGTGCCACGTTCGGTAATTTCGATGCTCACATCCACGCTTGTCCATTCGCTGTCTGGCTCAAACATATCCTCGTATTGCTTCCACTGCTTGAAGGGTCCGCCTTCCTGACCAAAGTAGATGGCAAGAATGTACGGGTTGAAGTTATACTCGTAACCATCATCGCGGGTTTGCATGTTCTCCTTGAAGTTCGGTTTTGCAAGCACCACGAGGTCCTTGATGCCGTCCTTGTTCAAGTCGCCTTCTGCCTCTGAGTGTTCCCAACCTTTTGGCACAATCTGCTCTGCTGATGTGCCTTGCTGCTTCAATGCTTGTGCGTTCATGCCGAGGGCACACGCACACAAGATGAGTGAAAATACAATCTTTTTCATATTGTGTAGATGATTGATGGGTTATCTTTCCGCCTCCTCACTCTTGATGAGTTCGAGGTTGACTTGCTCGATGATGTTGAGTTTGATGGTGCTGTTGTCATCAACAGGCTTGTACCAACGATATTTGCCGAAGTGCTCCTGGAGGTCTTTCGACGTGAAGCGATAGCCGTGATTGGCAAGAATACGGTTGCGCATCAGGCGCAAATCCGCCTTAGAAATGCCATCAAGATAGGGACGGTTCAGCACAAGAGTGCCAGCATTCTCAGGCTCCTCTTGTTGCATCATCTGCTGCATCAAGACGCAGTTGTCGTATGAGTTGCGTGTCAAATCCATCGTCCACACCACGTCGCCATTGCTGGGTTTGCGGAATGCAAGGAGTTTCCTTTCTCCATGATGGATGTACTGCACTCGCCCTCCCCATTTACTTCCAAAGGGAGGCTCGTCTGCCTGCCGACTGGGTTGCAGGGTGTATTCACCCTCCTTCCCATCTACCTTCTCAAGGGTCAGTTCGTTGTCTTCGTTACTGGTCATATAGACGTATTTCCCCATCCGCACTTCCTGTACGGTGTAGAGTGATATGCCATCGAAGAACTTGTCGCCCTTCTTGATGGTCTGAGCCTGCATGCCACAGAGCGTACACGCCCAAAGAATGATAGTCAAAAGTATTGCCCGCATCTTTTTAGGTTATTTATGATTAGTAATTCAATGGGGCAAAGGTACAAAAATAGAGTAAAATGTAAAACAAACCAAGTGAAAAAATCACTTTTCCCAGAATTTCCACGAAGCAATGGCTTGTAAATGTAACATTTCCAACCCGTTTTTTACCGTTGCACCCTGTTCCGCCCCCTTCTTCATGAAGAGCGTTTCGAGGGGATTGTACACCAAGTCATACAAAAGGTTGTTCTCGTTCATGGCTTCGTAGGGCAGAGCAGGGCATTCATCCACATGCGGATACATCCCCACAGGAGAGCAATTGACAATCACCTCATACTCTTTCAGCACCTCTGCTGTCACCTCCTCATAAGTGATCATTCCCTCTCGTGCACTTCTGCTCACAAACAGCGTTTTCATTCCCAACTTCTTTTCCAATCCATAACGAATAGCCTTTGATGCGCCGCCAGTGCCGAGAATGAGTGCCTTTTTGTGATGCGGTTTTAGTAATGGGCGAATGCTGTTGACAAAGCCAATCACATCGCTGTTGAAACCAGTCAGATGTCCGTCTCTCACTCTCACAACATTGACGGCTCCTATAGCCGAAGCCTCTTCGCTGATGTTGTGTAAATACTGCATCACCTGCTGCTTATAAGGAATCGTCACGTTCAACCCTCTCAACTCTGGGTTGTTCTTGATAATCTCAGGAAACTCCTCGATGCTTGGAATTTCAAAGTTCAAATATTGTGCATCAATCCCCTCCTTCTCAAATTTCTCCGTGAAGAACTTGCGCGAGAACGAGTGTCCTAATGGGTAACCAATCAATCCGTAAGTAGTCATGTTTCAGTTGTTTTTGTTTATTGTGTCTTATTGCGTTTTCCACCATGAGTCCTTTGTGCGGCACAATGCCTGAACAATACAGTTCATGGTTTTGCATTCAGCCACAGAGATGGGTTCGTGGGTATGTCGATAGATGTAACGCCATGGGGTGACGATGAGCAGTTTGTTGGTGGCACAGAGTTCTATGCGTCGCTCCGAGGGGTGGTAGAGGTCTGGCAAGCCATTGTCTTCGATGGTGATGACAGGGAACCCTTGTTGGATGGCTGTGTCAATAATTTCTTGTTCGCCTTTGGCAATGCGGGCAGAGACAAGGACGGCTCCTTCGGCAGCGGCAGAGATGCATTGCTGTTTTTGAAGAAGGAAGGACGCTTTGTCTTTGCGGTGGCAAACAACTGGGAGCAAGCGGTGTTGCAGCAGTTGGCGGTTGCCGTAACTGTCGCAGGTGACCAGACCGTCTGATATGAGCAAGCGCGGCGTTAGTTGTGTCCATGTTTCTTCATTGAAGAGGGATGAGCCGCATTCGCGCTGCAGATAGCCTTTCAGGGCTGGGAGTTTGAGGGCGGTGTCGATGCCGCCTCGTTGTGGATGCAGGACGTGGGGATGACGGTTGCGCATGAGGCGGCTGCGTGGGTTGTTGTAGATGTAGCGGCGCTGTGTGTCGAGTTGGCCGGGTTGGAGTGGCATGACATCAACATAGCCGTAGGCGAAGAGGGGCGGGCGGTTGGTGGTGCCGGTGGAAGGGGGGCGTTGTCCATGCGGGTGAACCGCATGGCGCAGGCTGGGGGTGCCTTCTTGTGGGATGCTTGCGTCGGCTGGTTTGCCCTGCCGCTTTTCTTCGTTGCCCTGCTGCTCTTTTGTGTAGTAGCCCTCTGCTTTTAGACCTGTCATCTCCCAATAGCGGCGGTTGCAGCCTTTCTTGAAGCCGGATATCACCTGCCCCAGATGGGTGGGACGTCCACTTTTGCTGATAATGTCATGATGCACCACGGCTATAAAGTGCAGGTGTTCGGGCATCACCACATGGTCCTGTATCTCTATCATGGGATAGTGTGCCGTGATGCTCTTTGTCAATTCTTCCTCCACCATCTTCCCGATGTCCGTCAATTCCACTCTTGGCGCATCAGCATCGCCATCAGGCTTGTCAAGATTCCCTACCACCTGCCCCAATGGTTGCCATTCCCGTTCTGCCACATTGATGGTGATGTGGTAAGTCCCAGGCAAGCGGTAGTTCTTCTTCTGACATCGACGTCCCATGCGGTGTGTCTCATGCTGTTCGCTCATGGCTCCTTCATTTTTCTGCTGTGTATAAGATGCACATGCCGAAGGCAAGGCGTCGAAAGTTCACATTGTGGAAACCAGCCTGCTCAATGATGCTTTGCATGCGTTCCGCTTGGGGTACGGCATCCATCGTTTCGGGCAAATAGGAATAAGCGGTTTTGTCTTTTGAGAGGAGGCTGCCGAGAAGTGGCATCACACATTTCTTATATATATAGAAGAGTTGCTTCATGGGGAAGGACACGGGAGTGCATAAATCCACGACAGACAAGTGGCCGTCGTCTTTCAGCACTCGGTGCATCTCCTTCAGACATTCATCAAGGTTTTGAAAGTTCCTTAATGCAAAGGCAGAGATGACGGCATCGAAAGAACTGTCGGGGTAGGAGAGGGCAGCGCAGTCTTCGTTCTGGAAAGTGATGTGGTCGGAAAGACCAAGTTTCGCCACTTTCTCGCGCCCAATGTTCATCATCCCCTCGCTGATGTCGATGCCCACAACTTTCTGGGGATGAAGTTTCTGAAAAGCAAGGATAGCGAAGTCGCCAGTGCCTGTGGCAATGTCGAGTACGCTATCCGTGCTTTTTCTGTTTTTGAGCAGAAAGCCAATGGCGTTGTTCCTCCAGAGGCGGTCAACACCAAAACTAAGCGTGTGGTTGAGCGTGTCATACGAGTGGGCGATGTTGTCAAACATCTGCTCCACCTGCTCACGCTTCGTGCCCTCAGTGCCGTATGGCTTTATCTGCTCCTGTTCGTACACGTTGTAGGAATTAGGAATTAGGAATTAGGAATGAGGAATTGCCATGCGGTTTGCAAGCATCGCGTTAGCAATTCCTCATTCCTCACTCCTAATTCCTCATTAAATAATTCAACACGTTCTTCTCGATACGCTTTGCGATGTCCTCATCGCCTTCAGCCTTCACAAATTTCTCGCCGATAATATGCTCATACAGTTCGATGTATCTGTCGCTTACCGACTCTGCATACTCGTCCGTGATTTCGGGCATCACCTGTCCGGGTTGGTTCATGAAGTTGTGGTCGATGAGCCACTGGCGCACAAACTCCTTCGAGAGTTGCTTCTGAGGTTCGCCCTTCGCAAACTTCTCCTCATAGCCATCAGCATAGAAGTAGCGGCTGGAGTCGGGTGTGTGTACTTCGTCAATCAGATACACCTTGCCGTCGCGCTTGCCAAACTCATACTTCGTGTCCACCAGAATGAGTCCCTTCTCAGCAGCAATCTTGGTACCCAAATCGAAGAGGGCATAGGTGTATTTCTCCATCACCTCATAGTCCTCTTTGCTCACCAGTCCCTGAGCGATGATTTCCTCCTTCGAGATGTTCTCGTCGTGACCCTCGTCAGCCTTCGTAGTAGGTGTGATGATAGGTTTCGGGAACTTCTGGTTCTCTTTCATGCCCTCAGGCAGGGTGATGCCACACAACGTGCGGTTACCAGCCTTATACTCTCTCCATGCAGAGCCAGTCAGGTAGCCACGGATAATCATCTCCACGCGGAAACCCTCGCACTTCAGTCCCACCGTCACCATGGGGTCGGGCGTAGCCAATTTCCAGTTCGGCACGATGTCAGCACTTGCATCGAGGAACTTCGCCGCAATCTGATTCAGCACCTGTCCCTTGAAAGGGATGCCCTTGGGCAGCACCACATCGAATGCCGAGATTCTGTCAGTAGCAACCATTACCATCAGGTCATCGTTGATGTTATACACGTCACGTACTTTGCCGTGATACACTTCCTTCTGTCCGGGGAAGTTAAAGTCTGTTCTTGTTAATGCTTTAGCCATACTAAATTATATTGAATGATTACTTTTCTCTTCGTTAAACAGCGGGTACTTCTTCTCGCTCTCATACTTGTGATATGCATTCACAATCCTCGTCACCAACTTATGCCGCACAATGTCCCTCTCGTCCATCTCCACAAAGGCAATCCCCTTCACATCCTTCAGCACCT
Source organism: Prevotellaceae bacterium UBA4359 (assembly GCA_002393555.1). GTDB lineage: Bacteria > Bacteroidota > Bacteroidia > Bacteroidales > Bacteroidaceae > Minthosoma. The sequence goes on from DGSP01000056.1 coordinate 18,719, forward strand.
CCTTGGCCTCCTTCAGTCCACTCTTCACGTTGCGTGGCAAGTCTATCTGCGTCAAGTCACCCGTGATAATCATCTTCGTGTTCTGTCCCATGCGCGTGAGGAACATCTTGATTTGCTGCGTCGTCGTGTTCTGCGCCTCGTCCAGAATCACCACCGCGTCGTTCAGCGTTCGTCCGCGCATGAACGCCAGCGGTGCAATCTGAATCACGTTCTGCTCCATGTATTCCGTCAGTTTCTGCGCCGGAATCATGTCCTGCAAGGCATCGTAGAGCGGTTGCAGATAGGGGTCAATCTTGTCCCTCATGTCGCCAGGCAGAAAGCCCAACTTCTCGCCAGCCTCCACAGCAGGGCGACACAAGATAATCTTCCTGATTTCCTTATTCTTCAGGGCCCTCACCGCCAAGGCAATCGACACATACGTCTTGCCCGACCCTGCAGGACCCACCGCAAACAGCATGTCATTCTCGTAGTAGGCATCCACCAGCGTCTTCTGATTCTCCGAACGTGCCGCAATCGCCTTGCCCGTGGTGCTGTAACAGATGGCATTCCCATCTGCCCCCCCACTGTTCGGCACCTCCCCCTTCACAATCTGCAGAATCGCCTCCTCGTTCAGCGAGTTATACCTGGCACAATGCTCCTGCATCTTCGTGATGTTCTCCTCAAACGCACACATCTCCTCCTCATCGCCCATCACCTTGATGATGTTGCCCCTCGCCACAATCCTCAACTTCGGGTACAGTGCCTTAATCATCTGCAAATGAACATTCTGCACCCCGTAGAACGTCACGAGGTCAATGTCCTCCAAAACTATATGCTTCTCAATCATGCCACAAAGTTACGACTTAAATCTGACATACGGAGCGGTTTGTGGCATAAAATTCGTTTTTTGTGGCATAATCGCTTCCGAAACAGCCAAAAAAGCACTGTTGGTAAAATAGGACTTCCAAAGCCTCTAAACCGACGTCCCGGACATCGGTCAACCGACATCGGGGACATCGGTTGACCGACATCGGGGACGTCGGTTTTGGGGTGCTTGAACAGAGTGTTTACCTCATGTTGTGATTCATCAGTCGATAGTTCGCCAGTTCCTCATACTTGGTGCCGGGGCGGCCATAGTTGGCGTAGGGGTAGATGCTGATGCCTCCGCGTGGGGTGAAGATGCCTGTCACTTCGATGTATTTGGGGTCCATCAGTTGGATGAGGTCCTTCATGATGGTGTTCACGCAGTCTTCGTGGAAGTCGCCGTGATTGCGGAAGGAGAAGAGGTATAGTTTCAGCGACTTGCTCTCCACCATGCGCTGGTCGGGCAGGTAGGAGATGCGGATTTCGGCAAAGTCGGGCTGTCCCGTGATGGGGCAGAGGGAGGTGAACTCGGGGCAGTTGAACTGCACCCAGTAGTCGTTCTCGGGGTGTTTGTTCTGGAAGGTCTCCAAGACTTCGGGTGCATAGTCTTGGCGGTATTCGGTCTTCTTGCCGAGGGCTTGCAGACCTTCTTGCTCGCGTTGGATGCTCATGGGTTATAATTCTTTGATGTTAAATGCGTTGTAACTGATTCCGTCGTCATAGACATCTTCGCCTTCGAACTGCTTGACGAACTTGACCACTTGGATGGTGATGGGCAGGACGAGTATTTCGTAGAGGGTTTTTGCCACCACCTGCGTGAGCATCAGTTGCAGCATGATTTCGAGGGGCAGTTGTGGCTTGCCCATGAAGATGTAGGGGAAAATGTAGAAGGCCAGGGGGAAGAAGATGAGGCTGTCGGCGCTTTCGCCTGCGAGGGTGGAGAGGATGGCGCGCATGGAGAAGTGATAGTCGAAGTGGCCTTTGTTGCGGTCGGCCATCTTCATCTTGCTCATGACGAGGGCATTGAGGAATGAACCGATGATGAAGGCCAGCAGGCTGGCTATGGCCACTTGCGGGGCGAAGGCGAACACTTGCTTGAAGGCTTCGTCGCTGCCTTCCACTGCGGCAGGAAGAGAACATGCTATGCCGCCCAGAATCACGACGAAGAAGTTCATGATGAAGCCCAGCCAGATGGTGAGTCGGGCTTTTCGGTAGCCCCACACTTCGGCTATGACGTCGTTGAGAATGTAGGAGATGGGAAACACGAGGAAACCACAGGTGAGGGTGATAGGGCCCCATGCACGGAATACTTTGGTTTCGAGAAGATTGGATGCCACCAGACAGGTGCAGAAGAGGATTCCTGCAATCATGAAGGAAACGCTCACTTGTTTTCTTGATTTCATTTTTTTCTTGTTTTTTACGAGGTTCGTCAAGCACTCGCTTGTTTTTTACGTGGTTAATATTGATACAAGTACACGCCTGTTTTGACGAGGTGTTCAGGCACTCGGACTCTGCGAATCGGGTGCAAAGGTAGTGATTTTGGGCAAAAAGTGAAGGGCGAAGAGCGAAAAATCTAAGTATCTCCCATCCGAATGGCTTGTAAAATGGATTTTTTCACTCTTCATTTGTCATTTTTCACTTCTTTTTTTTCTTTGTCTCACTTCATTTCTCTATCTTTGCACACAAATCAATTAACATTGTTTAATATTTTTTCATAACCTCAAGAGAATAATATGAATAGCATCATCAACAGTGGTATAGATTGCTTTGTTGTCTATGCTGATGCTGAAACGACCCTGAACACCTTGAAACAGTTGCGTGAAGAGCCGTTGGTCAAGAATATATATGTGCTGATGACCGGTGAGGAACCGTGTCCTTTCATGGGATGTGAGGTGATTCGTGTCGATAACTATTTGAGTTCGGCCACGGTGAAGAAGGTGGCTGAGGCCATACGTGAACCTTTCGCGCTGATGTGTCTGAAGCAGACAGGCATCACCTTTGGCTATCAAGCCATCAGGCGTATGTGTCTGGTGGCCAGCAGCGTGGATTCGTCGGTGGTGTATTCCGACCGCTACAAGATGAGTGGCGGGCAGATAGTCAAGTGTCCCACGATGGACTTCTACTATGGCAGTGTGCGTGATGATTTTGACTTCGGCCCGGTCATGCTCTTTGCTTCGGTCACGCTCCAGAAGTATGTGGAGGAAAACCCGCATGCCAACTATCAGTTCTCGGGTTGGTACGACCTGCATCTGTTCAGTCTGCGCCGCAAGCGCACGGCAGCCTTGTTCCACGTGAGGGAGTTTCTCTACACCGAGGAGGAGCAGGACCTGCGGAAGAGTGGGGAGAAGCAGTTTGACTATGTTGACCCGCGCAATCGCGAGGTGCAGAAGGAACGCGAGAGGGTGTGTACCGAACACCTGAAGGTGATAGGCTCCTACATCGACCCCGATAGCATCGTGGAGGTGTCGGTGGAACGCTATGACTTCGACCGCGAGGCATCGGTCATCATCCCGGTGCGCAACCGTGTGAAAACGATAGAAGATGCCATCAGAAGTGCCCTCTCCCAGCGCACCACCTTCGAGTTCAATGTGATAGTGGTGGATAACCACTCGACCGATGGCACCACCGAAGTCGTGGAGAAAATGGTGAAAGAAGATTCGCGAGTGGTGCATATCATTCCTACTCGTGGAGACCTGGGCATCGGCGGCTGCTGGAGTTTGGCTTTCAACGATGCCCGATGCGGACGCTTCGCCGTGCAGTTGGACAGCGACGACCTCTACAGCGGCACCGACACTTTGCAGCGCATTGTCGATAAGTTCTACGAAGAGCACTGTGGCATGGTCATCGGCTCTTACCGAATGTGCAACTTCCAGTTGGAAACCCTGCCTCCCGGACTGATAGACCATCGTGAATGGACTCCTGAGAACGGACATAATAATGCCTTGCGAATCAACGGACTGGGTGCGCCTCGTGCATTCTTCACCCCCTTGCTCCGGCGTATCGGCATGCCCAACACTTCCTATGGCGAGGACTATGCCGTGGGGCTGGCTTTCTGCCGCAAGTATAAGATAGGCCGAATCTACGACGAACTGTATCTCTGCCGCCGTTGGGAGGGCAACAGCGATGCTGCTCTGACTCCCGACCAGGTGAACCGCAATAACATCTACAAGGACAGTCTCCGCACGATGGAAATTATTGACCGCCGCCGTCTGAACGAGTTCTGGCAGAGCAATGTGACCGACGACTCGGCCAACGACCTCTACAATGCTCAGTTGCCCCTCTGGAAGACTGCTGCCGAACGGTACAGCCAGTTGAGTGGGGTGGAAACCAAGAGCATGGAGGCCGATGGCTGCAAACTCTTGGTGCAGCACAACCCGGCCCGCATCGTCTCGACAGGAGCCAAGGTGGATGCCGAAACCATCAAGCGGCGTCCCTGTTTCCTCTGCGATGTGAACCGTCCCGACGAGCAAATCAGTGTGCCGTTGCTGAAGAAGTATCACCTGCTGGTCAATCCCAATCCCATTCTCCCCAAGCATTTCACCATCCCCTTGCGGCATCACCGCAGGCAGGAAATCCTTAGCCACTATGAGGACATGATGGAAATCACGTCGCAACTCAAAGAGATGTTCGTCTTCTACAATGGCCCCTATTGCGGTGCCAGTGCCCCCGACCACATGCACTTCCAGGCAGGAGCGCGTGGCGTGGTTCCCTTGGAACGCGACTGGATGAGGCTTTACAAGCCGCAACTTTCACGCATCTGGCCCATCAGCGAAGAAGAGTATCTGGAAGCCGTGAAGATGTATCTGGTGGCCGACAGCACAGGCGTGTTTAGTTTGCGTGGCTATTTGTGTCCGGGAGTGGTCATCATCACCCGCACACCGTATGCCAACAAGGTGCTCTTTGAGAAAATCTACAACTCCCTGCCCATTCCTGAAGGACACTACGAGCCGATGATGAACATTGTGGCATGGTCGGAGGGGGGTGCCGACGACGACTATGCTCGCATCGTGAGCATCATCCTGCCTCGTGCCAAGCACCGCCCCGACTGCTATTTCTTTACAGACCAGAAACAGGTGATGGTCAGCCCCGGCGCGCTCGACATGTGCGGCATGCTCATCACCCCCCGCAAGGAAGACTTCGAGCGGATGAATGGCGAGTTGGCCAAGTCCATCATCAGCGAATGTGCCATGTCGCTCGACGACGAACTGGAGATGGTCATGAATTTAAAGGGGGGGGTAATTTCTGACTCGAAATAATAGGACTTACGGATGATTCTCGTTTGATGATGCAGGAAAAAAGTGTCAGAGTCGGCATCGTGAGGGCCGAAAGTATAGGTGTGGTTTTCCATTCAGAGTATCTGCTGGATGGAAAACCCTTTATTGGTGAATGCACCTTTTCTCCATCTGGTGAAAAGCGGTTCTTCGCTCCACAGTCGCCCGATGCCACCTTCACGTTGAAAGACGTGGTGATTGGGGTGGGTTTTCACTGGGAACGTAAGGAAGAGCAGACCTTCTGTGGTGCCTTGGAACTGCAGCCCGAGGAGGGCATGCTGAGAGCCGTCAATGTCGTGCCTGTGGAGACTTATCTGACCAGTGTCATCAGCAGCGAGATGAGTGCCAATGCCTCGCTCGAACTGCTGAAGGCGCATGCCGTCATCTCGCGCAGTTGGCTCATGGTCATGATGTCAGCCTCTGGGCAAGGGAGCCATCCACATTCGGGAAAGTCCTTCCACGAGCAGTTGTCGGCAGACTCTGTCATCCGTTGGTATGACAGCGAGGCACACCAAGGCTTCGATGTGTGTGCCGACGACCATTGCCAACGCTATCAGGGCATTACGAGGCAAACAAACCCTCAGGTGGTGGAAGCCATTGCAGCCACTCGTGGGCAGGTGCTCACCTACGATGGGAAGATTTGTGATGCCCGCTTCTCCAAGTGTTGCGGCGGCACGACCGAGGTTTTTGAGTCATGTTGGGAGCCAGTCCGCCACCCCTATCTGGTGGCCAAGTCCGACCCCTATTGCCACACGACCGACCGGCGAATCCTCTCGCAAGTGCTGAACAACTACGACCAAGAGACCACGGACTTCTATCAGTGGACCGTGCGCTACACAACCGAAGAACTGAGCGAACTCGTCAGCCGCAAGTCGGGCATCGACTTCGGGCGCATTCTTGCTTTGGAACCCCTTCAGCGAGGCCCTTCAGGACGCATCATCACCCTGCGGATAGTGGGCGAGAAATGCACGGTGACTGTGGGCAAGGAACTGGAAATCCGCAAGTGGCTCAGCGAGTCGCACCTCTACTCCTCAGCCTTCACCGTGGAACAGACCGGCGACGGCTTCCTTCTGCACGGGCGAGGGTGGGGACATGGTGTGGGACTCTGCCAGATTGGTGCAGCCGTGATGGGCGACCAGGGCATTCCCTACCAAGAGATACTCTCCTTCTATTATCCCGGTGCAGAACTGACAAAACAATGGTGATATTTCTCCCACAGAACAGATAAAGACGTGACACTCAAGCAACAACACAGCCCGTGGCTCTGGATTCCGAGCCTTTGCGCCGCCGAAGAGATTCCGATGGCAGTGGTCATGTATGTGGCCCTCATCATGCTCATGCAGTTCGGAGCCAACGAGGTCATGGCCTCCTTCTATGCCGCCATGCTCTTCCTGCCGTGGGTCATGAAGTCTTATCTCTACAACATGGTGCGCAGGTCAGGCTCTTTCCGGCGCAACCTCCATGTGGTGGAGTCGCTCCTGTTCCTCTGCCTCATGGGCATTGCCGTCTATATCGCCGAAGCCAAGGTGGAAGTGTGGCTCCTCTTCCTGCTCCTGCTGCTCCTCTCCTGCCTTTGTGCGTGGCACGAACTCCTCTCCCGTCTCTACTACAGCCGAGTCCTCTCCCCCCATCAGCAACCTCTCTTCATGAACACCAAGATGCTCTCCTCGCAGGTGGTGCTGGTGGTCACCTACGGCCTGCTCATCATCGTAGCCGGCTTCTTCGAGGTCTTCTTTCGCAGTTATCAGAAGGCTTGGGCCATGGAGAGTTCCCTCGTGGCAGGCGGATTCCTCCTCTTTCTGGTGCTGAACGTCATCTTCCTGCCCACTCCCCGCATCAACGACCCTTACCGCCCCGACACGCTCTCCCACACCGTGAGGAAAGAACTGCATGTGCTCTCGCGCATTCAGCAGAAGCCCCACGTGCTGGCCGTCTTGCTCAGCCTCTTCCTCCTTCTCCTGCCTCCAGCCCTCATGTTCAACACCCGCGTCTTCTTCCTCTTCGCATCCGTCGAAACGGGCGGACTCGGCTGCTCGGTGCAGGATGTCGGCTTCGCCCAAGGCACCATCGGTGTGCTGGCCTTCTCCATCGGCATCACGTTGGGCCGTGCCTTGGCCCGCAAGCACGGCGACCCAGCCCTCTTCTGGCCCGCAGCCATCGTGCTGACCCTCTCGCCGCTCTCCTATCTGCTCATGGCACACCATCCACAGTCTGACAGCATGTTCCTCCTCTGCTGCACCACCTTTTTCGCCCAACTCTGCTTCGGCTTCGGACTCACCGTGTGCCGTCCCTTCGTCACCTACATCTCCGCACAGCGCTACCGCTATACCACCAATCCCCTCTATGTGCCCCTTGTGGCCAGCCTCATGGTCGTGCCCATGGCCCTGTCGGGATGGCTCTGCCAGACGCTGGGCCACCCCCTCTTCTTCACCCTCGCAGCCAGCCTCGCCCCCGTGGCTTGGCTGGTGACTGCAGTCTGTAAAACAAAACAATGGATAAACCAACTATGAATCAAAAGAAAGCAAAAGCCTACGCATGGGTGCCCAGCCTCTATCTGGGCGAATCATTACCATTTTCAGCCGTCATGCTTATATCGGTCATCATGTTCAAAGAACTGGGACTGACCGATGGACAAATCACGTTCTATACAGGTTGGCTCGGCCTTCCGTGGGTCATCAAGCCCATCTGGAGTCCGATAATAGATAACATCAAGACCAAACGCTGGTGGATTGTGTCCATGCAATTCTTCATGGGAGTCGCCTTGGCACTCGTCGCCTTCACCTTGCCCACCCCTTTCTGGTTCCAAGGGTCATTAGCCATTTTCGTGCTCATCGCTTTTGCCAGTGCCACCCACGACATCTCAGCCGATGGCTTCTACATCATCGGCCTGCCCGACAAGGAGCAGGAACTCTATGTGGGAGTGCGCAACACCTTCTACCGCATCGGCATGGTCATCGGGCAAGGAGGACTTGTGCTTCTGGCAGGCTATATACAGAATCTAATCAAGGAGGGTAACTTAGATTTTTCACTTTTCACATTTCACTTTTCACTTTCATCCATTATAGCCTCATGGATGGTGGTCTTCCTCATCTTGGGTGTCCTCATGTTCCTTTTGGGACTTTATCACGCCTTCATGCTTCCCAAGGTGGAAACCGAACACTTCGACTTCAAGGAGCAAATGTATGAGTTCAGCCGCACCCTGATAGTTTTCCTCACCAAACCCCACCTCATCTCAGCCCTCTGTTTCATCCTCCTGTTCCGTTTGCCCGAAGGACTCTTGACCAAGATAGTGCCCCTTTTCCTCACCCGCACCTCAGCCGAAGGCGGCCTCGGCATGAGCGATGTCGATTTCGGCTTCATCTACGGCACCCTCGGCGTCATCGGACTCCTCCTCGGCGGCATCGTGGGCGGATGGGCCGTGTCCAAATGGGGACTGAAACGCTGCCTCTGGCCCTTGGTGCTCTGCATCACCCTGCCCGACATCGTCTATGTTTATCTCAGTTATTACCCCACCGACAACCTCTGGCTCGTCGGCTCCTGTGTGTGCATCGAACAAATCGGCTACGGCCTTGGCTTTGCCGCCTACACCCTCTATCTCGTCACCTTCTCCCGAGGCGAACACTCCACCACCGTCTTCTCCATCTGCACCGCTGGCCAATACTTCGGTGGTGTGATGATTCCCGGCATGGTCTCCGGCCTCATCTCCGAAAACATCGGCTACCAGAGTTTCTTCTGGATCGTCATGGCCTTCTGCCTCGTCACCTTCGCCGTCACCGCATTTGTGAAGATTGAAGACCACCAGGAATAAAACCCTATTCCTCGACTACACAAAACCGTACCCCTCGATTGCGCCATACTGTAGCCGAGGGGTACACCCCTTCGTACCCCTCGGCTACGATAAGCAGCAGAAAAGAAAAACTTATGTTTTATGGTAGAGATGGGTGTGAGTGTGTAGTTGATATGCTTTACTCGCAGCGGTCTATACATATAAGTTCGGCCAAGTGCATCGGGTTGCACTTGGCCGAATGTTTGTTGTTTTATCTGCACTATTCCGCTCCATTTGTGGTTTTTATGCTGCGGAATGCTTGGGACTTACTTGTTGAGTGTGGGCTGTTTGGGCTCTGCTTGCTCGGTTTCTTCTCCTTCGGTTGTTTTTTCTTCTTCCTTGCTCTCAAACTCGGTGATGCCGTCGGCGGTGAGGATGTTGTACCATGAGAGGACTTTGCGCATGTCGCTGACACGCACACGATCTGTGTCGTAGGTGGGGAGAACTTCGGTGAAGAAGGCGATGATGTCGTCTTGTGAGGCTTTCTTGGGGGAAAGGTCGAGAGGCTTGTCGCCGTAGTGCTGTTTGATGGACTCGAAGACGGAGGCGAGGCTGACTTCGCTGTCGTCGTTGGTGTAGATGGAGATGTCGCCGAGCGACACTACGCGGTCGGCTCCGAAGGCTGGGATGCGCTTTTTCTGTGCATCGACGGTCTCGACGATGAGGCTCTTGTTGCCTCGTGACACGAGTTTGTAAAGCCCGGGCTTGCCTGAGATGGCGAGAATTTTCTTAATCATAGTTATTATTTACAATTAGACAATTTACTGATTTCTGTTTATTGAGCAATTTTGCTGTTTGGCTATTTGGGTGAGCATGAGGTCTATCTGTTCTGCGAGGTTCGCGATGCCATCGTTGAGGATGATGTGGTCGGCACGGCGGCGTTTTTCTTCTTCGTCCATCTGCTGGGCCATGCGTGCTTCGATTTGCTCGGAGGTGGCGTGGTCGCGCTTCATGGCTCGTTGCAGGCGGAGAGAGTGGGGGGCATAGACGAGTACGGTGACATCGACTGTGTCTTGGAATCCTGCTTCGAAGAGGATGGCGCTTTCTTGGGCCACGATGGAGGTGTTTTGCCGTTGTGTCCAGTTGGCGAAGTCTTCTCGCACTACGGGATGGACGATTCGGTTCACTTGGGCGGCATGTGTATTGTCGGCAAAGAGGAACTGCGCGATGGCGGGCTTGTTGAGTTGCTGCCCGATATAGGCGTTGCTGCCGATGAGTTGGCATAGTTGCTCTCTGATGACGGGGCTTTCCTGCATGAGGCGTTTGGCCTCGTCGTCGCACGAATAGACGGGGATGCCTCGCTGCTGCAGTAACTGGCAGACGTAGGACTTGCCGCTGCCGATGCCTCCTGTGATGCCGATGCGTGTCATTCTGTCACTTTCTCTATGATGAACTCCACGTATTCGGGGTTGATGCGCAGGTTGCGTATGTTCTTTGGCTGTTGGCGCACATGGACTTGGCAACGGTTGGAGTTGGTGGTCACTTCTTTGTAGTCAACCGCCAGCAGGAAGTCGTCGGCGGTGATTTCGTTGTAGAGGGTGGCGCTGATTAGGAAGGTGACTTTGGTCTTCAACGGGAAGGTGCGCAGGACTTTGTTGCTGGGGACGTTCTCGCTGTAGATGGGCACTTGCAGGGTCTTGTCGGTGAAGATATCGACACAGATTTGAGTTTCGATGGAGTCGGGGATGGCCTTGGCTCCGCGTGGCACCAGAAGTGCCAGTTTGGTCTGTAGCGTATCTTCGAGTTCGTTGTAGGTGACATTCTCGGTTTTGACGCTCTTGATGCTTCCAAACAGGTGGTTGGGGGCATAGATATCGACGGAGTCGGGAGTGAGGAGGGTGCCACACTGATAACGTCCGGCTGTTGTGGTGACGCGTCCATTGAAGATGACGGGTACGCGCTTGTGTTGCCCGTTGGAGTAGAAGGCTTCAATCTTGTTGGGCGATGTGGCGCGGAAGGTGAGTCCTTGAGGCTTTTTCTTCAGGACGGCTCGCCGCAGCACGTTGGAGTCGATGATGATTCTCCCCGTCTTTGTGTTGACCTCCTTGAAGTTGATGACCAACTCGTGGGGTTCGTTCTTCATGAACTTGTAGTAGAGGGCATCCCATCCTTTGCCTGTGTAGGACACGTTGACTTCAGAAGGTATTTCGCCTGTGAAGATGACGTTCTTGGGCTGGTCTTCAATTTCCAGTTTGTAGGGGATGACGACTTCAGCAGTCTCTTTGATGGACTGCATGAACCAGAAGATGATGGAAACCAGCAGGAACAGGAGGAACACAAGAAAATCACGGTTGAGTTTAATCAACCGCAATCTTCGTAGGATGACTTTGAAGAAGTCAGTGTTCATGTGCCTTTTACTGTATTAGAAGAAAGAGGAGGGAAGATATTTTTCTTGTTTTTTTACTGCTGCTGGGGCTGTTGGCTGCCTTCGGCAAAGATGTAGTTGCGGTCTATCTGTACCGTTACGCCTTTGGCAATCTCGATGGTGATGTAGGGCTGTCCCTCGTTGAGCGACTTCACTGTGCCGTAAACACCGCTGGATGTGATGACTTTGCTGCCGATGGTGAGTCCCTTGCGGAAGTTCTCGATTTCCTTCTGACGCTTGCGCTGTGGTTTAATCATGAAGAAATAGACAATGGCGAACATGGCCACAATCATGATAATCATGCTCCAATCGAAGCCACCTTTTGCAGCACCTTGTGCTGCCTGAATCAAGTTGAACATAGTTGTATTGGTTGTTTTTAAGTTTTTGCTTTATTATAAAATATGTGTATGTGAGGCGATGAAAAGGCTATGCCTTGGTGAGGATGTTTTCCTTTTTCAGCATCTTGGCCACCGCATCGATGATTCCGTTGACATAGCCGGCACTCTTCGGGGTGCTGTACCACTTGGCTATCTCCACATACTCGTTGATGGTGACGGAGATGGGAATCTGTGGGAAACTGAGCAATTCGGCTACGGCTATCTGCATGATGACAACATCCATGTAGGCCAGGCGGCTAAATTCCCAGTTCTTGATGCACTTGCCGATGAGGGAGCGGTAGTATTCGTCGTTCATGATGGTGCGGCGGAAGAGGCGTGTGGCAAACTCTTGGTCTTCGATGTCCTTATACTCTGGCACCAGTTCCTGGTTGGCACCTTTTTCGGGGCTGAAGCGCTTGATGGTTTTCAGCACGAAGGTGTCGATGACCTCGCGGTCGTCGTTCCAGTAGAGGCTCTGCTCTTCCAGAATGTCGTCGATGCGCTCGTCCTTCATGATGATGTTCTTGTAGAGTTTGCGCCACAGTTCTCGGTCATCGTTGTAGGTGACTTTGTCGAGAGCCATGTACTCGGCATAGTATTCGCTCTGGAGGATGTCGGCATAGAGTTTCTTCACATAGTCGAGGTCGTTGTCCCACGTCTTTTTCTTCGTATCGACAAAGTCGAGAAGTTGCTTGTTGATTTCGAGTTGTGCCGTGAACTGGTTGTCGATGAATCGGTGACTCACCTCGGCATCGATGTGGCCCACCTTGTTGAGGTGTTCCTGGTGCTCCACCTGCTGAAGCGCATAGCGCGACACGGCAACCATGAGCAAGAGCATATAGTTGTAGAGGTCGTATGCCTTCGAGAGGCTAAAAAGCAATTCCTTTTCGGCTGTGTCTATGTTTTTCCCGTTGTTCTGATAGTAAGCATACATGAGTTGTACGATTTTCAGACGGATGAGTGTGCGGTTAATCATAATGCAAAAAACTCTTTTTTTGTGTTATCTTGGCAGGAGACCAGCAGGGTGGTCTGATGCTTTGTTACTAATGTTTTAATTCTCTTCAAATCGAGTGCAAATTTAGTGATTTAATCTGAAAAAACCACTCTTTTTGTGCGAATGATTGCCAGAAACGGAAAAAAATGGGCGAAAATCTTGTACAGAACAAAAAAAAATGACAATTTTGTAGCAAATTTTCAATCAAACACTTAAAAAGACAAAGATTTTATAGAGATTCATTATGGGTGAAATTGACAAAGACTTGGTATATTCAGAAGGTATCAAGGCGGGCAAGCGCATCTACTATTTTGATGTGAAGCAGAGCAGAAATGGCGACAAGTATATTGCCATTACGGAGAGTAAGAAAATCAACGAGGGTACTCCTGAGGATCCCCGTTTCACATTCCAGAAGCACAAACTGTTCCTGTATAAGGAAGACTATGAGAAGTTCGTGGATGCCCTGAACCGCACACTGGGTGTGGCAAAGGGGGAAATCTCCATAGCCGATGCAGCGCAGGCGTCGGCAGCAGCCGAGGCTGCTCGCACTGGCTACGATGCTCCGGCGGCTGATGCCTCTGCACCTACAGACGATGCTGCTGGCGACAAGCAGGAGAAAAAGAGTTTCCTGGACAAGGTGAAGGACATCTTCTAACTCCAATAAACGAAAACTTTCGAAGTTGAATCAATTGGCAATTCATTGTTAGGAATGTTCGTCAGCGGTCGATAAAAGGGCCGCGAAGGGGGCGAAAGTCCTCAAATACAATCAGAAATGCAAAAAAAAGAGGGAAAACTTTTGTCATTCTCGGCAAAAGCCGTACCTTTGTGCCGCTTTTTTGGGCAACACATCAGCCCCACCTCGTGTGGAAGGCATCGTGTGATGGCGAATTAAGCGTGAGATGACTCCTTGAACGCGTTTCGGGGACGAGTCTTGAAAAAACTTAATTTATAGTAACACAAAAAACAAAAAATGAAAGAAATTACAATCAACGCCCAGGCTCGTACAGAGTATGGCAAGAAGGCCAGCCGTGACCTTCGTCGTGCTGGTCAGATTCCAGCCGTGTTCTATGGAGTGGAAAAAGGTGAGGATGGTCTTCCAGTGGCCAAGACCATCCAGATTTCAGAGAAGGAACTTGCAAAGTTGCTCTACACTCCCAATGTCTATATCGTCAACCTCGTGGTGGACGGCAAGGCTGTGAAGGCCATCCTGAAGGACCTGCAGTGCGACTTCGTGACAGACCGTCCTGTTCACGTTGACTTCTACCAGATTACAGAAGACAAGCCAGTTGTGTTCGAGATTCCTGTGAAACTCAATGGTCTTGCCGAGGGTGTACGTGCCGGTGGTAAACTGGTGCTCAACGTGCGCAAGTTGGCTGTGAAGGCCCCCTACACTCAGTTCCCCGACACACTCGACATCGATGTGACCGAACTCGGTCTTGGCAAGTCGATGAAGGTGGGTGCTCTCTCCTACGAGGGCCTCGAAATCATCACCTCGAAGGAAGTGGTTGTGTGCGCAGTTCGTATGACTCGTGCTGCTCGTGCCGCTGCTGCCGAGACTGCTGAGTAAATTCCCGACGCGGAAACAATGTAAAAGCATGAGAGTGTATCGTTCCCCCGACGGGGTGTTCGGTACACTCTCTCTCTTTAAAGTAGGTAAACAAAAAGAGTTTATAGGATGCGGCAAGCCGCATTGTTTTCTTGGACAATAATTTCCAATAATTTCTAATAATTGGTTCCGATAATAATTATTGGATAAAATTATCGTTAATTATCGGGAATTATTGTCCGAAAAACAAGCCGCTTGCGGCGAAAAAGGAGAAAAAACATTGTATAAGATAATTTTGTGTAGTTACTTAAGAAACAAATTAGCATAATTAGAATAATTTTATCCACTAATTTTAATTACTCAACTTTCGGAAGTACACAACTTGTTCATATTAACACGAATTACACGAAAATATACAAACGATGCAGTACAAAAAAACTATTACACAAAGCACCTTCGGTGCGACGAAGCACACGAAGCCATCCGGATGGTTCGTGTCATTGGTTGCCGCTTGCGGTTTCGTGTTCTTTTTTCCCGCATGGTTTTGTGAACATTCGTGTCATTCGTGTTGAAATGAGCAGTTGGTGGTACGATAATCATTTAATTTTGTGTAGTTACTTATAAAATAATGTGGTTGTTTGATTTGTTTCGGGCCAAGAAGGCCGAAACGGTAGATAATAGTATGAAATATTTGATAGTGGGGCTGGGCAACATCGGCAGCGAATATGTGGGTACACGCCACAACATCGGCTTCCGGGTGATTGATGCCTTTGCCCAAAAGCAGAGTGCGGAGTGGATGGACAAACGCTACGGTGCCATCGCCAAGACACGTGTGAAGAATGCCGAGTTGACTCTCCTGAAACCCTCCACCTACATGAACCTCTCGGGACAAGCCGTGCGCTACTGGGCGCAGCAAGAGAAAATCCCCATGGAGAACATCTTGGTCATAGTCGATGACCTGAGCCTTCCCGTGGGCAAGATTCGCATGCGCGGCAGTGGCAGTGCCGGAGGACACAACGGGCTGAAAAACATAGAGTCGTGCATGATGACCCAGAACTACGCCCGCATCAAGTTCGGCATCGGCAACGAGTTTCCCCGTGGTGGGCAGATAGACTTTGTGCTTGGCCAGTTCAGCGACGAAGACAACAAACTTGTTGACGAAAAACTTGACTACGTGGGCGAGATGATTAAGAGTTTCTGCTTGCAGGGCCTCGACCGCACCATGAATCAGTACAACAAGAAAAACTAACCGTTTTTTAGTTCTAAACAAAACTTTCGGAAGTTATAAAAACCACGGATTGCACATTACACAGATTTTATGCTAAGAGAAATTTTGACAGATTGCACAGATTCTTGCTTCTTGGCGAAAGCCCATTCGGATGGCTTCAAGAGTCGTCACGACTCTAATCTGTGCAATCAAGAAAGAACCTTTAGTTCGGCGTAGCCAATCTGTGTAATAGGCAACCCACCAGCGGATAAAATCAGAGTAATCCGTGTAATCTGTGGTGAAAAAGAACTCCCGAAACTTCAATTCTTAACCACTCACTTTTATGGAAGCAAGATTAGACAAGTGGCTCTGGGCGGCCCGCATCTTCAAGACCCGCTCCATTGCTGCCGATGCCTGCAAGAACGGGCGCATCACCATCGGCGGTGTAAAGCAGAAAGCCTCCAAGATGGTGAAGGAAGGCGATGTGATAGAAGTGCGCAAGCCCCCCATCACCTACGCCTTCAAAGTCTTGAAAGCCATCCAGAACCGCGTGGGCGCAAAACTCGTTCCCGAGGTGCTGGAAAACGTGACTCCGAAAGAGCAATTGGAACTCCTCGAGATGAACCGCATCAGCGGTTTCGTCGGCAGGGCGCGCGGCACAGGCCGTCCCACCAAGAAGGAGCGCCGCGAACTCGACGACTTCATCCAGCCCGCCTTCTTCGGCGACTTCGACTTTGACTTCGATGAGGAAGACGACGAGGAAGAACTCGACGAAGGGTTAGAGTAGAAAATAAGCAGGGTACAGAACGATATAAAATTGTTCATAAACACGGAACGGGGCAGCACCGAGTAGGGTGCTGCCCCGTTCCGTGTTTATGCGCTTTCAACCCGTCAAAACAGGTGTGAGTCACACCCCCTCCATAGGTGTGAGTCACACCTGTGGTATAGGTGTGAGTCACACCTGTTTTGGGGGACTTGAACATGTTGTTTTGTTTCAGCCTCGTGTGGCTGGTTGGCCGAGTTCCTGCTCGGTTATCTGGCAGATGTTCACCACTGCAGTCATGCCACCAATATTGAGGTCGTCACCTCGTTTTTTTCGTCTTTTTAGTAAAAAAACATTTGCCGCAGCCTTCACATTCACTTTTTTTTCCCTACCTTTGCCCCTGCAAGCGTTCGGCATCCGTGCCGTCCGTCCTTGCAGACATCGTGGGTATATTGAATCAACGTATTCAATTCTGAAGGTTCTAAGTTCAAAAATAACCCGACCAAGTTATGCAGAGAACCGAAGGAATGAGAGTACGTCTATATCGTATAGGCGTACCCCTTCCTTTTCATTTCTCTGCAATGGTTACTCTTGGTCGGGTGCTCCAGAACTTAGGGATGAAACTGCGGAAGGTGGTACGTTTTCATTTTGTCCCCACTGTTGCTGACCAATACATTAGATTTCAAAAGCACCCGACCAACCATGCAACCGAATCTAACACAGGCGAGCCATACCCCTGCACCAACGTATGGCATCAACGACATTCTCGACGACATCCGCCGAAAGTCCCTTACGGAACGGGAGAAGGGACAGGATTTCGAGCGACTGATGAAACTATGGTTTCTCACCGACCCCCGCTATACAAATTTGGAACGGGTGTGGCTGTGGGAGGAGTTCCCTGAAAGGAAAGACTTCGGGGGCACCGACCTGGGCATCGACCTCGTGGCACGTACCGACACGGGCGACTACTGGGCCATCCAGTGCAAGTGCTACGACGAGGACACCACCATCGAGAAAGGCATGGTGGATAGTTTCTTGGCCAACTCCATCCGCACCTTTACCGAAGACGAGACCTTCCAGACATGTGGCTTCAGCAACCTCGTGTGGGTGGAAACCACACGCCGTCCGTGGGGAGTGAATGCACAGAAAGCCATCACCAACCTCACCTTGCCTTTCAACAAAATCAATCTTTACGAACTGGAAAGTTCGTCGGTCGATTGGCAGAAACTCCGTCAGGGACTCTACGGCAAGAAGGCACAACTCTCGGGCAAGCAGCCACGCGCCCACCAACTCCGTGCCATGGCCGACACCTACCGCCATTTTGTGGAAGAAGGCAACGAACGTGGCAAACTCATCATGGCGTGTGGCACAGGTAAGACCTACACCTCGCTGAAAATAGCCGAACAAATCACGGAGAAGGATGGCTTCATCCTCTTCCTCGTGCCGAGCATCGCCCTGTTGGGACAGACCCTCAATGCGTGGATGAGCGACCGCACCGACGATATGCGTGCCATCTGCATCTGCTCCGATGCCAAGGTGAGCCGCAAGATGCAGGACGATGATGCCACCGATGCCAGCATACAGGAACTGGCTGTGCCTGCCTCTACCAACGTGAAGTCGGTGCTGCGGCAGTTGCGCCGTTACGAGAAAGAACCTGTGCGCATTGTGATTTTCTCCACCTATCAGAGCATCGATGTGGTGAGCGATGCCCTTCATCAGTATGGGCGTGTTGTTGACCTCTGCATTTGCGACGAGGCACACCGCACCACGGGCGTGAAACTGAAAGACCGCGACGAGTCGAACTTCACCAAGGTGCACAACAACGACCTCATTCCTGCCCGCCGTCGGCTCTACATGACCGCCACGCCACGACTCTATCGCGAGTCGGTCAAGGTGAAGGCTGCCGAGAACGACGACATCCTCTGCTCGATGGACGACGAGGGCATTTATGGCAAGGAGTTCCACCGCCTCACCTTCAACGATGCCGTCAGTCAGGGATTGCTGTGCGACTACAAGGTGCTGGTGCTCACCGTCAGCGAAGAAGACATTCCTAAGAGCATGGCAGACAACATCAAGGCACAGTACAATGCAGCCTCGGAAGCGGACAAGCCGAAAGAGTTGCAGTTTGACGATGCCACCAAACTGATAGGCTGCATCAACGGCCTCTCCAAGCGCATCAAGGGCGACCACGGCGTGACCCTCGAGCAAGACCCTGTGCTGATGCACCGAGCCGTAGCCTTCTGCCAGACCATCAACCCCACCAAGAGCAACCCCAACTTCTCATCCACCCAGATAGCCCGCTACTTCTCGCAAGTGAGCACCGACTACAAGAAAGACCTCTCTGAGCAGGAGGCGGAGCATGTGGTGAACATCAAGGCACAACACATCGACGGCTCGATGGATGCCGCTACCAGAAACGAGAAGTTGGCATGGCTGAAGGCAGAGGCTGCCGACCCCAACGAGTGCCGAGTGCTGTGCAATGTGCGCTGTCTGAGCGAAGGGGTGGATGTGCCCGCTCTCGATGCCGTCATTTTCCTTTCGCCACGCAACAGCGAGGTGGAGGTGGTGCAGTCGGTGGGGCGTGTGATGCGCACTTTCGGCAAGAACACCGATAAGGAGAAGAAATACGGCTACATCATCATCCCCGTCATCGTGCCGAGCGATGTCACCCCCGAGCAGGCATTGAACGACAACGAGCGCTTCAAAGTGGTGTGGACCATTCTTAATGCTCTCCGAAGCCACGACGAAGCGTTTAACGCGCATGTCAACCAAATCAACCTGAACAAGAAACGTCCCGATAAAATTATTGCTGGCGGTGTGCCGAGCGGCAGTTACTCGATGGCGGAGGATGTCTATTCCTCCACGATGCGTGAGGCAGGCGATGAGGACGATGCCATCATGCTTGATACGGCACAGGTTGCACAGCAGTTGGAACTCCGATTCGGTGCTTTGCAGGATGGCATTTACGCCAAACTGGTGGAGAAGGTGGGCGATAAACTCTATTGGGAGAACTGGGCAAAGTCGGTCGGCGAGATTGCTCGCAAGTTTATCGAACGCATCACACGGATGGTGAAGGAGAATCCGACTGCCCGTGAGCACTTCCAAGAGTTTGTGGCTGGTCTGCAACGCAACATCAATCCGAGTGTGGATGAGGGACAAGCCATCGAGATGCTGGCCCAACACATGATTATGCGGCCCGTGTTCGATGCCTTGTTCAACGACTATCAGTTTGTCAACAACAACGCGGTGAGCAAGTCGATGCAGTTCATGCTGGAGTTTCTCGAATCGGAAGGTTTCGAGATGGATACGCAGGTGCTGGACAAGTTCTACCAGTCGGTGCGCATCAATGTGGGCAACATTGACAATCTGGAGGGCAAGCAGACCGTCATCAAGAACCTCTACGAGAAGTTCTTCAAGGGCGCATTCCCGCTCACCGTGGAGAAACTTGGCATTGTCTATACGCCAGTGGAGTGCGTGGATTTCATCATCCATTCGGTCGAGGACATCTTGCGTGAGGACTTCAACACGTCGCTGACTGAGGAGAATGTACACATCCTCGATCCCTTTGTGGGAACGGGCACATTCATCACTCGCCTGATGCAGAGCGGACTCATCAAGAATGAAGACTTGCGGCGCAAGTACAAGAACGAGATTCATTGCAACGAAATAGTCCTCTTGGCTTACTATATTGCCGACATCAACATCGAGAGTGTCTATCACGACCTGATGGGCAGCGACCAACCCGACTACTTGCCCTACGACGGCATCTGCCTGACCGACACTTTCCAACTGAACGAACACGGTGACAAAGACATCTTTTCCCAACTTCTGCCCGAAAACTCGGAACGGGTGATTAAGCAGAAGAAAGCACCAGTGAGGGTGATACTTGGGAATCCTCCGTACTCGGTGGGACAGAACTCGGCAAACGACAATGCACAGAACTTGAAGTACCCACATCTTGACAAGCGAGTGGCAGATACATACGCGGCGCATACTAATGCGACCAACAAGAACTCCCTTTACGATAGTTACATCAAGGCTTTCCGATGGGCGAGCGACCGCATTGCCCAATGCCCCGATGGTGGCATTGTGGCATTCATCAGTAATGGGGCATGGATAGACGGCAATGCCCAAGATGGTATGCGCCAATGCCTCGAACACGAGTTTGACAAAATCTATATTTTCAATCTGCGAGGTAATCAGCGCACCAGCGGTGAACTTTCTCGCAAAGAAGGTGGTAAGATTTTTGGCTCTGGCTCTCGCACCCCCATAGCCATCACCATCTTAGTCAAAAAAGCAAAAAATAATTCATGAATAATTCGTGGATAATTCATGAACATTCGTGTTTTTTCTTCAACATAAATTATCACAAATTATCCACGAATTAATCATAAATAATTAGTATTATGGCAACGATTTATTATCACGATATTGGCGACTATCTGAGTCGCGAACAGAAACTGAAAATGGTGCATGACTTCCGCTCTGTCAAGGGAATGGAGTGGACGGAGATTGTGCCGAACGAAAAAGAGGACTGGATAAATGTGAGGGATGGGGTGTTTGACACGATGGTATTGCTTGGAGATAAGGATGATAAAGCCAATAAACGAACATTTTTTGTTCCATATTATAGCAATGGGCTGAAAACACAGCGAGATGCTTGGTGTTACAACTCTTCGCAAACAATCCTTGGAGATAATATGCGGCGAACAATCGAGTTCTACAATTCTCAAGTGCATAATGTAGAGTCTGTGGATAAAGTCGAATATAATGACACAAAGTTTAGTTGGACGAGAGCTTGCTTGAATGATTTCCGAAAAAAGAAAACCTATCACTATAAAGATGGATTATTTATGGAATCTTTATATCGTCCTTTTTTTCGTCAATGCCTTTTTTATTATCGGCCATTAAATGAGATGATGTATCAAATGCCTAAATTGTATCCAACAAAAGAACAGAAGAACACTATAATATGCGTCCAAGGATTGGGGGCGACTAAAGAGTATTCCGTTCTTATGAGCAATAGCATCGTTGACTTGGGATTTAATGCAGCATGTCAATGTTTTCCTCTCTACTACTACGAAGAGAACACCCATAAACAGAAGACGCTCTTTGATGATACTCTCGATGATGACTACATCCGTCATGATGGCATAACGGACTGGATATTGAAGGAGGTGCGGAGCCGCTACAATGGGGCAAAGAACATCACGAAGGAGATGATTTTCTACTATGTCTATGGCTTGTTGCACTCGAAGGACTACCGTGAGCGTTTCGCTGCCGACCTGAAGAAGTCGCTGCCAAGAATCCCCATCGTGGAGCGCATCGAGGACTTCATGGCGTTCTATAAGGCTGGCAAGCAACTGGCAGAACTCCATCTGAACTACGAGGAGGTGCCTCCGCATCCCGAAGTGGTGGTACACATCACCGCCCAACGTGCCGACCAAGACGATTACGACTATTTCCGTGTGGATCCGAAGATGAAGTTCCGTAGCAAGGACGACAAGAGCGTCATCCTCTACAACGCCAACATCCGTCTGGAGCATATTCCCCTAAAAGCCTACGACTACATCGTGAACGGCAAGAGTGCCATCGAGTGGATTGTGGAACGCTACTGTGTCTCCATCGACAAGAAGTCGCTCATCAAGAACGATGCCAACGATTGGGGACGTGAACACCAGAAACCTCGCTACATCCTTGACCTCCTCCTCTCCGTCATCAATGTCAGCACCCAAACGGTCGATATCGTCAACTCCCTTCCCCGACTGACGTTCGACTGATGTCGATTTTCCTCCCCCAGAGCCTTGAAAGCAGCGAGGGAACTTGGCTCATTGGCCAAGTTCCCTCGCTGTGATTCGGCAGATGTTCACCACTGTCATCATGGCCTTCTCCAGACTCTGAACGGGACAGAACTCGTGGGGGCCGTGGAAGTTGAGGCCGCCGGCAAAAATGTTGGGGCAGGGTAGGCCCATGAAGGAAAGTTGTGCTCCGTCGGTTCCGCCTCGGATGGCACGGACCTTGGGTGTCATGCCTGCTTCTTCGATGGCTTGCTTGGCTATGTCGATGATGTACATCTTGTCCTCCAGTTTCTCGCGCATGTTGTAGTATTGGTCTTTCAGTTCGAGCGTGGCGATGTTTCCATATTTCTCGTTGATAGATTCCACAACATCTGAAATTTCTGCTTTTCTGCTTTCGAAATACTCTCGGTCATGGTCGCGGATGATGAAGGAGAGTTGGGCCTTCTCCACCGAGCCGCTGACGTTGGTCAGATGGAAGAAACCTTCGTAGCCTTCGGTGGTCTCGGGTGTTTCGTCGGCAGGCAGCATGCTGACCAGTTCGGTGGCGATGCGGGCTGCGTTGACCATCTTGTCTTTGGCATAGCCGGGATGTACCGAACAGCCGTTGATGGTGATTTTGGCCGAAGCGGCGTTGAAATTCTCAAACTCAATCTCGCCCACTTCGCTGCCGTCCATTGTGTAGGCAAACTCACAACCAAACTTTTCCACGTCGAAGTGGTGTGCCCCGAGGCCAATCTCTTCGTCGGGGTTGAAACCCACGCGAATCTTGCCGTGCTTGATGTCGGGGTGCTGTTGCAGATAGACCATCGCCTGCACGATTTCGGCAATGCCAGCCTTGTCGTCGGCTCCGAGTAGGGTGGTGCCGTCGGTCACGATGAGGTCTTCGCCCTTGTGCTGGAGCAGTTCGGGAAACTTTTCCACCGAGGTGACGATGCCTTCGGACAGGACGATGTCGGTGCCGTCGTAGTGTTCAACAATGCGCGGCTTCACGTTCTGGCCTGATGCGTCGGGGCTGGTGTCCATGTGGGCAATGAAGCCGATGGTGGGCACGTGCTTGTCGGTGTTGGCCGGCAGGGTGGCATAGAGATAGCCCAGTTCGTCCAGTTCTACGTCTTGCAGTCCTTCGGCTACGAGTTCCTTCTTGAGGTATTCGGCAAAGATGCGTTGTTTCTCTGTCGAGGGTGTCACCCCCGTTTCTTCTGACGACTGTGTGTCGTAGGAGACATAATTCAAGAATCTTTCAACTATATCCATTTTCTTTCTTCTTTTTTATTCTTCAGCACAAAACATGGGGTCCCAGCAGGGCAGCAGGGTGGGTTTCTGCTGGCATGCCTTCAGGATTCTCTCCGATGCGTATTTTTTGTTGATGACAAGGCGGAACATGTAGTTGTCAAACCATTCGTCAGTCATGATGATGTGGCCTTGATGTCCACTGCTGGCTCCCCAAGAGTTTTCGACCATCCACTTGAGAGGTTTGCCGTTGTCGTCGAGGTCAACAGCCTTGAGCGTCATGGCATGCGTGGAACCAGAGTCGAAGGACTTGATTCTCTGTGCCTTGTCCATGCCGAAGTGGACACCAAAGATGTTGTCATAGTCGAAGTTCTTGAGGTCGGCAATGCCGCGTGAACGGTCAAGGTATTTGCCCACATCGCAGGAGAAGTACATCATGGTGCTGTCCTTGATGGAGGCGATGGCCGCCTCTTTGATGTCTTGCATAGGCACGTTGAGGTAGAGCCAGTTATGGCCATCGTAAGTGTGGCGGTCGTACTGGATTTCGTAGGTTTTCCAGTAGTCGCGGGTGGGGTCGTTCATCAGCATGATGTAGTCGTTTTGTAGGTCGAGACCGATGAACTCCTTGTAGAATTCCTGTGGCGTGTAGCGTTCGGGCGTGTTGACAATGCGTCCATCGCGGTCTTTGGGTGCCCACATGAACTCAGTGACGGGGGTACCAAAACCTAAAGTAAGCATGTGGTAAATCTCTGACAGGAATTTCTCCTTTTGTGCCTGCAGTTCATTGTCTGAAGCCTTCGGGTTGTCGCGCAAGGCCAAAGCATCCTCTCGCAGTTTCCGCGAGAGGAATTGGGTGAACTGGTAGGTGTGGTTAGAAGTGTAAGTTTCAGGCATCACGCCCTTAGGAACTAAACCATATTTTGCCACGAGGTCGGCCACGCCCGTGAAGGTGCCGCCGTCGGAGAGGGGGTTCTGGAAGAGCCACCTCACCGTCTGGTCGTCCATCGGTTTCTTGCGTGTGTCGATGATGGCTTGCAGAAAGAGGTTGGACTTCTCCAACTGGTCGTAGAAAAACAGGTAATTCTGCGAGAACTCCATGCTGGGCAGGGAATGTTCCTTTATCATTTTGGCTCTCAACATGTTCAAGCCGGTGAAAAGCCAGCAACGTCCAGATGACTCCTGGTCGGTGATGCCCTTTGAGGGAACGGAGTTGGAGAAGTAGGTGTTCTGCTCCACTTGGTTGTCTTGATTGAGTGCCAGTGCCGAAACGGGTCCGGCAGCCAGGGCGTTCTTGATGGCTCGTTCACTGCCCACAAGTTGATTTTCTTTCGCAAACCTTGCAAGCATCTCTTGCGAAATGCTTTGTGAAAATGCTGTCGTGGCGCACCCCAGCAGCATCAGGGTAAGTGCTTTTTTTGTCATGATAGTTTTCTATAAATGGATGATTGTAGTTGCTTGCTCTTCATTTTCAATGCGAATTTAGAAAAAAAACTTCGGACAGACTCTTTATTCCATAATTTATTCTTAACTTTGTTCCGTTTTTGTCATTTTTTATGATAATAAATGTAAAAAACATTCGTTATATAGAAGTAAAAATTGTGTAATAAAAAATAATGAATTCAGAGCAAGAGCCGACAAATATAGATGGGATGAACGGATTTGAGCGGACGATAAAACGCATAGCCGATGTCATCGGTGCTGTGTTGTTGTTGATTGTCTTGTCGCCAATCTTTCTTTTGATTTATATAAGACAGAAGATGGACGGAACGGGTCCCGCCATATATAGCCAAGAGCGCATAGGAAAAGGAGGAAAACCTTTCCGTATATATAAGTTCAGAACGATGATAGTGGATGCTGAGAAAGGTGGTGTTCCTCAGTTGGAACAAGATGATGACCCCCGTCTGACTGATTTTGGAAAAGTGCTTCGTAAAAGGCATTGGGATGAACTTCCCCAGATATGGAATGTCTTGAAAGGTGACATGTCTTTTGTCGGCTATCGTCCAGAACGTCTGTATTTTATCAATCAGATCATGGAGCATAATTCGGACTATCAATTGCTGTATCAATCCCTTCCAGGAGTGACATCATTAGCCACCATCCAAAATGGTTATACCGATACGATGGAGAAAATGCTCAAAAGACTTGACATGGATCTCTACTATTTGCGTCATCGCACTCTTTGGGGGGATGCCAAAATTATATTTCAAACATTGTTTAATCTCTAAAGATGAATATATTAACCGCCATGAAGGTTTCTTCAGTATTGAGAATTTCGTTAATAGTGGGACTTCTTTGTTCCTTCTCCCCTGCTTTCTCACAATCCATGTCGGACAGCCAAGTGATTGAGTATGTGAAGAAGGAACAGGAACGAGGCTCTTCTCAGCAGAAGATAGTGACAGAACTGCTGAAGAAAGGAGTGACAACGGTGCAGTTGCGTCGCATCCGCAAGAAATATGAGGCAGAACAGCAGAATCTGGGTGCTTCCGATTTGACAGGAAGAGACGGAAACAAGTCAAAAAACCGTCTTCGTCAGGAGCAACAGCAGCGAGGCGAGCAAAGCCAGATGCAAAACCAATATATGGTGCAGTCGCAACAGCGGATGCAAAACCGAAACTATGGCACGATGGAAGAACGCCAACGCGCCCTGAACGGTGAGATTGCCTTCATGGACATCGACTCATTGCTGTATTATCAGAATAAGTTGAATGATGAAAATCAAGTGTTTGGCCGAAACATCTTCAACAACCAGATGCTCACCTTTCAGCCCAACATGAACATGGCCACTCCGACCAACTACCGTTTAGGGGCAGGCGATGAGGTGATTATAGATGTGTGGGGGGCTTCGCAAGAAACTTTCACAGAGACGATTTCTCCCGATGGGGTGATTACTATCTCTGGAATAGGACCTTGCAAGATTGGAGGCATGAGCGTGAATGAGGCCACCTCCTACCTGCGTTCGCGTCTGGGACAATTCTACTCAGACTCAAACATTCAGTTGGCAGTGGGAGGCACTCGCAGCATCCAAGTACAGGTGATGGGTGAAGTGAACATGCCAGGCACCTACACGCTGAGTTCTCTTTCTTCTGCTTTCAATGCTCTCTATGCCGCAGGGGGTATCAACGATATTGGTACACTTCGCGACATTAAGGTGTATCGCCAAGGACGTATCATCGCTTCCATCGATGTGTATGATTATTTGGTGCATGGGAACTCTCGTGGTGATGTGCATCTGAATGACAATGACATCATTGTGGTGGGGCCCTACGATGCGTTGGTGGAGATTCATGGAAAAGTGAAGCGTCCGATGTTTTATGAGATGAAACGCAACGAAACACTGGCCACTCTGCTTGACTATACAGGAGGATTCACGGGGGATGCCTATAAGAAGAGCATCCGTGTGACTCGTAAAAACGGGGTTGAGTACTCGATGCACACTGTTGGCGAGTTTGACTGGAGTGCATTCAACTTGTCGGATGGCGATTCCATCTATGTGGATAGCGTTCTGGCTCGCTATTCCAACATGGTGGAGGTGCGTGGTGCTGTCTTTCATGGCGGAATGTATGAGTTGGGCGGCAATATCAGTAGTGTGAGAGAGTTGGTTGAGGCTGCCGATGGCTTGCGCGAAGATGCCTTTACCAATCGTGCTGTGATGCACAGAGAGAAGGAAGACTTGACCTTGGAAGTTCTGGCTGTCGATATCCGTGGCATCATGAACGGCACGGTGGCAGACATCCCTCTGCGTAAAAACGATGTGCTGTTCATTCCCAGCAAGCGCGACATGGAAGGCGAACGGACGCTCTCTATCACAGGAGAGGTGCATTATCCTGGCACATACGTCTATGCCGACAACACGACCATCGAAGACCTTGTTTTGCAGGCAGGTGGCCTGACCGAAGCCGCATCGACCGTGAAGGTCAACGTGTATCGCCGCATCAGTGATTCTCATTCCTTGACGAACGATGAACGTCTCACCGAAACCTTCTCATTCGCACTGAAAGATGGTTTTGTGATAGATGGCGAACAGGGATTTGTCTTGCAGCCATACGACCAGGTGGTGGTGAGGACGAGTCCTTCCTATGCAACTCAGAAAAATGTGAGCGTGGAGGGTTCCGTCAACTTTGCAGGTTCTTATGCCATGTCGGGTAAGAACTATACGCTGAGTGACCTCGTGAAGGATGCAGGAGGGCTGGACAGTTTTGGCTATGCCAAGGGAGCCCGTCTGGAACGTCGCATGACAGAAGAGGAGCGCAAGCAACAAGAAGCCTCGCTGCGTGCCGCACAGATAGCACTGTATGAGGAAGCAATGCAGAAAGAAACTTCGGGCAACTATAATCTCGAACGTGCAGACTCTCTTCTGATGATGAAACTGGACATAGGCAACACCTTCCCTGTGGCCATAGACTTGGAAGAAGCCATGAGGCATCCGAAGGGCGACGAAGACATCGTTCTGCGTGAAGGTGACCGCTTGATTGTTCCTCAATATTCTCCAACGGTGAAGGTGTCGGGCGATGTGATGTACCCCATCTCCATGAACTACAAGAAGGGAGAGTCGCTCAAATACTACATAGAACATGCTGGCGGCTATGGTGACAATGCTCGAAAAAGGCGTGTTTATGCAGTCTATATGAATGGTTCTGTGGAATTGCTGAAACATTCAAGTAAAAAAGCCGTCCAACCCGGATGTACCATTGTGGTGCCATCGAAGAAGCGCAAGGACAAGATGACAACTGCCGAGTATGCAGCAATGGGAACATCGGCTGCCTCCATCGCAACGATGATGGTAACCATTGCTAATATTCTCAAATAGAAAACGGGTGCGATAAATATGAGTAAGTTTCAGCAGAAGCCGTTGTTTTTATTTTGATTCAAGTAATTATGGAAGAAACTGATAAACAGCAAGTCATAGACTTACAAAAGATTGTTCGTATATTGTGGAGCAAGAAGAAATTGTTCTACAAAGTGTGGGCAATAACCTTTATTCTCTCTTGTGTCTGGATATTTCCTCAACCGCGCTACTACACTGCCGAGGTGAAACTTGCTCCCGAAATGAATGGTGAGAATATAGGAGGGGGTCTTTCCAGTATTGCTTCTTCTTTCGGCTTTAACATTGGTGGAATGGGAGGACAAGATGCTATCTATCCAGAATTGTATCCTGACCTCTTTGAAAGTCCTGAATTTATTGTGGGTCTTTATGGCATTCAGATAAGAACCAAACAAGATGACCTCTCTACAAATTACTTCACCTACATGGAGAAATATCAGAAACCTAATCCGTTACTGATTCCTTATAATAAGTTAACGAGTTGGATAAGAGAACTCTTTGAAGATGAAGATCCTATTCCTCGCGGAACAGGTAATGGAAACATCGATCCTTTCATGATGAATCGTAAGGATTATGAATTGATGATGACTGTTATGGAGAACATTAAATGTTCAGTGGATAAGAAGACGAGTGTGATATCGATTGTAGTCAAAGATCAAGATCCTTTGGTTTGTGCCATGATGGCTGATAGTGTGAAAACACATCTGCAATCATTCATCGTTAGGTATCGTACAAGCAAGGTGAGTGAAGATGTAAGGCATTATCAGCAGATGCGTGATAGTGCAGAACTTGAATACGACAAAGCCATCGAGGTTTATAGTCGCTATTGCGATGCACATAAAGGTGTCATTCTTCAAAGTTTCCAGAGTGAACGTGATAAGTTGGAGGGTGAACTGGCTCTCAAACAAAATTCTCTGTCTGCGATAGAGGCACAGTTGCAGGCGACCAAGGTGAAGTTGCAAGAGAAAACTCCTGCTTTTACGACTTTGCAGAGTGCTATAGTTCCTGTAAAACCTGCTGGACCTAAGCGAATGTTGTTCGTCATCGGTATGCTTATCCTGGCGACAACCATAAGGGCGTTTCTGCTCATTCGCAAATACATTAAATGACATGACATAAGATGGATAATGAGTCTTTGAAACATAGGACATTCAACGGAATGAAGTGGGGGGTGCTGGATAATCTTGCCAATTCTGGAGTTACCTTTCTTGTTGGCCTGATACTTGCCCGGATGCTTACCCCTGCAGAGTTCGGCATCATTGGCATCATCACCATCTTCATTAATATTTCAATTGTCATTATCGATGGGGGATATGCTACAGCCCTCATACGGAAACCCAATGCAACCAAAGACGACTACAACACAGTCTTTTTCATCAATATCCTTATATCAGTTGGTCTGATGCTTGTGTTATACATATCGTCAGGTGTAATTGCAAATTTCTTCAATCAACCCTCTCTCTCCGTTGTCTTACCTGCTATGAGTATCATACTTCTGTTCAATGCATGCAGCATGATTCAGAAGACATTACTGGTAAAACAGTTTGACTTCAAGTCGCAGGCATATGTTTCGCTCGTCAGTTCAGTAACCAGTGGTCTGATTGGCATCGGAGCCGCTTATAAAGGCTTTGGAATCTGGGCACTTGCCTTCCAGCAGATATCCCGTCAGTTCATTATGATGATTGGCCTCTGGATTGCCAACCATTGGATTCCGATGTTACGATTCTCAATAGATAGTTTCAAGGATATGTTCGGATTCGGCTCAAAAATACTTATAGCCAACGTCATCAACTCTATTTACAAAGACATTTTCCTTACTGTTATCGGAAAAATGTACACAGTCCGCGATCTTGGCTACTACAATCGTGCCGAGCAGTTTAATCTGATATTCAGCAACAATTTCGGACAGATAGTGCAGAAGGTGTCACTCTCGTCATTCAGTCAGATACAGCACGATTCAGATCGTTTTCTTTTCTCTCATCGGAAAATGGTTCGTTATATAGGGATGTTCACCTTTGCAGCCGTATTTGGACTTGCAGCAATTGCAAAGCCTCTCATCATCACACTTATCGGGAGCAAATGGGAACCATCGGTATATCTCCTGCAGATTATGAGTCTATATGCTGCCATCTATCCCCTGCACCAACTGAACTTGAATGTTCTCCATGTAAGGAAACGCAGCGACCTTTTCCTTCGACTCGAAGTCTTAAAGAAAATCCTATTCATTCCTGTTATATGTGTAGGCTTTTTCTTCGAACTGCAGTTCATGCTCTGGGCAGCAGTCATATATTATTACATCGAATTTTTCGTGAATAGTTGGTATTCCAAGTCTCTTTCCGGGTATGGCACATGGCAGCAAATCAAAGACCTTTTTCCCATGTATGTCATATCCATTTTTGTGTCAGCAGCAGTCTGGATGATAACGATGATTAACATGCCATATTGGGCGATGCTGCCTGTGCAGATTATAGGTGCAGTGGTGTTGTATGCGCTCCTTTATTCGTTTATGCGTCTGCCTGAGTTTATAGAATTGAGAACCTTCATTTTGAAAAGAATAAGAAGAAAATGAAAATGGCAGGTAACAGATATGATTGGATTCTTTTCTTCTTGGTCGCATTACTTGTTTTTGGCTCGATAGGTAATGGAGCACAGCCAGTGCGTCTGTTCATTCTTGCTATATCTCCATTCATGCTGACAGATACCATGCGGGGAGCCCATAAGGGTGTGTATTATTATCGTTTTGAATGCATCTTTCTCTTGTTCTGGTTCCTGTGGAGTGTGGCCTTTTTCTTTAAGAGTGTAGAAGAGATTGAAAGCCTGAAACATGTCATATATCTGTTTGTTCATATACTTGGGTTCTTGGAGGTTCTGTGGGCTGCACGAAGAGCGCACACCCCTCAAGAATCCATAAAATACGGCTGGCTTGTACTTATTCTGCTGTCTATACCTGTCGCTGTTTATGAGTTTGTGACTGATTTTCATCTGACCATGTCAGTCCAAGACACAGGTTCCACACTTTACGTTAATGGCGTACATATAGAGCGTCCCTTTGCATCGGTCACATTTGAAAATCTGAATAGTTACAATACGGTGCTTTGCTGGGCCTTGCCAAGCCTTTTCATGTGCAACCTCTACCCTCGGAACAAGTTTGACAAGGTTTTGGGTTTTTTACTGATGGGCATAACGGCCCTCATTATTATCGCCAATGCTTCCCGAGGTGCCATATTGTGTATGGTGCTGATGTTGGCAACCTACGTTTATGCCTATTACAAAACGGGCAGAAACCGTGTCCTTCTCTTAACGGTACTATTCGTCGGCATCGGAACCTTAGTGTACTTCTTTGGCGAATTGTTTGTTCTGATCTTAGAGCGATTTTCTGATCAAGGTATGAGCGATGACGGTCGTGCGGAAAACATTGTGATGGGAATCCGTGCTTTTCTTGACAGTTACGGCCTTGGAATAGGTATAGGAAACTATGGACCCATTATGGGCGATGTGTATAGAGTGGAGTTCGCGGCTCCCCACAATCTTCTTCTGGAGGTGTTGGTCTGCTTCGGGCTGTTCATAGCCATAGGCTTTGTGGGCATGTTTGTACACATTTTTCGTATTTGCCTGAGAAAGGGAACACAAAAGAACCGATCAATGCTCATTTTTTGTGCAGCCGCACTTGTTTTTGCGGGGATTATTGACAGTAATTATTTGATGAAAGCAACCACTTGGATGTTTATAGCCTCTGTCTATATATACCTTGACCCTCAATATAATTCAGAACGTAAAGCAATAGACAATGATAGATTTCTTTGACCGTACATATTCAAGGATACAAGACACTAATGCCGTTCTCTCGAAAATGAGAGTGTATAGTCTCATGCGCGTGGTTATTCGTGTTCTGGCCAACATCCTTCTGCCTGTGTATTTCATGCTTACAAGTAAAAATCCTAAACACAGAATATCAGGCACAAAGAAGAAGGAAGGCCGTGTTATCGTTTCGCTGACCTCATTCCCGGCTCGCATATCGCGTCTTTGGCTTGTGATAGAGACCATCCTTCGGCAAACGAAGAAGCCAGATAAGATTATTCTATGGCTGTCTGAAGAACAATACCCATCTGTAGAGTCAGTACCAAAACGTTTGAAAGCGATGATGGAACGAGGATTGGATATACGGATATGTTCTGGCGATATACGTTCTCATAAAAAGTATTATTATGCTCTGAAGGAATATCCTGAAGATATTTTGGTTACACTCGATGATGATATAGTCTATAATTCGCATCTGCTGAGTGTTTTGTTGGAAAAACATGGACAATGTCCCGAAGCAATTATTGCTCATTATACACATCAGATGGTATTTATGGCTGATGGCAGTCTTGCACCGTATAGAGAATGGAAACGCAATGTTCAGCCCTGCAACCAACAGAACAATCTTTTCTTTGGTTCAGGAGGAGGTACATTGTTCCCTGCACATAGTATGATTGATATGGTTTCTGATATTGATTTGGCCATGTCGCTCACTCCTGCGGGTGATGATATTTGGCTCAATGCTATGGCGCGTCTGAAAGGTACGAGAGTGCTCCATACCAATATGTATAGTGAGCCGTTGCCAATTCTGAATTTAGGAAACAAAACCCTTTTCTCTTCCAATTCGGGAGGAGGAAATGATTCTCAAATACAGAATTTGCAGCGTTATTGTGAAAAGAATCTTCAGAAGAATCCTTTTTCTCCAGATGTTTTGTGACTATCGTGAAAGCAATGAATACTGATAAAGCAATGAAGGTTTCTGTTATTATTCCGACCTATCATCCACAGCAACACACCCTCGAATGTCTTGCAAGTGTGGAGCAACAGACGCTTGATGCAAGTCTGTATGAAGTGATTGTCGTCCTCAATGGAGAACGGGAGCCTTATGAGACGATGTTACAAGAGGCACTGCCATCCAACGGACGTTTGTTCTATTCGCCAGTAGCCTCGGCATGCTCCTCTCGCAATCAGGGCATCAATGAAGCCCAAGGGGAATATATATGCTTCATAGACGATGATGACAAGATTTCGCCAACGTATCTTGAAGAGTTGCTTAAGATTGCAGGGAAAGACACGATTGCTGCCAGCAACTGCCTTTCTCTCTACAATGACGGTACAACATGCGGCAATGTCTATTCCCATGAGTATGGCACTCATGCGTCACAGGGAACACAACCCTTCTATAAGCCCAAGAAAATCTTTTCCATTCCTTGGATGAAGTTGATTCATCGCGATGTCATAGGCGTTCGCCGTTTCAACGAGAGTTTTCCGAGTGGACAGGATGCGCTTCTAATGTTCGAGGTGTCAGACCGAATGAGCAAGGTGCGGTTCACCTCGCCTGATGCAGTTTATTATTGGCGGCAAAGAGACAACAGTTTGCATCGCATCGGTTATCGGAAGCGTTTTGTCAAATACTCCAGATTGGCTTGGGCTTATACGAGGCTTTTTTTTCGTCACCCATTGAGATACAATTTTTATTTTTATGTCACACGCCTGTTGGCCTCCTGCCATGCGATAATGGTGGGGAAATAGTCTTTTTTAATCATGAAAATCTGCATCCTTACCCCACGTTTCCCCTTTCCTGAGAATGGGGGCGATGTACTCAGAATCAACAATATTGCCCGCTATCTGAAATCATATGGACACAGATTGGTGCTTGTGTCATTCAGCGATGTGACTCATCCCGAAGTGGATACCGCTTCCACGCTGTATGACAAGGTGTTCTTCACCCCTCGCAAGCCTTCGCTTTCCATTCTCAACGCCATATTGTTCATGCTCAGCGGACGCCCCCTTCAGTGTGGCTATTACCACTCTCGCACCTACCTGACCTTGCTGAAGAGCGTGGTGGAGAAAGAACAGCCCGACCTGTTCATCTCTCACTTGTTGCGCATGAGTCCTTATTTGGAGAAACTGCATGTGGAAACACACTCAATCGTTGAGATGACAGACGCATTGTCCAAGACTTATCTGATGTCAGCCAAGGCAAAGGGCGGGGGGGGAAAGAAGTTTGTTTACGGTTTTGAACAACGTCTTATCAGGAAATATGAGAGAAAGGTGATTCGTACCTTCCCAAAGGTCGTATTGGTCTCAGATGCTGACGTGGACTTCTTGAAAGAATATGTTTCAGGGCCTTCCTCTTCACTTGCTATGTTTTCCAATGGGGTCACATGTATGGAAAACATTACGGAGGTGTATGATGCTGACAAAATCTGCTTTGTGGGTAACATGCGCACTCTCCAGAATCAAGATGCTGTTCTGTACTTTGTGGAGGAAATCCTTCCTCTAATTCATAAAGAACGACCCACGGTGAAGTTCCATATTGTTGGTGCCGAACCACCACAACACATTCAGGCTTTAGCATCAGAAAATGTAGTAGTGACGGGGTTTGTAGAGAATTTGGAGGCTGCCATCGCTGATTCATGTCTGTCGGTGGCTCCTGTACGAGTTGCAGCCGGTATTCAGAATAAGGTGCTTGTCGCCATGGGTTGTGGACTTCCCGTAGTGATGTCTCGCCTCATATCATTTGCCATTCCCGAGTTGCGCGATGGGGAGAACTGCATCATCCGCGATGATGCGAAGTCTATGGCAGAGCAATGTCTGCACTTGATGAGGGACAGAGATGCTCGCAATGAGATTGCCCGAAAAGGTTTTGAGATGGTGCGTCACCATTATTCATGGGATGAAAAACTGAAAGGGTACGAATTGCTGTAGGTATCGTTCCTTTCTTATTGCTCAGTCGATGTTTGTCTTCAGTAATCCCACAATCCATATAAATAAAGCATAGATAGCAATGTCAAGCCCTATGATGTAGTGGAATTCAAGTCCGCCTCCGTAGAGGCCGTAGTTGATCAGGCAGATGGAAATGAAGAGGGTGATAATGACAGCGAGGGTTTGGTGCATGTCGAGTCCCATCTGCATGATGCGGTGGTGAAGGTGGGTCTTGTCGGGGGCAAACATAGGCTTGCCGTTGAACTTGCGCCAGAGGGCTACGCGGATGACATCGATGCAGGGGATGAAGACGAGGGTGAAGGAGATGAGGAGGGACTCTTCGCGGTAGGGAAAGCCTGTGGGTTCGTTCGACATTTGATATTTGATGGCGAGGTAGGCGATGACGTAGCCGAGGAAGAGGCTGCCCGAGTCGCCCATGAAGGTTTTGAGACGGCCCACTTTTCCATACATGTTGAAGAAGAAGAAAGCGAGGGTGGCACCGGCCAGGCTGATGCTGATGATGCAGAAGAGGTGTGCTTGCAGGTCGTAGTAGAGATAGGCGAAGGAACCTAGGATGAGGCAGGCGAGGCCGGAGGCGAGTCCGTCGATGCCGTCGATGAGGTTCATGGCATTGACGATGAGGAGGATGATGAAGACGGTGAGGGGGTAGCCGACCCAAATGGGAATTTCGTGGATGCCGAAGAGTCCGTGCAGGTCGTTTATCATGAGGTTGCACAGGGGGAAGAGCAGGGCGGCAATGGTCTGGATGATGAATTTGTGGGTGGCTTTGAGGCCCTTGAGGTCGTCGAAGATGCCAATGAGGTATATCATGATGGCACCTGTCACCATCATGACGTTGGAGATGCCTATCTTGAAGTCGTTTTGGATGCCTTGGTACATGATGAGCAGGGTGATGGTGACACCTACACTCAGGGAGGGCATGAAGAGTGTGCCGCCCAGACGGGGGATGCCGTGCTTGTGCACTTTGCGGGCATTGGGAAGGTCGAGCAGTCCTCGGCTGTTGCAGAGTTTGACTACCAATGGTGTCCCTATCAGCGAGAAAATGAGGCTGATGGCAAAGGCTATGATAATGTAGGCGTTGTTTATAATCATGTGTTTTGGCACTTTCTACATGATAAAACGTGAAAACTTGTTATTTATTGTGAAAAAGTGAAGATATTTTCTTTGGGTTGGATTGTGTGGGGGAAATGTGTGGGTGGAGATGCTGAAAAGCCTCTTGGTGCAAGCCTGTTCAATATGTAAATTGTTGCCCGTGCAAATTGCATATTGTACGGGCAACAATTTGAATGTGCAACGGGGTTTCCCGTAGGGTGGCTGTGGGTGTTTGTTTGTAGCCGATGTGGGGATGCCATGATTGATGTGCTGTAGGAGACTTCTCGCTTGTCTGGGAAATGCCTTGTCAGTATTTTCGGAAGTGGAGCCTGTAGAGTTCGTTCCTCAGTGTCATGTTTCCGCTGCTGAGGTTCTCGAAGATGAATGTGTCTTCAGTCCCGGCAATGCCCAACTTTAGGAGTTGTTCGGTGTCATCCATGGGTTCGAGTTGGTCTTTGGTCACAACGCGGTAGGGCGAGTGGATGCTCAGGTGGTCTCCCTGCTTGTCGAATCGGAAGAGGAGCGTGAGGTTGCCATCGTCGATGTCTCTCACTTGGAGCAGGTCGTTCTCGATGCCCCAGTAGATGTAACTGTATGTCATGTCGCTGCTGCTGCCTGTCGATAGGTCGTCGATTTGGCGCAACTGCCAGTTGCCGTCGAGTTTTCCGTTGTCGGATGTCTCCAACTCGCACGAAAGGAGGAGGGTGCAGGAAAGGAGGAGGTAGAGTATCTTTTTTATGTGTGTCATTGCTCAAATCTTATGGTGAACATTCCGCCCGTGTTGTCTCCCATCAGTTTGCCACGGTCAAGACCGAAGGCTGCTCCGAGGCTCAGGCCCTTGCAGAGTCGGTCGGCGCGGTAGGTGGTTTCGATGCCGAGGCTCACGTTGCGCTTGGGGTTGGGGTAGGGGGCATCGTAGGTGCCAAGGCCCTCTTGCCACGAGGCGCGGATGCGGTAGTGCAGGTTGGGGGTCGGCTGTCCGGCCAGGCCGATGTGCCATGCCACGAATCGGTTGCATTGGAACAGGAGTTGACGGTTTTCGTTGTAGATGGGGGAGAGGTAGAGCGGATTGCCCAGGGTCTGCCCCCAGTGTTGCCAACCGGGTTCGATGGCATTGTTGTAGTAGTTGTCTTTGCCTCCGATGTGGTCGGTGATTTGTGGGGTTCTCTCCGAATAGACTGGGCCGCTCTGGTATTTTGTGTAAACGTATTCCACGACTGCATCGCTCAGCCAGGGGAAGTTTTTCAGATGCACATCGGCCCCGAGCATGATGTCCTTGAGGGGATAGAGCAGGTAGCGTTTTTTCTTCTTTTTCATCTGTCCGTCTTCGTAGGCGTAGCCGTCGTAGTCGAGGTGGAACATGGCTGAATGGTCTTCGAAGAAATGGTCGGCGTAGAGTCCGAACTTGGCAGCCTTGGTGTCGTAGTTCAGTCGCAAGACCCAACTGCCCAGCATGTTGCCCTCGTTGTTTTGTGTGGCACCATCGTTGGCACCATCAGACCCTCCTCCCACAAAGGCATG
The DNA here is from genome assembly GCA_002393555.1 of Prevotellaceae bacterium UBA4359. Classification (GTDB taxonomy): domain Bacteria; phylum Bacteroidota; class Bacteroidia; order Bacteroidales; family Bacteroidaceae; genus Minthosoma. Next base: position 56,121 of record DGSP01000056.1, read on the forward strand.
CCAGAAGGAACTCAGGCGGCGGCCACTCTTGGTTGTCGTGTACCCCGTGCTGGTGTATTTGTAGTGGGTGCCACCGAACTGCGAAGCCATCTCAAGTCCCAGTTCTGCGGTGAAGGGCTTTTCTTTCTTGCCCACTCTGAGGTAGCCGGCCTTGGTGTGCATGAGCACGTCTTGGTCGTAGTCGCCATATCCTCTGGCTCGGTATTCCTGAAAGCGGTTGTCGGTGTACATGCCCAGTGCAATGTGTCCCTTGAAAGACAGAAAGCCCCTTGTGCCAGGTATTTCCCAGTAGTCGGGCAGGGAGAACCGCACTTCGGGATAGGGGCGGGCGTTGATACCAAAGGTTTGCGAACCGCTGCTCAACTCGTTGTTCTTGAGTTGCATGGGCTGTTGCTTCTGGCCAATGGTGAGCAGTCCTTTCAGCCAACGGACATCGGCGTAGAGTTGCTGCACGATGAGGTCGCTGGTGTAGTTGACAGGTACGACAAAGTCTGCTCCATAGCCCATGTCCCAGTGGCGGGTGGAGTCGTTCATCGCACTGCGGAAGAAACCTCCTCGCAGATAACCCGAGTTCCGCTCGATGGAGGAAAGGCCATAGCGGTTGGCGGTGAGCCAGAAGGGGGCATGGCTACCGTCGGAGAAGGTTCCCGAAGTCTCGACAAAAAAAGAAGCACCTTTGCCCAAGTCGGGTGACTGGGCAAAGGTGCTTAAACTCCATGTGATGAACAATGTAAAGAGAACCTTTTTCATTGTCGTTGTATGTGGGGTGTTCATTATTTGGCGAAGGCCACGGCGCGTGTTTCGCGGATGACGGTAATCTTCACCTGTCCGGGGTAGGTCATCTCGTCCTGAATCTTCTTGGCAATGTCTGCGCTGAGGGCATCGATGTCTTTGTCGGAAATCTTGTCGGCACCTACGATGACGCGGAGTTCGCGACCGGCCTGAATGGCATAGGTCTTCGTCACGCCAGGGTAACTTGCAGCGAGGTTTTCGAGGTCGTTCAGACGCTTGAGATATGCCTCGACAATTTCGCGGCGAGCACCGGGACGGGCACCGCTGATGGCATCGCACACTTGCACGATTGGAGCCAGCAGGGTGGTCATCTCCATCTCGTCGTGGTGGGCGCCGATGGCGTTGCAGATGTCTGGCTTCTCCTTATATTTCTCGGCAATCTGTGCGCCATAGAGGGCATGGGGAATCTCCAACTGCTCGTCTGGCACCTTGCCGATGTCGTGCAGCAGTCCGGCGCGGCGCGCTTTCTTGGGGTTCAGACCCAGTTCGGCGGCCATCACGGCACAGAGGTTGGCCGTCTCGCGGGCATGCTGCAAGAGGTTCTGACCATAAGATGAACGGTATTTCATCTTGCCGACGATGCGAACCAACTCTGGATGCAAGCCATGTACGCCCAGGTCGATGCACGTGCGCTTGCCGGTTTCCACAATCTCATCTTCCACTTGCTTCTTCACCTTGGCAACAACCTCTTCGATGCGTGCGGGGTGAATGCGCCCGTCGGCCACAAGTTGGTGCAGGGCCAGACGGCAAATCTCGCGGCGCACAGGGTCGAAGGCGCTGATGACGATGGCTTCGGGGGTGTCATCGACCACAATCTCAGTGCCGGTGGCTGCTTCGAGTGCACGGATGTTGCGGCCTTCACGGCCAATCACGCGGCCTTTCACTTCATCGGAGTCGATGTGGAACACGCTGACGGAGTTCTCCACTGCCGTTTCGCTGGCTACACGCTGAATGGACTGAATGACAATCTTCTTGGCCTCCTTGTTGGCGGTCATCTTGGCTTCGTCCATAATCTCGTTGATGTATTGCTGAGCCTGGGTCTTGGCTTCGTCTTTCAGCGACTCAATGAGCGACTCGCGAGCCTCTTCTGTCGTCAGGCCGGAAATGGCTTCGAGTTTAGAACGCTGGTCGGTTATCAACATGTCCAGGTTCTCCTTCTGCTTGTTGAGGCTGTCGCGCTGTGACTCGACCTCCCGCAACTTCTTCTGCACTTCTTCGTGCTGCTGGTGCAGGGTGAGTTCGCGCTGCTTCAGTTTGTTCTCATAGGCCTGCATCTTCTGGTTGCGCTGGTTGGCCTCTTTGTCGAGTTCTGACTTGCGGTTCAGGAACTTCTCCTTGAGTTCCAACTGCTTCTTCTCCTTGAGTGCTTCTGCCTCAATTTCACCTTCTTTGATGATTTGGTTGTATCTCTGCTTGATGATGTAGCGGAAGAGGACGAATCCGAGAACTCCGCCTAATATCAGACAGCCAACCGCAATGCTTATTGCTAATATTATGTCCATTTTTTTTAGTTTGTTTGGGTTATACAATAAAAAAACACAACTCAAGTCGTTCACGTCATTGCTGACTTGTGAATAACTGAAATTGTGCCTGAAAGTTTCACGGTGAAAGACTGCTGCCGAGGCTTCATGTTGCCGAGGCTTCAGCAAACAGCCATGTGTTTACTTATATCCCGAGAGATTCTATCTCTTTTTCAATGTCATGCATCATCTCTGTATATGGCTCTGTATTTGCTCTGGCCGAGACCTTTTCAGCCTCGAATGCGGTGTTGAGCATAGCCATGACGTAGTAGTACTTATCATTGGGCATGTCTGGGTAGGTGTCTCGCAGTCGTTGAATGCGACGCTGTATGCTGGCTGCTGCATCGCGATACATCTTCTCTTCTTCTGCGGTGGGAACCGTCAGCGGAAGTTCGATGCCTTCAATGACTACTTTGACGTTCAGTTTGTTTGCCATGATAGATGTACTTTACTTTGTCTGTAAGTAGATTCTTTCACATACATTTGGAAATGTTCTCAGTCTGCGTCGCTTCCGTCACCTTCTGTGCCGGTCGATAGGATGCTGATACATTTGTTGATTTCACGAACCAATCGGGTGATTTTCATCTTTGATTCCTTGATGTCGGCATCGCTGATTTCAATCATTTTGGCCAATTTCAGATTGTTGTAATCTTCCTTGCTCTGAGCCAGTTGGGCTTTGAGTTGCTTGATTTCCTCGTCCTTGCTTTCCAGGTCGGTGTAGAGGTCGGCGTTTTCTTGCTTGAGCACACGAAATTGAGCGATGAGTTGGCGTATCTTCGCTTCAAATTTTTTCATCGACAGTCTTTCTTCTGTAGTCATAATGAGTGTGCGTCAATCACAAAGTGCGAACAACAATTTTATGCAAAATTATACATTTGTGTGGACTTAACCAATCTTTTTGTCAATTTTTTCTCGTCTATTGATGAAAAAGTTTATAAGATGTCGCTTTTTACGCTATCTTTTAGGTTTTTAAGCATTACTTTTTCATTTTGGCTTCAGCCTTTGCCACTTCTTCGTCGGAGGGGTTGGGTTCTTTCTTCGCCAAGGTGATGAGGTTATAGACGTATTCCTGAATCCATGCTTCGCTGAATCCCAACATTTGCTGGTAGCGGCGCACGGAAAAGACGGATTTTCTGATGCCGTCATCGTCCCATGTGTCTTTGGTGAAGATGTCGTGTACAGTGCTGTCTGTCAAGTTCTTCACCATCTTTTTCATGAAACCGGGAATGCGGAATTTCCATTTCAGGAGGTTACCCATCAGCATCATGGTCTCTTGGGTAAATCCCTGGAATGCGTAAAGATAGCGGCCCACGTCGTTCTGGGTTCGGCACCCCTTCTTCACGCTTGCGTCAATCTCTTTGAAGAAGTTGTCGCTGATGCCATACAGGTCGTGCAGCATCTTGGCGCATGCTTTCTTTTCGCCGATGCCCAGGCGGTTGTTGACGGTGGCTACGTGGAGGGTGCGTTTGAAGGTCAGCAGGTCGGGGAGTGCAGAGAGGTTGGATATGCCGAGATTGGCCGCAAGCACACTCTGGAAATAGACACGGATGAGTGTCATGAAATCTTCCATCCCACCGACGTTCTCCTTCTTTTTCTTCTTGAAAATATCTAAAAAAGCCATTGTGAAAATTACATTTATATATTATAATGTGCAAATCTTGTTCATGAGGAAGCGTTTTTCTTCTTATGCTGATGTGTTTTTGTCCATGCGAGGATGGCGCAGTCTTGATTCGACTCTGTTTGTCTTGTCCTTTAATAGGCATTGCCCTTTTCTTTCCCGAGCATGTTCCAGACGGTCAAGAAGATAATCTTCAAGTCGAGCAGGAACGTCCAGTTTTCGATGTATTCGATGTCTTTTTTCACGCGGCCTTCCATCTGGTCGATGTATCGGGTCTCTCCGCGAAAACCCGTCACCTGGGCTAATCCTGTGATGCCAGGCTTGGCAAAATGACGCACCATGAAGCGGTTGATGAGTTTGGAATACTCATTCGTGTGTTTCAACATGTGTGGGCGAGGGCCAACGACCGACATGTCGCCCATGAACACGTTGATGAACTGAGGCAGTTCGTCGATGTTTGCCTTGCGCATGAAATCGCCGAAGGGGAACTTTCGTGGGTCGTCTGCCGTGGCCTGCACTTTGTCTGCATCGGCGTTCACCTTCATCGAGCGGAACTTGATGCATTTGAAGATTTTACCGTCCAAGCCCGTGCGTTCTTGCAGGAAGAAAATGGGACCAGGAGATTGTATCTTGATGATGATGGCCGCCACAATGAACACCCATGGGAAGATGAGAAGGAGGACGATGGAGGAAAACACGATGTCGAAAATTCTCTTGATGATTTTGTTTCTCGTGTCCCTGAGCGGCTCTTCGCGACGCGCGATGACTGGCACTCCGTCCAACGACATGAAAGCCATGTTCCCTTTGAACACATCAATGGTGGGGATATAGAAGAAACGAATCAGGTGGTTGTCGCAGAACTTGCTAATCATGTTGACAACATAATGCTGGTCTTTCGGGAAGTTGCCGTAGATTTCATTCACTTGCAAGTTTTTGCTCAGCCATCCATAGATGTCCCCGATAGAGCCGATTCTCTTGGAGGCAAGATTCTCGTAGAGGCAATCTCCATCGTAGAAAGTTCCGACAATTTCGTATCCGTAGAAAGGTGTGCTCAAGATGTTAAAGAGATGGCTCACCACCTGCTCTTTCCCAATGAGCACGACTTTTTTCTGGTTGCGTTTGTTGGAACGCAGATGAGAAAGGACGGCTCGAATGCAAAAACGCTCGATGAGCAGGAGTATCATGTACCCGCCGATGGACATGAGCAGAAATTTTCGGGGAAAATAGTCGGATGGATGCGACAGCAACGTTATCAGCGAGATGAACAGCAATGTCATGGAGCATGTGGTGACAACGCGGATGACGATGGCTTCTCCTTTGACAAACCGGGATTGCGTGATGGAAGGGAACAGGAAGGCGCTGATGGAGAAACTGAGGATGTAGGTGAACAGCAACCATGGCACATTTTCAATGCCATGCAACGAAGTGGGTGACACAACTGCTATTAACTTGTAAAATCCAACGATGAAAAGTGTCAATAACGTGATGTCTATGACATAAATGCCGATGCGCAAGTTTTTATCTGTTCCCATTCTGATTCGGTATGTGGCCCTCTTGCACTTTCTGCCGAAACTGAAGGCGAAAAAGGACTATATATTATTACAATTTCTTCTTAAAGAAGAACCTTTTAATGCTAATTTTGTGCAAAGTTACGTAAAAAAATGTCATGTTGAAAACTTTTTGGATTTTTATTTCCGAAATGGCTTATTTTTCTTTTCTTTTCGGCTGAAGATTCCGAAAATCCAGTGTCTCAATCGGCCTTTCGCTTCATCCTTCTTTGTCCCTCTTTCATGCCTCTACGGTTTCGGTGGTCGTCATGTGATGGACGATGGTGAGTGTGAAACAGGAGGAGACTTTGTCCTTCGTAGAGCCTTCGGATGCACAACCCAATTGGTCAAAAAGTACACACTCGTAGCCTCAAAACAGGTGTGACTCACACCTATGGGGGTGGTGTGACTCACACCTATGGGATAGGTCTGAGTCACACCTGTTTTGAGGTTGTTTTGTGTGGCCATTTTGTACGAAATCTTCTTTTCTTCCTTTGTGTGGAGTGGGCGATGGCGATAAAACGTATAATTTTGGCAAAAAACTTTCCTATGTAAAAAATTGTTTTTACCTTTGCACAAAAATAAGAATAAAAAATGTCTGATAATTTGGAAAATGAATATTCTGCCTATGATGCAGAGTATCGCGAAGAATCAAAATTTGACCTGAAGAAACTCTATGGAATCCTGTTGAGGTATAAATATTGGTTCGTAGCCTCTGTTTTGTCTTGTTTGGTGGTGGCTGTTGTCTATTTGTGGTATGCCACACCCCAATATAGTGTCTCTTCCAAGATACTCATCAAGGACAAGGAAAATACCTATTATTCCAATCAGATGAAAAAATCCTTGGCGGACATGGGTATGAAAAATAGTAGTAACGGTTTTGAAAATGAGTTGGAAATCATTGCTACTAAGACATTGAATAAGAAAGTGGTAAGAGACTTGAAACTTTATTCGATGTATTATACAAAAAAGGGACTGAAAAGCGTTGAAATATATGGGAAATATTCCCCCTATATTGTAGATATGCAGGAAAATGCGCTGGACTCTCTTCTGATTCCCATCCGGATGCAGATGTCGCAGGAGGGGAATAATCTGACGGTGTCGCTGCAGGCGGAAGACTTTGAGACCGAACAGACTTTGTCCTCTTTCCCGGCCAATATCTCTACCCCCTATGGAAATGTGATTGTTCAGAAGAATCCATCTGGGATAATGGAATATATGGAGAAGGATTTGAAAGCCATTATCTATCCAGTGGAGTCGGTGGCTTTGGCCTATGCAGCAGCCTTGTCTGTTGAGGCCACTTCCCGTACTACGACTGTGGCAGAACTGACGCTGAAGGATAACCTGCCGGAGCGTTGCTGTGACTACTTGAACAAACTGGTCGATGCGTATAATGAGGATGCCAACATCGACAACAATATCGAGGCAACCCGTTCGCGCGACTTTATCGATGAACGTTTGGCCGACATCAGCAAAGACCTCAACATGACAGAGGCGGAACTGGCTCAGTTCAAGCAGAATAGCGGTATTACCGATTACAAAGCCGATGCCACGGTCGATGTCAGTCAGAACATTCTCTACGAACAGAAACTGGTGGAAGTCGGCACACAGATTGACCTGATAAACTATCTGATAGAGTATTGCGATGATAAGCGCAATGAATATCAGGTGGTTCCTTCCAACATCGGGTTGAATGACAATGCCTTGAACACTTCCATCCTGAAGTACAATGAGGCTATTCTGGAGCGTAATCGCTTGCTCCGTTCTGCTTCGGAGTCAAGCCCGGCGGTTGTAGCCATCACACATGAAGCCGATGGCTATTTCTCCACGCTGCGCACATCGCTGCAAAGTGCGAAGCGTCAGGCAACGATGCAACGTGCTGAACTGCAAAGTCAGCAGAGCAAATACAGCAGCCGAATTTCTTCTGCGCCGATGCGTGAGAGGGCACTGGTTGACATCAACCGCCAGCAAGACGTGAAGTCTGGGCTTTATCTGATGCTGCTGGAAAAGCGTGAGGAAAACCTCATTCAACTTGCTTCGGCCGCCTACAAGGCCAAACTGATAGAAGAGCCGACGGTTTATGGACCTGTTTCCCCACGCCGCAACTTGATTCTCTTGGGTGCTTTGGTGCTGGGTCTGCTCTTACCTTATTTATATTATTATCTGCGCAATTTCTTCCGCTATCGTATAGAAGGTGAAGATGAATTGGCCCATCTCTGCAAAGCCCCTCTGTTGGGAACCATCCCGTTCGTAAAAGCGTTGGCTAAGGGAGATCGTACCATCGTGTTGAAAGAAAACCGAAACAGCATCATGATGGAGGTCTATCGTTCTCTGCGTTCCAACCTTCCTTTCGTGCTGAAACCCGACCAGCAAGTCATTCTGTTCACTTCCACTCAGGCGGGTGAGGGTAAGACCTGTGTGGCTTCCAACTTGGCTGCCAGTATGGCTTTCGCCGGAAAGAAGGTGCTCATCATGGGACTCGATATCCGCAAACCTCGTTTGGCCGGCATCTTCAATCTGTCTGATACAGAGAAAGGTATCTCCAACTTCCTTTCGCGCATGCCAGACGATTATAATTACCTCGATTCCCTTATCCAGAAGACAAATGTCAGCGACAATCTGGACATCATACCTGCAGGAACAATACCTCCCAACCCTGCAGAACTTCTTGAGCGAGAGAACCTTGCCAATGCAATCAATTATTTGAAGGGAAAGTATGACTACATATTGTTGGATACGGCTCCCGTTGGTCTTGTCAGCGACACTTTGACGATTGCAAAACAAGCCGACGTGGTTCTTTACATCGTCCGTGCCAACTACACTTTGAAGGCCGACATTGGTTTCATCAACACTCTTTATGAGAACCACCGAATCCCCAATGTGAACATTATCTTCAATGCTGTCAAAAAGGGCGATACGAGACATTCTTACTATGGCTCTGCTTACTATGGGAGTAGCAAGAACAACAACGTTTACGGCTATTACGGCTATGGCTATGGCGAAGGTGCCAAACTGGAAGAAGTGTAATCGAAGGGGGCGGAACGTGGTTAAACGTAACAGTGAGTAATTGAAAAAGAGGCGATTATGGTTATTGCAGTAGATTTCGATGGCACCATCGTGGAGCATGAATATCCCGAGATAGGGGAAGAACGCCCTTTTGCGACCGAGGTGCTGAAAATGTTGATGGCAGACCGCCACAAGTTGGTGCTCTGGACCATGCGCGATGGCAAACTGCTTGACGATGCCGTGAAATGGTGTGCCGACCGAGGCGTGGAATTCTATGCAGTCAATAGCGACACTTCGCCCTTGTTTCCAGAGGAGAGAGACCCCAACCTCTCCTGCAAGTTGCATGCAGATGTATTCATCGACGACCGCAATGTGGGCGGACTTCCCGATTGGCCCACCATCTATAAAATCATATCCCAGCGGAAGACCTGGAAACAAATTATGCGCACCGAACTTGCGAAAGAACATGAGGAGCATGCGATTCCATATCCTAAGTGGATGTTCTGGAAATCAGCAAGAAAGAAATGATAGACCTTAAGGAAAGAGAATACGATGAAAATAATTAACTTTGCAGAGCAAAACACCATCATCAACCAGTATGTAGCCGAGTTGCGTGATGTGAACGTACAGAAAGACCGTGCGCGTTTCCGCCATAATCTGCTTCGTGTCGGACAGATGATGGCATACGAGGTCAGCAAGACTCTGAAGTATTCAGAACAGGTCGTTCAGACACCGCTGGCTGAGGCAAAAGTGTCTGTGCCAAGCGACAAGTTGGTGCTTGCCACCATCTTCCGTGCAGGTCTCCCTTTCCATCAAGGCTTTCTTGAAGTTTTCGACTATGCCGACAACGGTTTCGTGTCTGCCTATCGCTATTACAAGGACAAGGAGCACAAGATTGTTGGCGTGAACGTCGAATACATCGCATCACCCGACCTCACGGGCAAGGTTCTCCTCATTGCCGACCCTATGCTCGCCACGGGAAACAGTTTTGAACTGGGCTACCAAGCCTTCATCACGAACGGAAAACCCTCCGTGGTGCATCTCTGTTGTGCCATCGCGTCGCAGAAAGGAGTCGATAACATCAAGAAGTTCTTCGCAAGTTGCGAAAATGTGACAGTTTGGTGTGCTGCCATAGACCCAGGACTCAACGAGCACTGCTACATCGTGCCAGGTCTTGGCGACTGTGGCGACCTCGCATACGGCGAGAAACTTTAGTATTAACCAATTCAACAATCAATGGACCCAGACAGTTATCCGGCGGAAAACAGTAGCCGCCTAAAAAAATCTATTGTGTCTAACATGTTGAACAACAACAAGGGAGGTGAAACATTATGGACCCGCAGATAACCCTCCTTCTCATCTACATGTTGTTGTCGCTCGTCATTTCAGCACTCTGTTCAGTGTTAGAAGCGACGATTCTTTCTACCCCCATGTCATACGTGACCACCCTCGAGACCCAGAATGTCAAAGGGTGGGAACGCCTGAAACAGTATAAGACCAACATTGACCGTCCCATTTCGGCCATTCTGATTGTCAACACGATAGCCAATACCGTGGGTGCCTCGTTGGTGGGCTCTCAGGCAGCAGGCTATGCAGCCAGCCATTATTCTGCCTCTGACGAAACAAGTCTCTTCGTTGGTGTAGTTTCAGGCATTTTCACTTTCCTCATCCTCGTTTTCTCCGAAATCGTACCCAAGACCATTGGCTCTACCTATTGGCGCAAACTCGCTCTGCCTGCCAGCAACATTATCCGTGTCTATGTCGTCATCACCTATGTGCTGGTGGTTCTTCTGGAAAAAATCACCCACATGGTGGGCAATTCCTCCGCTCAGGAGTCCGTCACGCGCGACGAAGTGGCAGCGATGGTCACCGTCGGCACCGAGGAAGGTGTGCTCGAAAAGAAAGAGAACCGCATGATTCAGAACCTGCTCAAACTCGACAGTGTGGCTGCCCACGAAATCATGACTCCCAGTGTGGTGGTGGCTATGGCTGAAGAGGAGATGACCCTTCGTGAGTTCTATCGCGATGAGGAATACAAGAACTTTTCGCGCATTCCTGTCTATAAAGGCGAAGAAAGCGACTACATCACTGGCTATGTGCTGCGTCAGGAAATCCTCGAACGTCTGGCCGAAGATAAGTTCGACACCAAATTGGGCGAATTGGCCCGTCCCATCCTTTCTTTCTCCGAAGACGAAGATGTCTCCACCATTTGGGAGAAACTGTTGGAGAAGAAAGAACACATCTCCATCATCATCGACGAGTACGGCACCCTGCGTGGCATCGTCACCCTTGAAGACGTCATCGAGACCATGCTTGGCTTTGAGATTGTCGATGAGAAAGACGAAGTGGTGGATATGCAGGAGTTGGCCAAAGCACAATGGAAACAAATGCAGAAAGAGCAGCACAAGTAAATAGAGGCTGTGTCAAAATCATACACTCCACACCCCAAAAAACGGCGTGGTCGATGTCGGTTTATAGGTAGTGAAAGTGCAGATTTTGACACAGCCTCGTTTTGTGGGTGTTAAAGCACGTGGAGAATCACATTGAGGAATAGTGGCTAACCGATTGGAATCTCTGTGGTTGTGTCCCTTCTGGCATGGAAAAAGACGGTGTGCGGATATAAATTGGTCTATTTTTTGTTTTTTTAGCATGAAAGTTTTGGCAGGAAAAGAAATAGACTGTACTTTTGCCCTTGTGTAACTAATTCCATTATTTATGAGCATCAGACATTATTTTTTATCTATGGCAATATTCTTTTCGTTTTTCTCAATGGGCTGGCTCAATCTTTTTGGCCAAAAGTCAGGTTTTGCCGCCAAGGTGAAATCAGACCTGGAGCGTGTGCAGAAAGAGGCGGACAAAGACCCCGACACGTTTAAGGATAATATTGCTCGGTTAGAGGCAGACTGGGGACATCGGAAAGCCCCCGTTGAGAAGAGTGTGGCTCATGCTGTGCTGGCTTCGGCTTACCAGAAGATGAAGTGGACCTCCATCACCGACTATGATGAGGAGACGCGCGACGACTATGACCAGAAGGCGGCGGAACATTTCGGCCATGTGCTGGACGACATGGAGGCTTTGGCCCGTGCCAAGTCGAGTGCCTATGCCGTGCTGATGGAGAAAGGCAAGGATAGCGACCTGTTTGGCCATGATATGCTGTCGCTCATGATTGATTTTCTGGAGCGGCATGCCAATTTTTCTGCCGCCCGGAAGGTGGAAATCTATGCGAAAGCCTTTGAGATATACCAGCGTGAGGGCAACCTGAATGGCTATGGCCTGATGAAAAGCCGTTGGTTGAAGGCGCGCCGTGGGCTGGAGAGAGGACAGGGACAACTGGACTATAAGGCTTACAAGGAAGCCTTCTACCAACTGGTGCAAGAACTGAAAAAAGAGGAAATCGGGGCAGACCTGGCACTGGAGTATGAGAAAGAGTTCCTGCTTCGCGACGACGGAATCCTCTTCTTGAAGTGGGCTGTGGAAAATGTGGGCAGTTCGCGCCGAAAAGACAATCTGAAGTATGTGCTGGAGTCGAAACTGTGTCCCTCCGTGTATATGTCTTCGTTGTATGATGTGATGGCAGATAAGCCCAACAATCTGCGGTTACACTTCTGGAACTGCGAACGTGCGTCGCTCACCATCCGCAAGTATGTGGGCCGAAAGATGACGGAACGTGGACCTGGTGCAGTCTTTCTGACGGGAGAGGTGGTGGATAGGCGCGAGGTGGTGCTGGCCATCGACTCGGTCAATGCTGAGCGGAAGGCGAAAGGACTGCCAGTGGAAGGCACAGCCACGACAAGTCTGAATTTGCCTGCCGGACGCTATGTGTATGAGGCTGAATGTTTTGGACATAAGACGGTGGATGAAGTGACGATTACTTCGCTGCGCGTCATTGCGACGGAAAAGGACGCGGAGAACTATCGGCTCTATGTGGTTGACAACGAAACGGGACGGCCTGTTTCGGGTGTGAAGGTGCAGTATCGTCAGGACCTCCCCGACATGAAAGAACGAACGGAAGGTTGGGAAAACCGTGGCATAGAGAGCGAGGTGCTGACCGATGCTGACGGCATGGCTGAAATGAACAAGAAAGGCTATGTGCGCGCGGTGAAGAGTGCCGACGACTATACCAATTGGGTCTATCAGTCGCTCAATTGGCGTGGCGGAGAAGGTAAGCGGCTGCAGACATTGTGCCGTGTGATGACCGACCGTAGCCTCTATCGCCCTGGGCAGACCGTGAAAGGGTCGCTGGTTCTCTATCATCAGCAGGGCGACCAACTGCAGATGCTTCCTCAGACGGCGGTGACGCTTCTGGTGCAGGATGCCAAGTGGAAACGTCTGCTCAAACAGGAACTGACGACCAACGAATACGGCACTGCCACCTTCGAAGTGACGCTGCCTGCCGACTGCGAGGTGGGTGCGCTGCACTTGGATGTTTCGGTCGGCAAAAATGAGGTGGCGAGTTCTTCGGTGAGGGTGGAGGAGTATAAGCGTCCCACCTTCGAGGTGACTTTCGACGGTGACCGTGTGGGACATTTTGGCGAGGTGCTGAATGCAGAGGGTACGGCCATGATGTTTGCCGGTGTGCCCGTGCAGGGCGCGTCGGTACGCTATACGGTGGAGTATGCCTCGGCTCAGTTCAAACGCTGGTGGTGGGGCATCAACTGGAATTTCATGAACGAGGGAGTGCTGACCACCGATGATGAAGGCAAGTTCCGTGTACCCGTCACGCTGACCGACGAACACCTCACGTCGTCCTACGAGGTGGCTCTCTTCCGTGTGAAAGCAACTGTGACTGACCTGAATGGAGAAAGTCACGATGCAGAGTGGACCGTCAATGCCAGTCGGGTGGAGTTTGGCCTCGAACTGACTGTCGATGAGGTGGTTGATTTGGGCAAGAATGCCGCCTTCAAGGTGCGGGCCTACGATGTCAATCACAAAGAGGTCAGTGTGAAAGGTCGCTATTCCATTCTGAAAAGTTCTGATGTGGTGAAGGAAGGCGACTTCACATCGGGCGACTCGATTCTTCTGCCTAAAGACTTGACGTTGGGTGCCGACTACCGGCTCCGTGTGTCGGCTCGCGACTCAAAAGATAACGAAGTGCTGGATTATGCTTCTTTCACCCCCTACAACTCTGCTCTGCCGCTGACCGAGGTGGGCCGTTGGGGACTAGGAGAAAAGCGTCGTGCCGACAAACCAGTGCAGGAGGGCGACTTTATCTACTCTCCCAGCAACACGTTCACCGAAGGAGGGGTGGTGGACATTTTCTTCACGACACAAGAGACAGATGCCTATATAATATATAATGTATATAATACCAAAGGTTTGATAGACCATCAGACTGGTGTGACCGACGGCACAATGAAGCATCTGCGCCTGCAGCACAGGGCAGAGTGGGGCGAAGGCATTCAGGTCGATATCCTCTACCTCCGCAATGGCCATTTTGTGTCGCTGTCGCGCAAGTATGAGTTGGTGCGCCCCAACAAGAAACTGACGTTGGATTGGGCCACCTTCCGCGACAAGTTGCAGCCTGGGCAGCAGGAGCAATGGACACTGACCGTGAGCGACAAGGACGGAAAGCGTGTGGGCGGTGCCGAGATGATGGCGGTGCTTTATGATGCGTCGCTCGACCGCCTCTATCCCCATTCGTGGGACTTCTCTCTCTCCTTCACCCGCAGTGTGCCACATGCCACTTGCGAGAGTTCTGCCTACAATCGCTTCCCCACGTTCTCGCTCAGCGGTTCCTTGCCAAGCCGAGATTATTATCGGCGCATGTTCAGCATTTTCAACGACTATGAGCATGACCGCTACCTCACGCTTCGGCGGGCGACGAGAGCCAAAGGCGGTGCGTTGATGAGGTCGATGAGTCTGCAAGAAGAAAGTGCCGACATGGTGATGGAGGATGCGCTGCAGTCCAATGTGAGAATGAGTGTTGCGGCATCTCCTATGGCTAAAGAATCCGATGCGTCTGATGGCTTAGGCGGTCCAAGTGTGCCTCAGGAGGACTTCGACCAAGCCACCATCCGTGAGAATTTTGCCGAAACAGCCTTCTTCCTGCCTTGTTTGGTGACCGACCCGAAAGGCAATGTGGACATTCAGTTCACCCTGCCTGAGTCGCTGACAGAGTGGAAGTTTATGGGCTTTGCCCACACGAAGGCCGTTGATTATGGTCTCATCACGGCCACGGCTACAGCCCGAAAGGACTTCATGCTGCGTCCCAACATGCCACGCTTCGTCCGCTGGGGCGACCATGTGGTGCTGGCCTCGTCGATCATCAACCAGAGCGAGAAGGCACTGAATGGTGCTGTGCGGATGCGTCTGATGGATGCGAGAACGGGTGAGGTGGTGCTGACGCAGGAAGTGCCTTTCACCGTTGAGGCAGGCAAGACCGTTAGTGTGGAGTTCCCGTTCGATGTGAAGGAAGAGTGGCAAGACCTTGATTGCGAAATTATTGCAATGTCGGGACGTGTGAGTGACGGAGAGAAGAATCCGCTCCCTGTACTCTCCACCAAAAAAGAAATGGTGGAAACAGTTCCTTACTATATCATCGGCAACGCTGACGGAACTGAGGTGGCGAAGAAGATGGACTTGAGCAAACTCTTCAACGAGAACTCTGCCACAGCCACCAACCGCAGCCTGAAGGTGGAATATACCGACAATCCGGCTTGGATGTGCATCGAGGCTCTGCGCGGCATCAAGAACCCGGCTGAGGATGATGCCATCGACTATGCGGCTTCACTCTATGCCAACACGCGGTTGCTTGAACTCATGCAGACGTTCCCCGTTCTGTCCAAACAGGAGAATGCCGACGACCTGATGAAGCGGACTACACAAGCCGAAACGAAGTTGGCCGCTTTGCAGAACGGCGATGGTGGCTGGAGTTGGTTCAAGGGCATGTCGAGCAGTTATTACACCACTTTGTCCGTGTGCGGTCATTTGGCCAAACTGGACAATCCGAATGACCATGTGAAGAAGATGCTGGAGGAAGGCATGAGATACCTTGACCAGTATAGACTGACTGACTATCAGCGCATGAAGAAGGAGAAAAAGAAGATTCATCTCTACAACATCGACACCTACTACCTCTATGTGTCGGCTCTGATGCCTGATAGGGTGGTGGACAAGGAGGTACAAAAGATGCGTCAGGAGTATCTGAAGAAAATCGAAGGCGAGGTGCGCGACCTGACCATTCAGGGTGTGGCCAATATGGCCTACACGTTCCGTGCCTTCGGGCGAGTGAAGGTGGCCGACAGGTTTGTGAACTTCCTGAAGGACTATACGGTGGAGAAGCCGGGACAGGGACGTTTCTATGCAACCGATGCAGCCTACTACTCATGGATGGACTACCGCATCCCAACTCAGGTGGCTGCCATGAAGGCCATCTGGCAGAAGAATCCGCACGATGCCTACTTGAATGATATGCAACTGTGGCTCATTTCGCAAAAGCAGGTGCAGAAGTGGGACAACCCGATGAACACGATTGATGTGGCTGATTTCTTGCTGAAAGTGTCACCTATGGAGACCTTCCACGAAAGCAAGAAGCCCGTGCTGATAGTCGATGGAAACGAACTGACGGAGATGGACTATGGCACCATCAACACTGAGCGCGATGAACTGGAAGGTCGCCAAGCCAATCTCGTCCTGGAAGGCAATGTGCTGGCTTCCGTTCCAGCCGAGGAGGTGAACGATGGAGTGCAGCAACTGGAAGTGAAGAAGCAGACTCCCAGCATTTCGTGGGGTGCAGCCTATGCCACCTATCTGGAAGAAGTGGACAATCTGAAACTCTATGCAACCAACGAACTGAAGATTCAGCGCAAACTCTATGTGCAGGCTCCGGGCAGTGACAAGTGGGTCGATTTCGATGCCGACAAACCGCTCAAAGTTGGTGACAGGCTGAAGATTCGCCACATCATCACCGCCGACCGTGACATGGACTTCGTGCGTGTGTCAGCCCAGCATCCTGCCTGTCTCGAACCGGTCAGGAGTCTGTCTGGCTATCAGTGGCTGGGTGGACGTGGATGCTATCTCTCGCTTCACGATTCACACTTCGACTTGTTCTTCGACTGGTTCACACGCGGCACTTCGACCGTTGACCTGGAATACTCCGTCGTTCGTGCAGGTACCTACCAAGTGGGCATTTCGACTGTCGAATGTGTCTATGCCAAACAGTTTGGAGGACACACCGAAGGCATGAAAGTGAATGTGAAAAATGCCCAATAGAGGGGACTTTTGTGCAGATTGCTCGCAGATGAAGAAAAAATACAATTACTGAAAATCAGAGGTTTAACGAGTTTTGCTAAAAAAAGTTGAAAAAAAAGTGGGGAAACATTTGGCGGTTTGCTAAAAAGTCTCTACCTTTGCACTCGCTTTCGGAAAGGAACACGAAACAAACATGACGAAGTCAAGTGAGACCCAGTCATTTCGGCGGAACTTTCCTACATGGCAAAAGGGCGCTTAGCTCAGTTGGTTCAGAGCGTCTGCCTTACAAGCAGAGGGTCGGCGGTTCGAATCCGTCAGCGCCCACGCAGAGGATGATGACAAATAGTCGAACATCCATCTGTGTTACCATGACAAAAGCAAACAAAACTCATTAGGCTCGCTAGCTCAACTGAATAGAGCATTTGACTACGGATCAAAAGGTTACAGGTTTGAATCCTGTGCGAGTCACTTCTGAAAGAAGGTTTGGGTAGGTAGGTAAGTGGTTAAAACTGGCAGACTGTAAATCTGTTGCCTTACGGCTTCGGCGGTTCGAATCCGTCCCTGCCCACAACAAAAACCTGACAGAATAGTTCAGAACAGAAAGGTGAGACAAGTTGCGGAAGTAGCTCAGTTGATAGAGCACTAGCCTTCCAAGC
>DGSP01000040.1:0-1764 GCA_002393555.1 Prevotellaceae bacterium UBA4359
CAAGTTGTGTACTTCCGAAACTTAAGTGAAAGGTTTTAATGAACCGATTGGGGTTAAAAAACACTCCCGAAGAGACCACACAAGGTGGAAAAAACAAGAAAAGGGAGAAGGGCTGTGAGAGAAAATGAGGAAAACCTTTGGTGTGTAAATATTTTTGGCTACCTTTGCCATGCAGAAAACTATTTACTCACCTAAAAAACAACACGATTATGAGAAAAAATCTGAGTAGAATCCTTTTGGCAGCAGTGCTGCTGATGGGAGCAAGCACTGTGGCCAACGCCCAGATTAGGGGACTCATCAACAGAGGCAAACAGGCTGTGAAAGAAAAGGCCAAGAAGGAAGTGAAGGAAGAGGGCATGAAAGCACTGACCAAGGTGGCCGGAAAGAACGAGTCGGTGACCATCAATGGCCACACCTACACCCAGAAGGGCACCCTGAGCATCAAGGCTTACAACCCGGCAGCCACGGGCATGGTGACCTTCACCAACGTGCCGAGCAACTATGCCGAGTTTGAAGAGGTCTATACGAAGTTCCTCGGCCTCACCCCCTACGGCACCGCTGCCATGATGCCGATGGCCATGGAGATTTACGGTCGCGACCGCGAGGAGGGCGAGAAGTGCATCCGCCTCATCAACTATCCCAGCAACGTGAACTCGGTGCTTTCGCAACTGAAGCAGAAGTATGGCACCTCGCAGTATGCACCCGAAAACGACTCCTACCACCAGCGCTACCTGCCCGCCGCCGTGCTGGAGGGCGCAACACCCCAGAACGCCTACACGCCCAACCACCCCTACACGGTGAACATGCGCGCCAGTGTGAACAAGCACCAAGACATGCAACTCTACGACGGCCGCGTGATGTACATCTACATAATGGGCAAGGGATGGGACACCGAGCAGCGTTCGGTCGAAATCATCCAAGTGAACGAGGGCGAACCATTCAAGGTGTTCAACTGCCCCTCTCTCTACACTCAGTGCAAGAACATCAAGGGCACTTGGGGAGGACTGAAATAAGTTTAGAGTTTAGAGTTTAGAGATAAAAATAGCAACTCATCAAAACCCCAAGGAATATGAAACGACTTCTCACAGCCATGCTGCTCACCGTATCGTGGGTGTTCATGTGGGCAGACTCCCCTCTCACATCCACCGATTTTGCCAAGAACTACAACGACCACCCCATGGTGCAATTGGCACAGCAACTGTCCAATGAAAGTGACACCAACATTCCCGTGTCGATGCTCGACTTTCTTGCCAACAAGAAGTCGCCTATCGATGTGCGTCTGGCTGTCATCAATGCCATCAGTTGGAATTTCAACGGCAAGACCTCTGGAGAACAACTCTATGAATATCTGTCGAAACGCTACAAAATCAAGTCGGCAGACAAAATCGCCAAGAAACTCGATGCCGGCACTCTCGCCGTCTATGCCTACGCCTTGGCCATGAGCAACTACTTCGAGGTGTCGGAAGCCCAGGCACTGGCCCACCATGCGGTGAAGAAAGACAAAAGCAAGAGTTTCTCGGTGGCATTCATCGCTTCGCTCATCGACGCACAAGTCTATCTCGACAGCGATTGGGGACAGGTCTATAAAGTGGTGAACGATGTCCTCCACGACGGTTCTCTCCACCTCGACATGCGCCAGACGGCCATCGACAGCGTGATGGAATACATCGGTGAATACAAGAACTATTAAATACTCCCATCCGTTCGGCTTCATCGCCAGTCTATGGAGAAGATTCATTTGTGTAGTCGAGGGGTACGGCATGC
>DGSP01000040.1:1820-4289 GCA_002393555.1 Prevotellaceae bacterium UBA4359
GCATGCCGTACCCCTCGACTACACAGTGTCGTACCCCTCGGGTACGACTATTCTAAAAACTAAATTTAACGTGAGTTCGACGTAAGAAAAACGTGAGTTCGGTATAAGGGAGTCGCTTCGCGAGAAATCTTTCAAATCTTTACAATTTTTACAAATAAAAATAGAATTTTGAAAGATTTTGAATAGATTCTGTATGATTCCTGCCTCAGAGAGGCAAACCTAAAGAAATGTCTTTGTTATATCGAACTCACGTTAAATTTAGCAGAAATGAGAATACCTCATACGTAGAGGTGAGAATACTCCACACATCGATGTGAGTATATTCCATAAGGTCATTAGTGTTAACCTCACACACTGATACGTGTTTACTCCACTCATTGATTTGTGTTGATTCCACTCGTCTATTGGCGTTGATTCCATTCCAGAGGCTTCACAATCAAGCAGCCATCTTTTCTGAAGAACTCTTCCTTGACAATCCCCCATCGTTCCCTCTTCTCCTCAGTCGTCACATCATAATACAAGTTCTTGTCATCAAACGCAATATAAGTAGAACCAGCATAGGTGACAACACCCACATTATCGCCAAAACGCACATCCTCCAGCACGTCATTCAGCGACTTCGGCACTTTGTAACAGATGCCGTCCGCTGTCTCTATATAAATATACTCCGCCGTGACAGCAGTTAGATTCAATCGGAAGTCATATTCGTATGCAGCAAAGCGATTCACCTGCTCATAACGCTTGTCCGCCAAGAGTTGCTCAAAGTAATCTGCATGGCTGCTTCGGTGCAGTTTTCCCCATCTGAACCATTCAAAAATCTTCAGCAAAGGCAGAAACTCCAAACTCTCCCTTTTCAACGTACAATCCACATGGGCATAGCAATCGCCTGGCAGTTGTTCACCCTTCAGTATGAACTCAATCGCCCTGGGATGCACCACCAGCATCACCACATTCTCGCCCATATCGTAAAACTTCATCACATAACGCTCATACACCAACTTCTTCTCCCCATCGTTCAACACATATCGGGAAAACGCATGCACATTCCCCATCCTCTCCACCTTCCAGAACACCGTCGAATCGTCATTCTCCGTCCAGATGCCCTCCACATCGGGAAAGAACTGACACTCCGCGATGGTCCTGTTAGTCATATTAACACCCTCGCTCGATGCCACCTCCTCATACGCCTCCAGCACCTTTTTCATCATATATATAAGATGTAGGCGGCACATCACAGACGCATCATCCTTCACCTTCTCCTCCTCTTCCGACAAGGCTGGCAAGGTACGCAGCACCTTGTTCGAATCGACCAATTCATGCAGAAAAGCGAACACACACCTGTAATCTTCGCGGATGCGCTCTGGCTTCACATCGCCATCTTTGGCCGACAAACGAGGCAGCACACCCATCAGCATCAGAATCAGCACAGGCACATGCCTCCTCTCCATCTTCTCGGCCAACCAACGCAACGACTCACTCACATTCCCATCCACATAGAAAAACTGAATCATCTGCCCACACACATCCATTCCCTTCATGCGCGAGCCATACTTCCCTATCAGTCCATCCACTTCCTCATACACCTCCACGACCTCCTCCAAGTCCACCTCCAGGCACATCCGTTCCCTTGCCACATACACCAATTCCCTGAAAATGGCATCCTTCATGAAGAGCGAGTTTCCACCCTTCCGAACCAGCCCGTTGCCACTGGTCAGCGCACACCCCACCATTTCACCCAGTTCCTCCTGAGTGTTGCACATCAGGCGTGTCCGTTCCACCATGCGCAACCGTTCACACACCTTTTTCATTTCTTTCTCTGCACCTTTCTCCATATCCGTTTTTTTGCAAAAATACACCTTTCATCGACAGCCACCAAACAACCACCCTTCTTTTTTTGCGACACCCCCCAAAATAGGTCTTCATTCCGTCATATTTTACGAAACCGCCCACTTTTTTCATTTTCCATCAAAAAAATCGTATTGGTCAGACAACTTTTGTCCGTCAATCTTCATTACTTTGCACCACGTTCCATGGAAACCGCACGGAAAAGTCTCCGTCCGGAACACCCCTTGGACAAAAAGAATATGACAGCCAAACTTAAGAAAATCCGAAAGATGAAGACACAGACAGCCATTGTCGGATGGGTGCTTATCCTGACGGAAGTGGCACTATGGACTCTGGAATGGGGAATGTCCACCAGTCATGCAACATGGACACCTCATGGAAACGTGTGGAGTATGATGATGGTGATGTTCGTGGGCATCATGGCACTGTATGTGTCTTACAAATGCAACCGCTATCTGAAAAGGCATGAGTAAAAAGAAAAATCATCTCATGTCAAAAAGATGAGAAAGAAAAGTAGGTAACTATTCAGCGAATCGCCCTCGCGATGAATTTTTAAGAAACAAATTACAATAATTGGAATAATTTCATCCACTAATTTCAATAAGTAGGTGAACAAAAATAGTT
>DGSP01000040.1:4336-4575 GCA_002393555.1 Prevotellaceae bacterium UBA4359
GGTGAACAAAAATAGTTTATATGATGCGGCGGGGCCGCATTTTTCTCGGACAATAATTGCCAAGACTACGAGTTTACTCGCCTGAACACCTATGAAAAGAAAGAAATGAGTGAAGAATTTCCAAAAATTGGTTCCAATAATAATTATTGAATAAAATTATCGTCAATTATTGGAAATTATTGTCCGAAAAAACAAGCCGCTTGCGGCGAAAAGAAGAAACATCATTGTATAAGATAATT
>DGSP01000057.1 GCA_002393555.1 Prevotellaceae bacterium UBA4359
TTATACTTTTAATTTTTAGTTTTTAACTCTTCACTCCTTCAAGAACGAAGCAAGAGCATCGATGATAGTCCGTCTCGACGATGCATCATAAAAATCAGAGAGGAAATAGTCATTGTGAATAGATACAGGATCCACCACCTTCACAATCAGCGGATTCTGCTCAGCAGCGGCATCATCGATGGCAGCACCAGTCCACGGGTCATTTTTCCCATACACAAAAATCATCGGAGCCGTAGTTTCAGTATAAACCCACCGTCTGAAATCCTTCTGCATCCTCCCTTCGTCTTGAGGATAGAGCCCCTTCAGCGAACCCCATGCAAAGAGATGGTTGACATCGCGCACCTGCTCAGGAGTGAGGTAAACACCATCCACCAGCGAGCAAGGATAGGCATTAGTGCATAGTTCCATAAAAGCCTGCAGGTAGTAGGCATTACCACTATCTTCATGCAGATATTGCAGCAACCTCCAATATACCACAGACGGATCCTCATCGGGAGTGGCAGCACGAGTCTCATTCATAGCCTTCAGCCGTACTATCAGCGAATCTCTCGACAGCATCAGGAAATCCGTCACAGCCATCAAGTCTTCAGCAGAAGCATCAGCAGCAGCCGCCTTAGCGGGATCTGGCACCATCGAAGCCCACAGACTGTAAGGAACGTATGAGAACTTCTCGAAGAGGTTTCCATAAAAAGTATTGATGACCCAAGCCGTCAAGTCCTTCTCCTTATCGCCCGTACTATGCACATCCCCCTTTTCATATTGTGCCAAAATTTTAGCCCCGTCATCGGGATAAGCCAAGAGCATATTGCGGATGCAAAACTGGCGCAGCATCGGACTCGTACAGATATAATAAGGATAGTTGCGGAGGCGTTCGTAAGCGATGGCTCCAATCGAACCAGCAGGATAGCCAGAGCCACAAACATCCTCAAGATAGTAGCCAGTCGAATAGTCCTCCTCAGAGAAGTTCCCCTCTGCATCGGTACTTCCTGTCATGAAGGGCGCACAGAACGGCACATAAACATCAATGTCATTCCAACCATTCTTGTCGCTAAAATAGGCATAAAAAGCAGTGGTCATTCCATCCTTGCTGGTGCCTGTGCTTGCCCACTTTCCGGTCTTGAAGACATTTTTGCGCAGAGCCTGCACAATTTCATGAAGGTCGAAAGCCTCCTGCTCGGCATTGAAATAAGTAAACTTCAGTTCATCGTAAGGCTCTGGCAGCGACTCACCAAAATATCGGTGCTCCACCTCGATGGTATTGGCCTTCAAATGAATCGCCAAATCCTTTTTGCGCATTTCATTTACCTCACTGGTCATGTCGTAGCCATGTGTGTAAAGCACAACATTACGGTCGAACCCCTCGAAGTGCAAAGCCACACGCTGTTCAAAGGTTCCGAGTTCTGGATGATGGTGGTCAATGTATTGTGCAAAGGTGAAGAAATAGACGCTGTCTTCGGTTTGGGCATCCACCTTGATGTTCAGATTCTTGACCTGTGGAATGGCACCCAGTGCAGCAGCCACCACATCGACCGTTCCTGCGCTTTCTTCCGACTTGTCGGTGTCGTCGATGTAAGTAAGCGAATCGTCCTGTGCACAACCAGTAAGCATAGTTCCCACCAGGGCAAGCATGGCCAAGACATTCAGTATCTTATCTCGTTTCATTGTTTCTGAGTTTTTTAGTTTTTAGTTTTTAACTTTTAGTTTTCTCTCACATACTTCAGCGCACGGTCCAGTTGAGTGTCGCGTCCTGTAGCGTCGAAAACATCCTGGTCTAAATCCACCTCCATGTCAGGTGTTACGCCGACACCATCGAGGAATTGCTTATCCATGTCGAGAATCGCCGTGACGGGCAGATAGCAATAGACAGGAGTCTCGCCCCTCACCCCAATATGTCCCACATAGTTATATGAGTACGCACTCGACCCTGTGAGAGCGCAGAGTCCTCCGTATGTTCTCTTGCCCACCAGTCGTCCATTGGGCATCCGCTTGGCGGTGAGCGAAGTCATCTCCGACATGCTGACCGATTGGCAATTGGCAAGCACCACCACAGGCACATCATCCACAATCTCATGCTCTTCGTCCATCGTCATGCACTCAATCGGCATATAGGCAGAGTAGTCATATCTGCCCGTACCTCGTTTGTAGCGGCACCATCCATACTGATAGCCCCCCGCTGGCAACAAACTGCCAAGCACGTAGCGACCATCGTTGATGTAGCCACCACCATTGCCACGCACATCGATGATGACACCCTTCAGCCGTCCCTCCGCATGGAGTTCCTGAATGGCATTGAACCATGCCTTCCACACCTCACCCACACTCTTAACCTGTTCCTGCGTGTGAGCCGACGGATTATTGAAAATCTCCGTGGTATAAGAAGGGTCAAGATAGGGAGAGAGTGCGAAACCACTCAAGTAGAAATAAGCAATATTGTCGTTGAAGAGGGCATACTTCACATGGATGCCAGCATCAACAAATCCCAGATCAAACTCCTCCAGAAAGGGGATGTTGAGATACCCATAGCACTTAATCACGTCATTCAGTTCCCCAATCATCGCCTTGCTCACCGGCTTCTTTATCACCGCAGACAAATCCGTCATGAAACCCTTGAGGCCATCCATCTCCTTGATGTCGGCAGCAGTGGGATTCGGCAACAAAGCCAACTGCAAGCAGCGCGCCTTAGCCCATTGCAGAGTCCGTCCCGGAGTGCGCATCAAATCACGGAGGAAGGCCGAGAACCGTGTGTCCCTCTCCCTCAGCACGGTCAATTCACCTGCCTCCTCATACGCCTTCAAAGAAGGTTCAAACAACAAAGTCTCCTCATAATCGTCGCGAGCCGCAACTCGGACATCGCTTGGACTCACAGCCACAAAGTTTCCTGTTTGGTGATTCTTGAACTCCACCATAAAATGCCCATCGTGGAGCGGGGCAGTCATCTCCTGCATCAGCACCCTCAGAGCCGAGTCCGTCACCACCTTTCCCGGTTCATCCAATGCCTCAAACTTAGGCAACATCTGCCCATAGTGCGCATCCCAATCCAGCCCACACTCCTTCTCATAGTCCCAAAGAGAGTAGTTGCTGTTCATCGCCTTCCAAAACACACGGAACTTGCCCGCATAACTGTTCACAGCCTCGTCGAACGACAAATCATCATTGTTGGCATACGGCAGCACCACATCGCTCTCATCGCGACACGAACTGACACCCAGTGCCAGCACCATAGCCACCAACATCAAAATATTTTTTTTCATCTTTTCCACATTCTTATATTATACATCTTTTTTTCCTCTCAAAACGAATACCACACCCCTGCCATCAACGCCAGCGTCGAGTGGTAGCGTGAGTCCTTCACCAGCATGTAGTGTTTCTGCGTGCTCACCGTGCTGTGATAGTAGCGCAACTCGGCCTGAACCGCCCACGGGCCGCCCAAGCCATAACGAGCACCAAGACCAGCCACAAACCCGAAGTCCCAACGGCGGTCGCGCTCACTGTTGAAACTGACCTGCTCGCTGAAATGGTACGTCTTGTTCGTCATGTAGTTATAGTCTGAACCGCTACGGCTCTGGTTCATCCAGTACCCCCCATACACACCCGCATTGCAAAAGCCGCGCAACCGTTCTCCGCCAAAACTGAACGAAGCCATGACGGGCAGCACCAGATAGTTGTTGCGCCACTTGTAGTCCACTTCTGAGAGCATCTTCCTCTGCTGCCTGTAGTTCTTCTGCATCCACAGCAATTCAGCCCTCACACCCAGCCACTCAGTCACATCATACTGGCCCATGACACCGACGGTTCCGCCCCAACGGTCGTGGAACTGGACATCCGCCTGATAATTTCTGTCGATGGCGAAGTGGTTGCACGTCGCACCACCGCTCACACCCACATGCCACTGAGCCGAAGCCAACAAGGGTAGCATGAAGGCCAACAATCCAAAAAGTTTTCTCATGTTAAACATCTTAATATTTACTTAATAATTCTTAAAGAATCTGTTTTTCGTGACAAATTTACATAAAAAACTTTAATCGGAGAGCATCTTTTCGCCAAAAACTTCCAGACAGTTCCCCAACAAGCATTTTGGACAAGAAAAAGTGAGCCAGTGAAGAACAAAAAAACACAAAAGTTCTTCATTCACACCCAATAATAGAATCATCCATCTTCTTTTTCCCGAAAATCAGATGGTGCATCAGAAAGAAAGACGTATTTTTGCACCCGAAATCATCAACAGACACTTATGAAAAAGAAAGCATTATGGATGAGTATCCTGCTCACCTGCTGCATCGGCATGGCAGCACAAGAGACATTCCAGTTTGGCACCAACGCCCGCCCCGACGGCGTGAAGTTCGAGGTCGATAGCCGAGGCTTCATCATCGGCGGACGGCACGTGCTGCCCGTGATGGGCGAGATTCACTATAGTCGTGTGCCCGAAAGGGAGTGGCGGCGCGAGATTCAGAAGATGAAGGCAGGAGGCATCACCGTCCTTGCCACCTACGTGTTCTGGATTCATCATGAGGAAGAAGAAGGCAAGTGGAACTGGAGCGGCAACCGAAACCTGCGCAAGTTCATCGAGACGTGCAAGGAAGAGCAGATGCCCGTAGTGCTGCGCATCGGTCCCTTCTGCCACGGCGAAGTCTATCAGGGCGGCTTCCCTGTGTGGATGACCGATAAGGCTGCGACAGACCCTCAGCAGTACAAATTGCGGTCGCAAGCCCCAGGCTTCATGAAGGCAACACGCAACCTCTATAGCAACATCTTCGCACAAGTCAGTGGCCTACTGTGGAAAGACGGAGGCCCCATCGTGGGGGTGCAGATAGAGAACGAATGCCGTGGGCCGTGGGCGTACTATAAGGCACTCAAGCAGATGGCCGTGGAGGCAGGTTTCGACACCCCCTTCTACACCCGCACAGGATGGCCCAAACTGAACGGCCCCGAAGAGTTCGGACAGATGCTGCCCCTCTATGGCGACTATGCCGACGGCTTCTGGGACAGAGACCTCACCGATATGCCCGGAGCCTACAAAGATGCCTTCATCATGAAAGACACCCGACTATCCTCCGTCATCGCCACCGAAGCCCTCGGCAAGAACCAAGACACCCACATGGAGGCAAAAGACCTCTCCTACCCCTACCTCACCTGCGAACTCGGTGGCGGCATGATGCCCTCCTACCACCGCCGCATCAACATGAGCGGCCGCGAAGTGAAACCCCTCGCCATCTGCAAGTTAGGCTCAGGCAGCAACCTTCCGGGCTACTACATGTACCACGGCGGCACCAATCCCTACAACCCCAAGCACACGATGGCCGAGACACAGGCCACCAACGTGACCAACTACAACGACATGCCCCTGATGACCTACGACTTTCAGGCACCCCTCGGCGAGATGGGACAACCCAACTGGACGGCATGGCACGAAAGCCGCTGGCTCCATCAGTTCCTGGCCGACTGGGGCGAGGAACTCAGCCAGATGGACGCCCACACCCTCTCCGCCCACTATGCCCGTCGCGGCTCCTTCGAGTTCTTCTGCGACTACGTGCGCATCCTCAACGAAAGCGGCCATGCCTACATCACCCCTCGCAACTGGCAAGTAACTCCTTACGCAACCATCAATGAGGCCACCGCCGAACCCTTCTGCAAGACCTCCGACGGCACCATCTACTTCATCGCCATCGACGGCAAAAAGCCCCAACTCTCCATCAACGGCAAAACCTTCACCGCCAAACTCAACAAACCTTTCAAGGCCGCTGGCACAACCCTCTGCGTCCTCTCGAAGGAGAAAGCCAGAACCGCCTACAAGATAGACGGTCAACTCCACTACTCCAACGGCATCCTCTACAAGGACGGCTCACGCATCATGGAAGAAACCTGGCACACCCTCCCCACCCCCGTCAACCACGTGCTGACCAAGGAACATGGAGGACTGCGCACCGTGTCCATAGGCAAACAGAAAGTGGCCGCCATGCCCACCGAAGCCGACTTTGAGAAAGCCGCCACATGGACCATCGCCAACCTCGACGAACTGAACGAGAACCTCGACCTCTACCTCCAGATTTCCTACCGAGGCGACGTGGCCCGCCTCTATGCCGACGGCCAACTCGTGGCCGACAACTTCTGGAACGGAAAACCCATGCTCGTCCGCCTCTCCGACCTCGTCGGCAAGCGCGTCGAACTCAAGATTCTCCCCCTCGGCAAAGCCTACCCCATCTACCTGCAACAAGCCCAACGAGCCGAACTCGACCAAGCCCCCGACGGCATCCTCCTCTCGCTCGACAGCATACAAGTGATAGAGCGGCAAACCAACACCGTTGAATAAAAAAACGCCTCATTTACCACAAAATGAGGCGTTTTTCATCCTTAAAAAGAGAATTATCCTAAAAAGGATAATCCTAATTAGGATAATTTACAGAAAAATCATACCTTTGTGCTCAAAATGAATAAGGTATGGACAATCCATTTGTAACAAAAGGCTATGCTGGAGCCGAATATTTCTGCGACAGAGTGGAAGAAACCAAGCAGTTGGTAGAACTGACCGTCAATGGTAACAACATGGCACTTATATCCCCTCGGCGGGTGGGCAAGACAGACCTGATACACCATTGCTTCCATCAGCCAGAGATTCAGGAACACTTTTATACGTTCCATATTGACATCTACGCAACAAACAGCCTGCGTGATTTCGTCAATGTCTTTGGGCGAGCCATCCTCAACGAACTCCGTCCCAAGGGACGTGCTGTGTGGGAGGGATTCATCAATGTATTACGCTCCATACGTTCCGAAATCACATTTGACATCAACAGCATCCCGACATGGAGCCTTGGACTTGGAGACATCGAAAACCCCGCCGTCACACTGGACGAAATCTTTCAGTATCTCCGCGAGTCAGACAAGCCCTGCCTTGTGGCCATCGACGAGTTTCAGCAAATTACACGCTACAGCGATGCTCCCAACGTAGAAGCGACCCTCCGCACCTACATCCAACGCTGCATCAATGCCACCTTCATCTTCGCAGGCAGCAAACGCCATCTGATGGGCGAGATTTTCACCTCACCCTCCCGTCCGTTCTATCAGTCTGTGCTCATCATGAACCTGAAACCTATCCCCGTAGAGAAATACGAGGAGTTCGCACAGATGCAGTTCGCAAAATTCGGGAAGGCGCTGGAAGAAGGAGTGGTGACCAACATCTACGAGCGGTTCGATGCCGTCACCTCGTGCATCCAACGTGTTTTGAACGTCCTCTTCCTCAAAACACCCCCCAACACCCGCTGCACCCCCGACATGGTGGATGCAGCCATCACCTATATCCTCGACATGTTCTCCGAAACATACGCTGACCTGCTGGACAAGATACCCGAAAAACAGCGCGAAGTTTTCATCGCCATTGCGCGAGAAGGCAAGGCTCAAAACATCACCAGCAAAAACTTCATCAAGAAACATCACTTGCAAACGGTCAGTGTAGTGACAGCCGCCGTCCGTGGATTGTTAGACAAAGACTTCATCACCCAAGAGAAATCCACCTACATGGTCTATGACCCCTTCTTTGCCCTATGGCTGAACAGGGATGACAACCATTCAAAATAAGACGATACGACATATTTCCCAAACCGCACCCTCGACCAAGCCCCCAACGGCATCCTCCTCTCGCTCGACAGCATACAAGTGATAGAGCGGCAAAACAACACCGTTGAATAAAAATTTATCCTAAATAACGTGAGTTCGATGAATTCAAACAAAAATAATTCATTGAAGTTTCGGATGCTTTCTTCA
>DGSP01000088.1 GCA_002393555.1 Prevotellaceae bacterium UBA4359
AGGCTGAAGGTTATGAAGTAGTAGCAATCAACGACTTGACCAGCCCCAAGATGCTGGCTCACCTGCTCAAGTATGACACTGCTCAGGGCGGTTTCTGCGGCAAGATCGGCGAGAACAAGCACACTGTTGACTGCACCGACAACTCTATCATCGTTGACGGCAAGGAAATCACTATCTACGCTGTTCCTAACGCAGCCGAACTGCCTTGGGGCGAACTGAACGTAGATGTTGTGCTCGAGTGCACTGGTTTCTACACTTCTAAGGAGAAGGCTTCTGCCCACATCAAGGCTGGTGCCAAGAAGGTGGTTATCTCTGCTCCTGCAGGCAACGACCTCCCCACCATCGTTTACAACGTGAACCACAAGACTCTTACTCCTGCCGACACAGTGATCAGCGCTGCTTCTTGCACCACAAACTGCTTGGCTCCTATGACTAAGGCTCTGAACGACTTCGCTCCCATCCAGAGCGGTATCATGACTACAGTTCACGCCTACACTGGCGACCAGATGATTCTCGACGGTCCTCAGCGCAAGGGTGATGTTCAGCGTGCCCGCGCTGGTGCCCAGAACATCGTTCCTAACTCAACTGGCGCTGCCAAGGCCATCGGTCTCGTTATCCCCGAACTGAACGGCAAACTCATCGGTGCTGCTCAGCGCGTTCCCACTCCAACAGGTTCTACCACTATCCTGCACGCTGTAGTGAAGGGTGAAGTGACTGTTGAGGGCATCAACGCTGCCATGAAGGCTGCCGCCAACGAGTCATTCGGCTACACAGAGGAGAAACTCGTTTCAAGCGACGTTATCGGCATGAAGTTCGGTTCACTCTTCGACGCCAATCAGACTATGGTCAGCAAGATGGGCGACGGCAACTCTCTCGTTCAGGTTGTTGCATGGTATGACAACGAGAACTCTTACACTTCTCAGATGGTGCGCACTATCAAGTACCTCGCAGAACTCAAATAAGAGACACTCAACACATAACAAAGAAAGGGGAGGCATTTCGCTTCCCCTTTTTTCTTTCACACTTAAAAGACTCCACCACCCTCTTCGGGGAATGGCGGAGTCTTTTCGGGTTTACCCGCAATTGCAATGGTGAGCAGTAGAACATGCCGCCAACAATAACATCAGGCACATGCTCAGCCACAAAAAAAGTTTATTCTTCATGTTTTTTTTAGTTTATTAACACCGTTACAGATTTTTTTCGTACCTTTGCCACAAGATTCAGGAACATCGTACATCATTCATAACGACAAATATCCACTTTTTATTATAAAAAACAAAGACTATGGCAAAAATTATCGAAGAATTTAAGGAATTTGCCTTCAAGGGCAATGTGATGGACATGGCAGTCGGTGTCATCATCGGCGGCGCATTCGGCAAAATCGTGTCTTCCATCGTGGCAGACCTCATCATGCCACTCGTGGCAGCCATCTGGAGCGTGAACGTGGCAGACCTGAAGATTGAACTCAAGCCCGGTGTGCCCGAAGTGCTGAACGAAGCAGGCGAAGTGGTGACCGAAGCCATCGAACCCGTCACTTGGAACTACGGCGCATTCTGCCAGAACGTGCTCGACTTCTTCATCATCGCCATCTGCCTCTTCTTCATCGTGAAGGCCATCGCCAAGGCATCTGCCCTCCGCAAGAAGAAGGAAGCCGAAGAGGCTGCCGCCGCTCCTGCACCAGAGCCAACGAAGGAAGAAGTGCTCCTCACCGAAATCCGCGACCTCTTGAAGGAGAAGAAGTAAAAACAAACTATCATCCACACACAAAAAATGCCGACTCAACACATCATGCTGAGCCGGCATTTTTCATGCTCTTTCAAAAACCAACAAGTCTTCCAGCAAACTCCATCCATCTGTGTTCATCGGATTGCATGTATATGTGTCAGCATTGTTGGCATACCACTTTCCATTGGCAAAACGAACGATGCCACCCACATAGTGCTGTTCGCGAACAAGACTATTCAGTTTCTTGATGCGGCGTTGCAATTCCTCAGCCTTATCTTTCGTGTCTTGCGAGATTGCCGTGATGCCCCCTTTGGTGTCGAAGATGCCAATGCTTCCATCTGTAAAACGCACAATCCAGTCAGGATAAAATAAGGAGAGTTCCCCTGTTTGGCTGTCCGTATAGCGGATGGACAGATAGTCTTTTCCGCTGTCACCATTCTTCAACCACCACTCCACTTCTGGCAGTGCATCGAGATACTGTGCAAAAGCCCATTCTGTCTTTCTTCCATGATATTCCTTCCGTATATAGAATGGAGACAGAATACATCGCTGCATCTCATGCGTCTCATAGTCATCCGTGTAGGCGTATGATTCCAACACTTTGAAGGTTTCCACTTCCGACTGCAAAGCCTTTTCCCTTTTCTCCTTCAACTGTGCCAACAGATTGGGACGATATGACTTCAGCGTTTGTGTCAATGCCGCACGTAAAGCACTGTCTGCACCTTTCAGAATGTCATTGATAAAGATGCGATAGCACTCATCATCACTGTATTCGGTGAAAGTCTTCTTCATCCACATCCGCAATGCAGATTTCATCGGACTCCACGAACGAGCGATATTGCTCACTTTTGCCTCTTCGTCATCTTGTTCACGCAATAGTTGAGCGCACAGAAGTGTGAAAGTCTTCTCCACATCGTTGCGACTCGCTTCCACCTGTGCATCAACCCCATTCATGGTTAATTGTGTCTGCAGTTGGTCTATGTTGTCAATTTTAGCGTTGACAATGATTTCATTCCTGAGTTTCACATTGGGGAAGAAGCGTTTTTCCTGAAATTTCAGCATCCTCTTCTCCATGATGTCATCAATGTCCAAACAGAAATAGTCGTTAAACGACTGCCGCAGATGACGTTGAAACTCATCTGTTCGTCCCAGGTCGCCGTAGTCGATGCGCGGAATGTATTCCGTCTTCAACTGCTGGTCAAGCACAAACTCTTTCCCTTTCCGGTTCTTTGCCACCAGCAGTTTGGGCTTGTTCATCTCTTTTCCATAATCCGCATGGGCCACTTCGTTGCGTTTGTAGTTGGTATAAATGTAGCCTGTACGGAAAATCTCACATCCCTGTTTGCCTCTCATGGGCACTCGCATGATGCGTCCGATTGTCTGCGTATGGAAGATGGCAGACTTGATTTCTCTGAACATCACCAGCACCTGCGCTCTCGGACAATCCCAACCTGTTCCTGCCGCCATCTTGAACAACAAATAATCGTAAGGGCTATCATCACGTTCCAATCCTTCAGGCTTCTTCTTTTGGTCAAACCAAGAGGCGATGCGTTCTCGCTTCACTCCTTTCGATTGCAAGAACTCCAACACCTTTTCTTCTTTGGTCGGCACTCCTTGTGCTTTGTAGTCAGCATCATCGTTGGGCAACTGCACCAACACAAGCGGATTCACATCGATGCCAAAACTCTCCAGTTGTGCTTTCAGTTCCTCCCGCTTGTCCATTGCCATCTGCATCAAAGCATCGTCAAAGTCCAAACCTTCATTCTTCCTCACATCCTCATCCGTCTGACACACTATCTGTTCCTTAATCATGCCAGCATCTATCACATCCTGTCTCTCCACTTCCACGAAGCCAGCCCTTCCGTTCTTCACATCTGAAAAACTTGGCTCACTTTCGGGAGTGGCAGACACCTTCACGATGATGCGCGGATTCATAGGCACAATCACATCACGCATAGAGGCAAAAGTCACATTCTTGTGGCTTTCATCGATAATCAGCACGATTTCTCTCCCCTCTGCATGGGTCATCTCTATCACATCTTCATAATAAAAACCCTGCTCCTTGCGCAAACGCTCATCATCAGGGCGACGATTCACACGGTCTTCTGCCTTGCGAGACACCAACTTCTGCCAGTTCAAGAACAGCACATCTTTGGTGTGTAACGCTCCTTTATTAAAATCGTTGATAGTCAATAGCCCTCCTGGCACATTAGGATAGAAGTAATCCATGAACTTATCACGACTCTGCATGGCCAAATCGTCCGAGAAAGTAATCCAAACGAAAGCCACGTCTTGCTGCCAGTCTGGTTGGTTGCCCAGTTCTGTGATAAACTTTTCCGTCATGTAAGTCTTACCGCTACCCGTAGGAGCCTTGAATGTCAGTTCCAACATCGAGTTGCCGTTTTTCCACAATCTCTTGAAACTCTCCAAGAGTTCTTCTACAGCCTTTTCTTGAAATGCTATTTTTTCCATGTTCAAGCCCTCCTACTGATTCAATGATTTGTAAATATCCAAGATGGGTTGAGGAATGCTTTTCACCGTCACGTCTTTCATCATCTCGAAGTCGCTTCTGAACTCATCAGCCGTTCCCCAACTGAAAATATAGACAGTACGTTTGCCATTGATGTGTTCCACATCATTTAGAAACTCATCATACGCAGCACCATCTTCCTGAAAGTAGATGGCAGTCGAGTGTCCTTTTTCATCAGAGTAAATCTGATAAAAGTCCGTACTCTTTTGTTCATACAAAGTATTTTCCGCCAAAGCCAACAAACACCCAGCCTTTTTCGACAAAGTCAGTTTGTCCTCATCCGTCGCCTCCTTGGGCTTGTTCTTGCCAACAAAGGCTGTACGGTAATATTTGAGAGAATTACCAAGACCTTCCACATGGTTACCTTTGCTGTCAGTGTAGCCATTCATCACTCGCTTGTTCCTTTCGTAAGTAACATCCGTACAGATATTTTTCTCATTGATTTGGCAGAGAATGCATTGCCTGTTACCACTATCTTCTTCGTTAAGATTTATGGTAGCATGTAGAGTTGTACCACTACCTGCAAAAAAGTCTAAAACAATAAAATCTTTTTTTGGGGAAGCCATGCGCAAGATTCTTTCCACTAAATCAACTGGTTTTGGATAATCAAAAACTTTGAGACCCAATAACTCTTTCAAAAAGCCCGTTCCCGTACTATTGTCAATATCATCAATCCAACTGGAGAAAGGTTTTGTCTTTGAGGATGTTTCTTCATAAATTCGCTCATATACAATAAATTCCCCTTTCTTGTTTTTTTGAAGTTCAACACATTTTTTATTAAAACCTTCTTGCATTGTCGCTTTTCCCCATCGCCAGCACCCTTCTTTCTCGGCATCGAGCATAGGATAAATTTCCAAATCGGAATCATGTTCTCTTTTTAGAGAAAATTGAGAGGTTAAGATGTTATAGTAGATTGGATAATATAAATTAGGACGGTCTTCTCGACGACTATTATCTCCCCATTTTCTTAGAAGTTGTGTTTTATAATACGCTCCTTTGGTTTCATCAAATAACTTAAAATCATTTTTTGCCTTCACCGAACGCCCGGCCTCAAAGTGTTCCACATTGGAAGCATATACCAAAATATATTCATGCACAATCGCATAATGCTTACTATCTTGCCGTCCTCCAGAACCTTTACGAGGCAAACTGCTAATAAAATTCTGAACGCCAAAAATTTTGTCGCAGAGAAGTTTCAGATTGGCGTGTTCATTGTCATCTATAGAAATAAAAATAACTCCCTTATCTGATAAAAGTTCGCGTGCAAGTCGTAGCCTTTTTTGTATAAAAGAGAGCCAAGTACTATTTTTAAGAGGGTTATTTGACTTAATTTCAGCACCATCTGGATATTTATCCAAAAATCTGCTGTCCTTATACGTAAATCCATCACTGCCTGTATTATACGGCGGGTCTATATAAATCACATCCACCTTTCCTTTATGCGTGTAGTTAAGACAGGTCAGTGCATGATAATTATCACCTTCAATCAGAATATGAGTGGGTTTGCCGTCATCATGATGGATGGCCAATTCCGGCACTTCCTCCAAGATGGGGATTTTGTTCTCACTTTCCTCATCGAAAGCCTCGGGTACATCAAGCCACACCAGCCCATATTGCTGATGCTTGATTTGCGAATGCAGATGCGCAACCTCTTTTTCCAGTTCACGAATCCGCTTCTGTAAAAGTTCTTCTTGTGTAGTCATTTTGGCGAAATTTGTACGTAAGAATTTGATACAATAAAAGCGTGAATTTTTCTCGCCTTACGTACAGGTATCGCCAAACACCCACCACTACTACGAGTAAATCCACGCCGTTCACAGGCGCGAATTACTTCGAACAGTAGTGGCTTTCTTTACGGTCTAAATTTGGCGATTTTGTACGTAAGAATCAAAAGCAAACGCTCTCTTTTATACTAAATATGTCTTGCTAAACTTTTATGTCATATTTTCTCGTTTTTATGATTGAGTTTATTGTTTATTGCTCTGCCCTCCGAGAGTGGGCATCAGTGAATGAACAGTTGCAAAGATACAACTAATTTCTCTGACACAAAACTTTTCGACTCTGAAACTTTACAACACAACATAAAAAGTTGGTGCCTTTCATGGAATGTCCACGAAAGGCACCAACTTTCAATTTCAGTTAATTTCTCCACTACCGAAACAGAGGTGGTGGTCTTGGTCATACACCACGCAGAACTGACCGGGGGCAACACCATGTATCTTCTTGTCTGCCTGAAGAAACCAGCGTCCATCTTCCTTGAGAGAAAGGACACCGCCAAGATATTCGGGCGTGTGACGAATCTTGAACGTCACCCGCATTGATGGATTTCCTGCTGTCATCTGCACATCCTGCTTAAACGCTTCATCCTCAAACGGATTTTCCGTGATGA
The DNA here is from genome assembly GCA_002393555.1 of Prevotellaceae bacterium UBA4359. GTDB lineage: Bacteria > Bacteroidota > Bacteroidia > Bacteroidales > Bacteroidaceae > Minthosoma. Next base: position 6,645 of record DGSP01000088.1, read on the forward strand.
AGTGAAAGTCATTCATGGTCAGATGGTCTTTATATACCTTTTCGGGGTCATAGCCATGCGAGACGAAGAGGATGTTGCGCTTGAGGTTCTTTTTCACCACAAACCAAGGGCCACCGCCAAAACCGAGTCCCTTGCGCTGACCTATCGTGTAGAACCACAGCCCTTTGTGTTCCCCTATCTTATGGCCTGTTTCTATCTCACGCACATCGCCAGGATTCTCACCCAGATGTGCCTTGATGTAATCGCGGAAATCGATGTTGCCTAAGAAACAAATGCCCTGACTATCTTTCCTTTCCGCATTCAGCAGATGTGCCTGTTCGGCAATCTCCCTCACCTGATGCTTCCACAAATGTCCGATGGGAAACATCAGTTTGTTCACTTGCAACGAACTGATTTGGCAAAGAAAATCCGTCTGGTCTTTCACGGGGTCGGGCGAAGTGGAAAGCCACACTTTCCCGTTCATTGTGGTTGTCGTGGCATAATGCCCTGTGGCAGTAAAGTCAAACTCCTTGCCTGCCACCTCTTCAAAACAGCCAAACTTGATGAGTTTGTTGCACATCACATCTGGATTCGGTGTCAGTCCTTGCCGTGCCTTGTCCATCGTGTAACCTACCACCTTTTCCCAATAGTCTTTGTGCAGGTCAATCACATCAAACTTCAAGCCATACTTCCGTGCCAACCACTGACAAATCTCCACATCCTCTTCCGAGGTGCAGTTCCACTCTGTCTTTTCGTCGGGACCAATCTTGATGTAGAATAGATGCGGGTCAATCCCCTGCTCTTTCAGCAAATGCACCGAAACAGCAGAATCGACCCCACCAGAAACTAAAGCAGCGACAGACCCAGACTTTCTCATTTGCTCGACATTGCCGATTTCATGTTCTTTGATATCTCCAACATCCGGTCGATGGGTTTCACCGCTTTTTCAGCGATGGCAGGGTCAACCTCAATGGTGGGCCACTCATACTTCAAGGTGTTGTAGAGTTTCTTCAGCGTGTTCAGTTTCATGAACTCGCATTCGTTGCAGGAACAGCCCACTGTTTCCGTTGCCTCTGGTGGTGCTGGAATGAACAGTTTTTCGGGACAAGCCTCCTTCATCTTGTGCAGGATGCCGCTTTCCGTTGCCACGATGAACTCGGTGGCTTCATCCTTGATGGCAAAGTTGAGCAATCCTGCCGTCGAGCCAATCACATCCGCCACCTTCTGAATGGGTGCCGGACACTCAGGATGCACCAGAATCTTTGCAGACGGGTGTTCTGCCTTCAGTGCCAGAATCTTCTCCAACGAGAACTGTCCATGCACATGACAGCCACCATTCCACAGGAGCATCTCACGACCTGTCACGGAGTTGATATAGTTGCCGAGGTTCTTGTCAGGACCAAAGATAAGTTTCTCATCCTGAGGAAATGAGTCGATGACCAATTTGGCATTGCTCGAAGTCACCACCACATCGGTCAGTGCCTTCACAGCAGCAGTCGTGTTCACATAACTCACCACCTTATAGCCCGGATGTTCATCGATAAACGCCTTCAAATCCTCGGCCCTGCAACTATCAGCCAAAGAGCATCCAGCATTCAAGTCGAGCACCAGCACCTTCTTGTCGGGACAAAGAATCTTGTTCGTCTCGCCCATGAAATGAACACCACACATCACGATGATGTCGGCATCGGTCTTGGCCGACCACTGCGCCAGAGCCAGCGAGTCGCCTACAAAGTCAGCGATGTCTTGCACGGCTCCATCTGTATAATAATGTGCCAAAATCACCGCATTCTTCTCTTTGCACATCTTGCGGATTTCGGCATTCAAGTCAATATCCTCGGAGATTGGCTCATCGACATAGCCTTTCTCGCGCCACGATTGTTTCACCTGCATAAAGTTCCTATCATTTAAGAATGTTGTAGAGGAGCGAAGTGAGCGACACCAGGATGCTGGTCGAGGTGAACCAGAGGCTCGTTTCCGAACCCACACCCGAGTTCTTTGCCTTCGTCTTGTTGGGCGTCACATACACGATGTCGTTCTGCTGCAACTGATAGTAAGGCGAGTTGATGATGTTGGCATCGTTCAGATTCATCGGCACAATGGTCTTCTCCCCTTTTTCATTTTCACGAATAATCTTCACACAGTCGCGCTGTCCCCAGATGGTCAGGTCGCCTGCCATAGCCAATGCCTCAAAGATGTTGACCTTACCCGTTGTGGCCATATATTGGCCAGGACGAGCCACCTCGCCCAGCACCGACACCTTGTAGTTCGACATCTGCACATACACCAGCGGAGCCTCTTTCGTGTATGAGCCTTGTATTTTCGAAGCCAGCAGATTCTCCAGTTCCGTCTTCGTCAGTCCACCCACATGCAGACGACCCAAAAGTGGATAGTTGATGTAGCCCTCGTTATCCACCAGATAGGTCTGCACTTGCGCCATCGATGAAAGTCTTGATGAAATGGTCGAAGTAGTGTTCTCTGCCATTGTCACCAGATTGAACATCTTCACCGCATCTGGGTCAGTCGGATAATTCACATTGATAACCAGTTGGTCCTTAGGCATAATCTTAGCATCATACAGCATCGTGGCAGGACTCAAATCCACTTTGTCGCTGTTCTGCAGATAAGGCACATTCTTGTAAGACGTGCAACTCGCCAGCAGCATAAGAGATGCGGCAAGCATTCCCAATAAAGTCTTTTTCATATTTTCTTTCTACAAATTATTTCCACAGATTCCCAACATGAAGAACACATGTCAGAAAAATTGCTGGCAAAGGTAAGGAAAATCTCTGATATATACAAAAATAGCACTAAAATTGTTTTTCCAATCTCCGACAGGCTCTTTTACCTTCTATATAAATCGGCCATCTCTCGAACAAAAAACTCCGAAACCACGTTCCTCTCAGCCTTCACGCTTTGCCCATTTGTTGCATTGATACAGGAAGTGGATGCAGTAGCAGAGTCCAGCAGTGGTGAGTCCGAAAGGAAAGGCCCACCAGATGCCGACGGCACCCATGTGGAGAGGAAAGGCGAAAAGGTAGGAAAGCGGGATGCTGACGAGGGCATAGGCGATGAAGGCATAGAGCATCATGGCCCGCACACTTTTGATGGCGCGCAGGGCGTTAGCGTAGATGACCTGAAGACAGTCGCCGAGTTGGTAGCATGCAAAGGCTGGTAACATGGCAATGAAGAGAAAGGCGACATCAGGACTGGTGGTGAAGATGGACACGAGAGGATGGCCTGCAAAGCAGATTGCTGAGACAATGACAATGCCGGAGAAGAGGGAAAGGAAGAAGGCCGTGCGGGCTGTCAGACGCACTTCTTGCCAGTCGTGGCGGCCTCGGTAGTAGGCAATACGGATGGCGGCAGCAGCACCGATGCCGTAATAGACCATGAAGGCGAGGGTGCTGACGGTGGCCATGACTTGATGGGCTGCAAGAGCAGTCACTCCAATCCAGCCCATGAAGATGGCTGCAACATTGAACGAACTGGCTTCGAGGCAGAGTTGGATGGAAATGGGGAGGCCGAGACGGAAAAGATTGAGCATACCATCACGGGTGCAGGAGGTGGATGATGGAGGAACCTGACGGAACTGGGGAGTGGCGAGAAGTCGGCCACGCCGAAGGGCCACCCACATGGCAACGGGTGTGGAGGCACGGGCGATGAGGGTGGCCATTCCTGCACCGAGAAGACCGAGGTCGAGGGTGAAGATAAGGAAATAGTTGAGGATGAGGTTGAGGATGTTGCTGCCTATCATGACCCACATGGGGGTGAGGGTGTCGCCAAGTGCATCGGAGAATTGCTTCATGGAATTGAAGAGAGACATGAAGGGAAGCGAGATGAGCAGGACGATGAAATAAGGCCGGATGAGGGGCAGAAGTTCTTGGGGCTGACCGAGATGGTGCACGTTGAGATAGAGGAGAAGGAGGAGCAGGACAACGAGAAGACTGGCAAGCAGGTTGACCCAATTGCTTTCGCGCAGGGTCTGCAAGGTCTTGGCAAAGCGTCCTTGTCCAAAGTGGCCTGCCACAATGGGAGTGGTGGCATAGGAGATGCCAAGGAGGAAATAGATGCAGAGGTTGAAGACGTTGTTGACGAAACTGGCTGCCGAGAGTTCGGGTGTGCCGTATTGGCCCACCATGATGGTGTCGGCCCAACCTTGAAAGATGCTTCCCAACTGGGCTATGACGATGGGATAGGCAAGTTGCACGATGGCCCGAATGCGCACCTTATGCTGCACTGGAGCGCTTTTTTCCATACTCTGTTTTTCGGGCTGACTCATGATTTCTGTCATGTTCATTGCCGCTGAAGTTCGCCTGTGGCAAGATGGCTGCAATCGTAGTACCACCAATAGGTGTTCCCAAACTCGCGGTGCGTCTTGTTGACGCGTTCGGTTCGGTCGGAGAACTCGGATTTGAGTTCTTTGTAGTCGCGATACCGAGAGATGAAGTCATTGTCGGTGAAGACAGCGAGGGTGTCGCCTTTCACACGGACCACTCCACTCGAGGCTGCCTGCGGGTCGCCCAGCAGCAGAAGGGCCTCGCGATAGGCACGGGGCAGATTGTCACCGTTGTGGGAGGTGCCGAGATGGTAGTAGCAAGGAAACTGTTGCAGAAATTCGTCCGTGCGTTTGTCGAGCAGAAGACTACAGAGATAGTAGTCGATAGTGTAGATATTGCAGAGGGAGTCGTTCAGCAAGAGGTGGTAGTATCGCTGGGTGGAGGATACTGTCTTACCGCAACGTGCTCCGAGATGAGCGCAGATGTCTTGTGTGGTGAAACGGTAATAGGGTTGGCTTTCTGCAATATCGAGCAAGCCCTGTGAGCCGTAGTACTGAGGATAGTCGAAAAGACGTTCTGCCAACAGCCCCTGTTGGGAGAGGGCATACATGCGCAGTTGGGTGAGTCGCGCTGTGCTTCGCAAAGAGCGTTCGCCCACATGGGATGCGGCCTCGTAGTCATGTCCAAGGATGAGACGTTCGGTCTTCATCTCGTAGTGGAAGACATCGGGATTGTGAGGGATTGCACCAGTCACAAGGATGAGGACGAAAAGAATGATGAAATTAGGATAGGCCTGCGACTTGAGGTCGGTGGATTCATTGGGGAAATATGTGTCGAAATGCCGGATGAGGAAGACGGCAATGACAAATCCGACGAGAATGAGAGGTGCCATCCACACCCATGCTCCAAAGGTGAAATGAAGCAGAGCGTGACGGTCGATGTCAGTCAAAATGGCCAAACCGAGCATGGAGGGGAGATAGGAGAAGGCGTACCATCGTGGAGGAAGGTTGGTGAGGAGATGGACCACTCGCTGAAGAATCTGCAAAACGGCAGTGATGATGATGGCGCCGATGAAGAGGTTGTAGGTGGTGGCGCCATGCGAATAGACAAACTGGGCTTCGGCCAAAAGGTCGCCTTGCAGGAAGTAGAGGTAGGAGAAGGTGAAAAGCATAAACAGAACCCCGCAGGAATACTGGATGATTCCTGCGGTTTTCTGTTTGAAAAAGTGGCTGTTACTCACAATTATTCAGCGTTTTTATGAAGGACGACGGCAGAACGGGCTGGTATGTAGAGTTTGAGCCATCCTTTGCCATCCTTCTCATAGATTGGATCGTAATTAGTGAAGTGGCGAACGGTATCGTCGGCGAAGTTGTTGCCACCATAGAGTTTGTTGTCGGTGTTGAGCACTACGTCGTAACTGCCCTGAGGCACGATGAAACCGTAGTCGGTGTAGGAACGGTCGGGCGAGAAGTTGAACACGAACAACAAGTCACCACGAGAGAAGGCGAGGATTTGGTCGCCATCGTTGTGCCACACTTCCACCACGGGGGTCTTCTGGAAGTTCTTCTGGGTCTTGATGACTTTGAGCATGGCTTCGTCGAAATCGCCTAAGTAGTGGTAACACAGTTCCTTATTATCGACAAGATTCCATTGGCGACGTGCATACTTGTAGCCCCATCCGTTGCCTTCTCGAGGGAAGTCTATCCACTCGGGATGGCCGAACTCGTTGCCCATGAAGTTGAGGTAGCCACCGTTCATGGTCGAGGCAGTCAGGAGGCGTATCATCTTGTGGAGAGCGATGCCTCGGTTGACGGTCATGTTCTCGTCGCCCTTCTTGAAGTGCCAATACATGTCGGCATCGATGAGACGGAAGATGATGGTCTTGTCGCCCACCAGTGCCTGGTCGTGGCTTTCAGCGTATGAGATGGTCTTCTCGTCCTGGCGGCGATTGGTGGTTTCCCAGAACATGGAGGACGGTTTCCAGTCTTCGTCTCGGAGTTCCTTGATGGTCTTAATCCAGTAGTCGGGTATGTTCATCGCCATGCGGTAATCGAAGCCGTAGCCACCATCCTTGAAGGGGGCAGCGAGACCGGGCATGCCCGACACTTCCTCGGCAATGGTGATGGCACGTGGATTGACCTCATGGATGAGCAGGTTGGCGAGGGTGAGGTAGGCAATGGCCTCGTCATCTTCGTGACCATTGTAGTAGTCGCCGTAGCCGCCAAAGGCTTCGCCCAGACCATGACTGTAGTAGAGCATGGAGGTGACTCCGTCGAAGCGGAATCCGTCGAACTGGAACTCCTGAAGCCAATACTTGCAGTTGGAGAGCAGGTAGTGGATGACCTCATTCTTGCCGTAGTCGAAGCAGAGGGAGTCCCAAGCGGGATGCTCACGTCGTCCGCCCTGCATGAAGTATTGGCAGCCATCGCCGGCAAAGTTGCCCAAGCCTTCAATCTCGTTCTTTACGGCATGTGAGTGTACGATGTCCATGATGACGGCGATGCCCATCTGGTGGGCGGTGTCGATGAGTTCCTTCAGTTCTTCAGGTGTGCCGAAACGGCTGGAGGGAGCGAAGAAATTGCTCACATGGTAGCCGAAGGAGCCGTAGTAGGGATGCTCGGCTATGGCCATCACCTGAATGGCATTGTAGCCGTCTTTCTTGATGCGAGGCAAGACGTTGTCCTTGAACTCGGTGTAGGTGCCCACTTTCTCGGCATCCTGCGACATGCCGATGTGGCATTCGTAGATGAGGAGCGGATTGGTGTCGGGCTTGAAGTTCTTTTTCTTGAACTCATAGGGAGTTTCGGGCGCCCACACCTGGGCGGAGAAGATTTTGGTCTGGTCGTCTTGCACCACACGGTTGGCATAGGAAGGGATGCGTTCTCCTTCACCGCCCTGCCACTTCACTTTCAGTTTGAACAGGTCGCCATGCTTCATCTGTTTGGCTTTCAGTTTGATTTCCCAGTTGCCGTTGTCGATGCGGGTCATCTTGTAGGCTTCATCTTCTTGCCATCCGTTGAAGTCGCCGATGAGATAGATGTCGGTGGCATTGGGGGCCCACTCTCTCAACACCCAGCCACGGGCTGTCTTGTGGAGTCCGAAATAGAGGTGTCCGTCGGCAAAGTCGGAGAGGGACTGCTTGCCTCCGTTGGTCAGTTCGTTCAGTTTGTAGAGGGCGTGGTCGTGACGCCCCACAATGGCTCCTTCGAAGGGTTCGAGCCAGGGGTCATTCTTCACAATGCCAATATGCTTCACTTTGGGCTCGGCCGCCTTCTTGGGCTTGGCGGCCTTCTTTGCTTTTTCTGTTGCCATAAGAGAAAAAATTATGCTTTTACTTTGAAGATTACCTTTTTATATTCGGGGACGGGCGAGATACAAGGAGCGTGGCCATCCTGCGGGAAGAAGATGACGAACTCACCCGGATGCACGGTGATGTACTGCTCTGGCCGGTCAGGATAGAAGGTGATGTCCTTGGCCGCATTGTAGGGCGCTTCCGACAAATACTGACGGGGCATGTAGCCCATCACTTCGGGGCATGAGAGCGGAATCTGGATGTCAATCATGGAGTCGTGGGTTTCCATCTTTGCCTCGTCCACGGTCTTTCCTTTTGTCACGTTGTGGTTGACAAAAAGTTTGTTGCCGTCAATGTTCACTCTTCCTGGCTCTTGGGCCATCAGGTCTGTCTGCTGCAGATATTCCACCACTTTGGGGAACAGAGGATTCAGGTTGGCATACTTGCCAAAGTTTTCAAGAGTGTCTAAAATCATAACGCCATTTATTTAAGGTTTGTAAAAAAGTTAGTTTGCTTGCTCTGCCTGCCGGATTTCGTCCAGCACCTCCCGATGCAGGAGTCCGTTTGTGGCCACGACCTGACGTCCGCTCTCCCACTCATGGTCGGTGCCGGCATGGTCTGACACACATCCGCCGGCCTCCAGAAGGATACACGCTCCGGCTGCCACATCCCAGGGCTGGATGAACGACTCCACATAGACATCAATCTTGCCCGATGCCACGTAGCAGAGTTCGGCTTCGGCACTTCCGTTGCTGCGGATGCTGGCACAATGGCCATAGAGTCGCCCTGTCAGATTCAGGCAGAAAGTCCTCCACCCGTCTGCATTATAGGGATAGCCTATCATCACCAACGCTTGGTCCAAATTGGTCTGGCCAGACACATGAATGGGACGCCCGTTGAGAAAGGCACCCATTCCCTTGGCCGCACTATAGAGTTCCCTACGGGTCACTTCATAGACCACCCCCAACAGGATTTCGGTCTTGCTGCGCAGGGCGATGGCCACACAATAGGGTGCCAAATCGTGGATAAAGTTTGTGGTGCCATCCAGCGGGTCAACCACCCAGAAGTAGGCCGTCTGCTCATCCACCTGCTCCACCGTCTTTTCCTCTGTGATGAATCCAGCCTCAGGCAGTATCTCACGCAGGCAGGAAACCACCATCTCCTCGCAGCGTTTATCCACATAACTCACATAGTCGTGGCTCTGCTTCAACTCCACCTTGCTGGCGTCGAAACTCTCACGCTGTCCCGCTATGAACTGTCCTGCCTCGACAGCCAACGCTTTCACCTCTGCCAAGATGCGCTGCAAATCCCTCATCATTGCCCCATCAACTTGCCGCGATTGTAGATGCCCTTGCGTATCACGTTGCCGTTTCGGTCCTTCTCCACGAAAGAGCCGTCGCGCTGGTCGTTGAAGAAAGAACCTTCGAAACGCACCCCGTCAGGAGATTCCTCCACTCCTTTTCCGTTCTTCATCCCATCCTTGAAGCGTCCCTTGAACTTGGTGCCATCGGCCAGGCGCAACACACCCTCGCCGTTCATCTCTCCACCGGCCCATTCGCCATCATACACATCGCCATTGGCACCCGTGAACTTGCCACGCCCATGCTCCTTGTCTTCCACCCAGTAGCCCTCATACTTGGAGCCATCGGGCCAAGTGTAAGTGCCGAAACCGTCCATGTAGCCATTCTTGAACTGACCCACATAGCGGCGTTTGTCGGCGTATGTGAAAAGGCCCTGTCCAGTCCGTTCGCCGTTCTGATAGTCACCCTCATACACATCGCCATTCTTAAAGCGGTAGATGCCCTTTCCGTGCATCATGTCATCTTTCCAGCCTCCCGTGTAGAAATCGCCATTGGGATAAGTGTATTTCCCTTGGCCGTTGCGCATGTCGTTGTCCATCTCGCCTTCGTAGATAGAGCCGTCGCGCCAGTCGAAAGTGCCCCTGCCCGACTTCTTGTCGTTCTTCCAGTCGCCATCATAGTAGATGCCGTTTGCCCAGGTGTAGCGTCCCTTTCCGTTGCGCTTGTCGTCAGCCCATTCGCCCACGTATTTGTCACCATTATAATAATACATAGTGCCAAGACCGTGCTGATAATCAATCAGCCACAAGCCATCATACTTGTTGTTGTTGGCAAAATAATACACCCCATGACCATTCTGGTGGTCCTGATGCCAACTGCCCTCATACTTTTCGCCATCGGTGAACGTATAGACTCCATAGCCCTGACGCTTACCCTTCACATACTCACCTTCGTAGGTGTCGCCCGTCGTGAACGTCGTCTTTCCCTTCCCATGAGGCTTTCCACCCTCCAACTCACCGTAATAAGTAGCCTTATCCTTAGGGAACACATAATTGCCAATCACCACCTTCTGCGCCCAAGCCGCAACAGGCAGCACACATATAATAGCACCAGTTAAAATATATCTTGAAATCTTCATAATTTTAAGTCTTTTTCTTCATGTCCGACAAAGATAGGTATTTTTTTCCAAACAATCCTACTCCGTTAAGTTTTATTATCACTTTCAGCACAAAAAAATCCTCCTTCACATCCAAAATGATGCCACAAAACCCCTCTTTCACCAGAACATCAAGCAACCCGCACTGAGATTTTGCCAGCAGAGTTGCCCCCATCGGCACCCAATTCAGCGGTTTGCCGCCACAAAGACAGACGAACATTTGCCCCGCCGATTCTTGCGCCTCAACGCACCTCTATCAACCCCATTTTGGAGAAAGAAGTCTCTTCTACCCCACCCCCTCTCACATACACGTACATATATATAAATAATTGAAGTTTCGGATGTTTGCTTTA
>DGSP01000093.1 GCA_002393555.1 Prevotellaceae bacterium UBA4359
CAGACGCATCCCCATCCCATAGCGAGGAATCTTTGCTTGACGTTAGATGTCTGCTGTCAAGAACATAGGGAATTAATCCGACTTTCGCCGGGCTGTGCCCTACTACGGGGAAGGTTGGATACGCGTTACTCACCCGTGCGCCGGTCGCCATCACAGATAGCAAGCTACCTGCATGCTGCCCCTCGACTTGCATGTGTTAAGCCTGTCCCTAGCGTTCATCCTGAGCCAGGATCAAACTCTTCACTGTAATTATTAAATTATAGTTCTGTTCGACCGGCCAGGCTTCCTGCACTTATCGTTCGTTATTCTCTCTCGTAAAAGGAATGACTTGCTTTGCGCGCGGCATCGACTCCCAAAAAGGTGCGGATGGCACCCCGGCGGGACAGCCGCGCGGCTGCTTTATCGTTTGTTCGCAATCTGTCAAAGAACTATCTTCGTGGCCTCCCTTTCGGAAAGCGAGTGCAAAGGTACGGCCTTTTTCCGAACCGGCAAAACTTTCAGGGAGTTTTTTTTGAAAAATGAGAAAAATATGTGATTTCGGACAGAAAAAGAGGAATAAAGAGGGGCAAAAGCGGGGGAAAAGGAGGAAAAAAGGGAGGAGGAGGGGAGGACGGGAGAGCGGGGAGATGGAGGGGAGATGAAGGGGAAAGGGAGGGGAAAGGGAGGGGAAAGGGAGGGGAAAGGGAGGGAGGCGGCGGGAAAACCGCCGCCCGCAAGCATGGGGGGGGAGGGAGAGAGGGAGAGGCTATGGGAGGAGATGGCGGTCGAGGTAATTCTCGATGCGGGTGACGAGATGGTGGCGGGTGCGACCGCCGTAGATGCTGTGGTTGCGGTTGGTATAGAGTTGCATGTCGAATTGGTAGCCAGACTGGGTGAAGGCTTCGGAGAGTTCGGCGGTGTTTTGGAAGTGGACGTTGTCGTCGGCTGTGCCGTGGATAAGAAGGAGGTCGCCTTTGATGCGTTCATGGCGATGAAGGGGGGAGCAGTCGTAGCCGTTGGGGTTCTCTTGAGGAGTGCGCATGAAGCGTTCGGTATAGACGGTGTCGTAGAAGCGCCAGTCGGTGACGGGTGCGACGGCTACGCCGCAGTTGAACACTCCCCTACCCTCGCAGAGTGCCATGAGTGTGTTGAAACCTCCGAAACTCCATCCCCAGATGGCGATGCGGCTGGCATCCACGTAGGGTTGCTTGGACAGCCAAAGGGCTGTTTCCACTTGGTCGCGTGATTCGAGTTCGCCCATTTTCAGATAGGTGCATCGTTTGAAGTCGGAGCCTCGTCCTCCTGTGCCGCGTCCATCGACACAGACTACGATGTAGCCTTTTTCGGCCAGATGTTGTTCCCAAATGAGTCCTCCCATGAAGCCGTTGTCGTAGGAGTTGTGAACGGACTGGCTGCCGGGGCCGCTGTACTGATACATCAAGACGGGATATTTCTTGGTGGCATCGAAGTTGCGGGGTTTCACCATCCAGCCGTTCAGTTGGACGCCGTCGGATGTTGTGAGGGAGATGATTTCGGGTGTTCCCAGAGGAAGCGCGGTCAGCATGGCTTTCAGTGCGTTGTTGTCCTCGACCGTTTCGAGTATTTTGCCTGATGCATTGCGCAATGTATAGACTGGCGGTGTGGTCAGGTTGGAATAGGTGTTGAGATAGTACTGGCAACCTTTGCTGAAGATGGCTTCATGGAAGCCTTTTTCCTGCGAGAGTTTTGTCTTTTTTCCAGAGGCGTCCACCTTATAGATATATTGTTCCAGGGGACTTCCTTCGTTGCTGGCATAGTAGAAGTTTTTGCCAGCGGCATCGGTGCCGTAGTAGGCTGTCACCTCATAGTGGCCCGAGGTGAGTTGGCGCACCAACTGCCCACCGATGGTGTAGAGATACATGTGCTGATAGCCGTCGCGCTCGCTGAGCAGGACGAACTGATTGCCCGAGAAGTCGAGGTGGGCATATGCCGCTTCATCCACATAGCACTTGTTTTCTTCCCTCAGAATGAGTTGGGCCGTGGTGCTGCGAGCATTGACGGCGTAGAAGTCGAGACGGTCTTGGTGGCGGTTGAGCGTGAGCACCATGAGTTGATCCTTTTCGCCTGTGAACTGGATGCGCGGAATGTAGCCATCGGCATCAAGGGGTACTTGCATGGTGCGAGTGACCCGGCTCTTGATGTCGTAGGTCAGCACAGACACCTTCGAGTTCTCTTCTCCCGCCTTGGGGTATTTGTACTCAAAGACACCGGGATAGAGCGCATAGTCGTCCATCGACGGGTGGGAACCTCTGTAGCAAGGGAAGGAGAAAGTCTTGACGGCAGACTCGTCGAAGCGAATCCACGCGAGCATCTCGCTGTCGGCAGAGAAATCGAAAGCACAGTTGAACGAAAATTCTTCTTCATACACCCAATCGGGTTTGCCGTTGATGACCTTATTGCGCTCACCGTCCTTGGTGATTTGGCTCTCCGCATTGTTGAAGAGCAGTTTCACCAAGAAGATGTTGTTGTCACGCACGAAAGCAATCTGGTTGCCATCGGGCGAAAACTTGGGACACTCTTGAGGCCCGCCATTGGAGAGCGGGGCAAGGGTCTTGTTCTTCACATTATATATATAATATGTGGAAGTGGCCGAACGGCGATAAATGCGGGTGCGGTTGGTTTCAATGAGAATATTCCTCTCGTCGGGCGCAACGATGTAGCCTTCCACATGGCGAACCGAGGCTCCACGGGCCGTGGCGGCATCGAAGAGGACTTCCAGAGTTTCGCCAGTCTTGAACGAGCAGCGTTCGATGCGCCTGCCGTCATCGCTCACGCACGAATAACTTTCGCCATCGGCCATCGGCCTTGCCTCGCGCACGGAAGCAGGATAATATTTATAGTTCACCACATCGTCCAGCGTAATCTGTTGCGCTGCCACCACAACAGCCACCATCAGTGCGGCGGCCAGCAGCATCTGCCTCTTGAAAGAAAGATTCATCATGATTATTTTTTTGAATTTGCCCACAAATTTAGTTCATCTTGTCCAAACATCCAAATTCCAGACTCACTTTTTCTTTATCTCCACCCCTTCCACATAGTAAGTTGGATTTTTCGTATCAATGTCAACACGTTTTAGGTGAGGGCAATCACTCCAGATTCCTTTCCCCACATACTCCACACTTGCAGGCAATGCCAAAGAGTTGAGGTGTCGGCAATGACTGAAAGCCACACTCAATTGGTCAAAATGTACGCTTCCGTAGCCTCAAAACAGATGTGAGTCACACCTATGGTAGGGGTATGAGTCACACCTATGGGACAGGTGTGAGTCACACCTGTTTTGAGGCATTTTCGGGGTGGTCATTTTGTACGATTGCGGGGCGTTGATGCACGTATCCTTGTCGGCAACTGGTTACCTCGTCCAACCTTCCATCTTATAGACTTTCTCCAACAGTTTCGTTTCCTTACCCGAAACTGCATCTTTGTGCCAAACTTCGACACGCACGGCATAATAGTCACCCCATTCGCCTTCATAGATGGTGAAAGCCTGCTTGTCAACTACCTTTCCGAATGAATGAATGGCTGGAACCGAGACACGAGACCGCTTTCTGACACTCGACTCTGAGAGAGCGATTCCTTCTGTTGCCTCATAGCAGCGCAGATAGATTTCTCCTGCACTCAATGTGGGATAGTAGAAATCATAGGCATAGACGCCTCCGCCTGCCACCTGCTCTATTTGCAGATAAGACATTCGGTCGTTGACATCTGCCTTCGGTTGGGCATCGCCATCATGCAGCACTTCGTGATATTTCAGACCTGCAGGAATGGGATGCTGCATGCCAAACGGGTCGTGAGAATAGCCACTATCCAAGAAAGCCAACACTCCAAAGCCTAAGCAGAAGACAATGATAAAGGAGAGCATGGAGAGAATGAAGGAAAACCTCTTCTTTCTCCGTATCAAGGCAATCAAGACCCCCACTTGCCCTATCAGCAACAGCACAAAGAGGGTGTTTGCCACGTAATCAAGCAGACTTCCATACGGATAGGTGATTATCACCCACCCTTTGAAAACGGCACACAACGCCGAGAGTAAAGGGAGGAGCCACCACATTTTCGACAATTGGGCTAAGAAAGAATTGAGTTGCTGTTTCATTCCTTTTTCCAAGTTTTAGTTTAGTTCTGATGAGGGCACAAAGATAGGAATTTTTCTTGAAAAGTCTGGAGTGGAAGGCAGAAAAAATGGAGAATGACGGAGAAAAAGGAGGGTGTTCACTTTATTTCACGTTGAATTTGAGCCTATTTGGAGAAAAAGGAGTAACTTTGCAGTGAGAGGGAGGATTCTTTCCCGAAAAACAGATAAGAATGAAGGGGTTACACATTATTATATATATAGGAACGCTGATGATGGGGTTCGCGCTGGCTGGCTGCAACGGATGTGGCGGCAAGGAGGAGCATGAACTGCCGAAGGTGGAGTCGGTCATTCTGTCGAGCATCAAGCAGAAGGCCGATTTGGTGACGACGGAGGTGAGGGTGAGGAAGTTGGCGATTTATGACTCCAGCAAACATGAGAAGTTCGAGTTGAAAGACCCAAGGACTTGGAAGTATGGGGAGCGGAAGTGCATCGTGCCGGTGGATGTGACCATCAAATACGGATATGACTTGAGGGATTTGACAATAGACGATGTGAAACTGACGGACGACAGCACGGCGGTGGTGATTCTGCTGCCGGAGCCGAAGGTGATTGATTCGGGTTATGAGGCGAAGGTGGATGAGAAGGCCATCGTGCGGATGTCGTCGGGACTCAGGGACAAGATTAGCCATGAGGAGGTGGACCAGTTGATGGAAAGGGCTTATCAGGAGGTGATGAAGGAGGACTTTTCGGAACTGGTGGGCAAGGATATTGAGAACAATGCGAAGGTAGTGTTTGTGTCGATTGTGAAGAGTGTGGGCATGAAGAATGTGGATGTGATTGTACACAGAAAGGAGGAGTGGAAACGATGAACGGAAAGGTGAAAGGACTGGGTGTAGCGGCGGCTTTGACGGTTGCGGTTGTGTGCATTGCGGCGATTGTGCTCACCAACAAGTGCCAACGGACGGATGTGGAGGCTTTGCCAATGGAGGAGACGATGGCGAGCATTGAGGAGGTGCGGCTCAGAGGTGAGATTTATGTGTGCAGCGCGATGATAGAGGACTACACCACAAAGCAGCAAACGGAGGTGAACCTGCTGTGGGCGAACGAGGAGCATTCGTGTGTGCAGACACTGAGGCAACGGTGCAGTTATAAGGTGGATTTAGACAAGGTGAAATATGAGGCTGACGACTCGGCAAGAGTGGTGCTGGTGACATTGCCCATGGTGGAATATGTGGCAACAACACAGAGTTCGTCGTTCTTGTCGGACGACCCGGAGTATTGGGCTGAGCATCTACCGAACACGAATGCGATGAAGCGGAAGGTGGAGGAGCAGATAAGGAGGAGATTTGACACGCCAAGCAACAGGAGGAAGGCGGAGAGATATGCGGAAGATGCCATCAGCGAGGTGATGGGGAAGATGGGGTATGAAGTTGAGTTTGTGAGGACGCTGGAGAAAGTGAAAAACTAAAAGTGAAAAGTGAAAAACTAAAAGTGAAAAGTGAAAAACTAAAAGTGAAAAATCTAAGTTACTTTTGTAGATGAAGGATAGAGGCGGCCTTGACGGGCGTCTCTTTTTTGCATACGTTGACGAAGGCGATGGACGAACTCATGGTTTTTCAAGCCCCAACCTGGAACGGCGAGGAGAGACGATGGGGACTGGGAGACGAAGCGTTCGAGGATGAGGTCGGGGCGAAGGCGTTCAAGGAAGTCAATGACGAGGTCGATGTACTCGTCGGACGTGAAGAGGTGGAAATCAGCCGGATGGGCCTGGTATTCTTCGGCCATGCGCGTGCCTCGGATGAGTTGAAGTTGGTGGAGTTTGAGCATGGTGAGCGGAAGGGAGGAAAGGACTTCGGCTTCGCGGAGGATGTCTCCCCTGCTCTCCCCCGGAAGTCCAAGAATGAGGTGGGCACCCACGGGGATGCCTCGGTCGGCTGTTCGGAGGATGGTATCAACCGTTTGAGCGTGGGTGTGGCCACGATTGATACGCGACAGCGTCGCGTCATAGATGGACTCGATGCCGTATTCGACGAGGAGGAAGGTGTGGCGATTCAGTTCTTCGAGATAATCCAAGAGCGCATCGGGCATGCAGTCGGGTCGAGTGCCGACGACGAGGCCAAGAACATCGGGCACAGAGAGGGCCTCCTCGTATTTGGCTTTGAGGTTTTGGAGAGAATCATAGGTGTTGGTGTAGGCTTGAAAATAAGCCAGGTACTTCATCTCCGGGTACTTCTTGGCAAAGAATCGTTTGCCTTCCTCCAACTGCTGCGTGATGGTTTTGGAGGGAGCACAATAGCCGGGATTGAAGGTCTGGTTGTTGCAATAGGTACAACCTCCCGTGCCGACAGTGCTGTCGCGGTTGGGGCAGGTGAAACCGGCATTGAGAGAGATTTTCTGAGTCTTAACGCCCAACTGGGCAGTGAGCCATGTGCCGTAGTCGTTATACATCACTGAATGAGCAACTTGGTGGAACGTGTCTTGCCATCTACACGCCACGTGATGATATAGACGCCACGAGGAAGGTCGGCCACCGTGCATTGTTCCGAAGCCAAGAAGGAACGGAGGAGCATGCCATTGGAAGAAAGTATTTTGGCCGTGAACGTCAGTTGTTCTGGCATTTCTGCGCCAAAGTGGAGCACCTTGCTTTGAGGATTGTAGGCCAGCGCATACTCATCTGGCTCCACCGCTGCAATGGCATCAGGCTCAGGCTGTTCGATGGCTTCGCCAGGGATGATATACCACAAGCGTTTCAGGCTCGTCGAATTGCGGGCATCGGTGTTATAACTGATGATGGAAGTGCCGTTGGCTGCACTGCCCCCATTCTGGTTGGCTGTGTGGTGGGTATATTTGTTGACGATGTTGTAGTAGCCCTGCGTTCCTTGAGGTCTCAGGCTCCAAAGTTGCCTGTCGCTGTTGGCATTAGGCGCGGCGGTGTTCAGTTGAGTGCCCACATTGGTCGTAGCCGTCGATGTGCCGGAAGTGGGGTCGTTGAGTGCCATTCCATCGTTGCGGTTGATAATCATGAAGTAATCGTCCACAGGCACGAACTCCCACTGTTGGGAAAGGCGAGTGGTCGTGGCTTGCCATGAACAGATGAGGTCGCCAGCCCTCCCCGTTCCATTGTAGATGTCGAAGACTCGGCCATTGTCGGCATTGCTGATGGTGTAGTAGTAGTCACCGGCTTCGAATGGAGGGGTTGGCTCAGCCACTTTCTTGTTGACAAAAGCAGTCTGGAGATAAGGGATGTGAATGGCAAGGTATGTCTTGAGGTCAGCCACATACTGGTCGTAGGACGAATAGAGGATTCGCTCACGCAGCATCCGGCGGTTGATGCCCCACTTCTGGTAGTTCAATGTCTGAGACTCCTGCAGCAAGGCGGAGATGGAGTCGATTTGCTTGTACATGTATTCCTCCAATCCAGCCTCCACCACTTCGGTCAAACGGCGATTGACCAAACGGCCAAACCAAGGGTCTTGCCACATGCGGTTGAGCCAATTCTTGGTGGCACCATAGCCTGCATCGGTCATCAGTTGCCGCTCGGTGTTGCTGGTACCCAGTCGGTCGGTGCGGTTGTCGTTGTTGTAGGCAATGTCGTAGTCCCACAAAGGGCCGAAATAGAGCAGTGGGTCTTGCTGGTCTTTGTAGAAATAGGAAGACCAATAGCCATCGACGTTTCCGCTCACTTCGGTGGCCACAAACCAGTTGACCAGCGATGTGGAATCGACCCATGAACGATAGCCGTTCTCGGCATCCGCAAAGTCGTCCGATGCCAGAACCGTCTCAAAGTCATTGATATACTGTCGGATGTAAGAGTTCTGCGACTCCACAATCTCGTCATCTTCAGGATAGTGGATGGTGACGGGAACTCCATAGCGGTTTGTGGTGAAGTAATTGCCGTCTTTGAATCCATCCACCTCCAGCAGATAGCCGCCCGTGATGTCGCTTTCGTCCGTGAGCGGATAGTCCTGCTCGGTAATGTTGACGCGATGAGGGCGCACATCCACCTGATCGCTAATCTGATAAGTGCCCACATAGGTGCCATTCAGCGTCAAGTCAACAAACTTGTGGGCAGGATTATTCTTCAGTCCCAGAAAATCGCCCATCAACGATGTGATGGCATTGCGCATCAGGGTCTTGTCTCCAGCATTGGCCAGCAGTGTCCATTTCTTTGCCTTGGCATAGCCTTTGCCCAAGAACTTCTCCTTCTCCTGAAACTTGATTTTATAAGGCTTCTTGGCCAAGCCCCACGTGGAGTTGCCCCGGCCACGTATCTGCATCCCCTCGTATGTGGTCAGCACATCATCCTCTGCCACGTAGTACATGGTGGCATTCACGTAAGTATCTTTGCTGGTGATGGCAACTCGGTTTTCCGTCTCAATATAAACGTGCGGAAGATTGGTCAGTCGCTCATAAGTCTGTGCCTTCATTGAAGCACCAAAGAGCAGAAGAAAAGCCCAAATCAGTGTAAGTTTGTGATACATAATAGGTCTAATTTGCCCACAAAGGTAGATAATTCTTGCGATACACTCAAAAAAACAAGAATTTTATTGCCATTTTAGCAAAAAGCCGTACCTTTGCAAGCCGATTTATATCGAGGAGCGCAAAAAATCGCTCCGTGCTCTGTGTGGATAGCACTTCTTTTAGACAGGGGAGAGCGGTCCGTGAAACGCAGAAAACCCAAAGGGGAGGCTTCTCGGAAGAGGGACAAACCGATGGGCACAGTACGTCAGCCGAGCGAAAGCCGAGTTGGCAGCGAACACACATTATTAATTATTAAAACCAAAAGGTTAAATGCAGTCAAACAGTTTTAAGACATGCTACATCACTCCCGAAGCAGCCAACAAGCAGTGGGTGGTGGTTGATGCCGCAGGCCAGACATTAGGCCGCCTTGCATCGAAAGTAGCGAAAGTACTTCGCGGTAAGTACAAGCCCGTCTTCACACCCAACATGGATTGTGGCGACAACGTGATTCTCATCAATGCCAACCAGATTAAGGTTACTGGCAAGAAGGAAACAGAGAAGATTTACATCACTTTCTCAGGCTACCCAAGCGGTCAGCACAAGGCAACTTACGCAGAAATGATTAAGCGTCCCAACGGCTACGAGAAAGTGCTTCGTCATGCCGTGAAAGGCATGCTCCCCAAGGGCATCCTCGGTCGTCATCTTCTCAAGAATCTCTACATCTTCGAAGGCGCAGAGCACGACAAGCAGGCTCAGAAGCCAGTAACACTTGACATTAACACCCTCAAATAAAGAATAAGGTATATGGCAGTAGAATATATCAATGCAATCGGCCGTCGCAAGAGTGCCGTTGCCCGCGTGTACCTTACAGAAGGTACTGGCAAAATCACCATCAACAAGCGTGATATCAAGGAATATTTCCCATCAGAACTCATCCAGTTCGTTGTGAAGCAACCACTCAACCTCCTTGGCGTTGCCGAGAAGTATGACATCAAGGCAAACCTGACAGGTGGCGGCTACACAGGCCAGAGCCAGGCTATGCGTCTCGCTATCGCCCGCGCTCTTGTGAAAATCAACGAGGAAGACAAGAAGGCACTCCGCGCCGAAGGCTTCATCACACGTGATGCACGTGCTGTCGAGCGCAAGAAGCCAGGTCAGCCCAAGGCACGTCGTCGCTTCCAATTCTCTAAGCGTTAAAGTTTTTTGTATAGTTCTGACCAGTTCCACTAGTTTGACCAGAAAGGCTAGAATAACCAGACAGGTAAGAAGGACTAGAAAGACTATAGAAAACAAAGATAACCGTTTAGTATCTAAACTTGCAGGCTCTCTCATGCACAGGGCGACCTGCAGGTTGGTTAAACAAACATTAACTTAAAAAGAAAGTAAACAAACAAGAAAAATTATGGCAAGAACAGATTTTAATTCTCTTCTTCAGGCAGGTGCGCACTTCGGCCACCTCAAGCGCAAGTGGAATCCCGCAATGGCTCCCTACATCTTCATGGAGCGCAACGGCATTCACATCATCGACCTCCACAAGACAGTAGCAAAGATAGATCAGGCTGCTGACGCTCTCAAGCAGATTGCCAAGAGCGGCAAGCGCATCCTTTTCGTCGCAACCAAAAAGCAGGCTAAGGACATCGTGGCCGAGAAGGCTGCATCAGTAGGTATGCCCTACGTGATTGAGCGTTGGCCCGGTGGCATGTTGACCAACTTCCCCACTATCCGCAAGGCTGTGAAGAAGATGGCTAACATCGACAAACTCTTGAACGACGGAACTTACGATAAACTTTCCAAGCGTGAGAACCTCCAGATTCGCCGCAAGCGCGCCAAGTTGGAGAAGAACCTCGGTTCTATCGCCGACCTGACTCGTCTTCCTTCAGCCCTTTTCGTGGTTGACGTGATGAAGGAGCACATCGCTGTGAGCGAGGCTAACCGTCTGGGCATCCCTGTGTTTGCTATCGTAGATACAAACTCAGACCCCCGCGACATCGACTTCGTCATCCCTGCAAACGACGACGCAGCAAAGTCTATCGAGTTGATTCTCGGTGCTGTTTGCGATGCCATCAACGAGGGTCTCGAAGAGCGCAAGATTGAGAAGGCTGACATGGAGGCAAACGCCGAGAAGAAGGAAGGCGAAGTGCCTGCAGTAGAAGAGGCTGAGGAAGAAGTGGCTGCAGAAGAGGCTGCCGAACCACAGGCTGAGTAAAGAAAACTTTTTCATGTTATGGACTATAGGCGGCTATAGCCCATAACATTCACGAAACCAATAAATTCAAAGATTATTATGGCAATTACAATAAAAGAAATCAACGAACTTCGCAAGAAGACTCAGGCTGGCCTTATGGATTGCAAGAAGGCTCTGACTGAGGCCAACGGCGACATGGAGGCAGCCATGGAAATCCTTCGCAAGAAGGGTCAACTTGTGGCAGCCAAGCGTTCTGACCGCGATGCAGCAGAAGGCTGTGTTCTGGCAAAGGTGGACGGCAACTACGGTGCAATGATTGCACTGAAGTGTGAGACCGACTTCGTGGCTAAGAACGCCGACTTCGTGGCACTCGCCAACAAGATTATCGACGCTGTTGTGGCTGCTAAGTGCAAGAGCATGGACGAGGTGAACAACCTCACCATCGACGGCGAGAACATTAAGGATGCCATCACCAACCGTTCGGGTGTGACTGGCGAGAAGATGGAACTCGACGGCTTCAACTATGTAGAAGGCGAGGACATCGTAGCCTACAACCACATGAACCAGAACTTCCTCTGCGCTCTCGTTGTGCTGAACAAGAAGGGCTACGAAGAGGCTGGCAAGGGTGTGGCCATGCAGGTGGCCGCTATGGCTCCTGTGGCTCTCGACGAAGAGGCTGTGCCACAAGATGTGAAGGATACCGAGATGCGCAACTCTATCGACAAGGCTAAGCAGAACCAGATTGGCAAGGCTGTTGAGAACGCCCTGAAGAAGGCTGGCATCAACCCTGCACACGTTGACTCTGAAGACCACATCGAGTCGAACACTGCCAAGGGCTGGATTACTCCAGAAGAGGCTGCCAAGGCTCGCGAAATCAAGGAGACTGTTGCCAAGGAAGCAGAAGCCAACCTGAAGCCTCAGATGATTGAGAACATCGCCAAGGGTATGGTGGCTAAGTTCTACAAGGAGAACTGCCTCCTCGACCAGGCTTATATCGACGACAACAAGATTTCTGTAGCACAGTATCTGAAGAACATCGATAAGGAACTCACCGTGACAGATTTCAAGCGTTTCACTCTCCGCGCTGAGTAAGAAACGGCTTCTGATACACCAAGCAAAGCGGGATGCATTCATTCGAGTGCATCCCGCTTTTTTTATATTATCCCGTCATGACGCTTGCGTCCTGACACAGACTATCACCTCTTCATTGCTGCATCACATCAACCATCGTACCCCTCGGGTACGACCTGCCGTACCCGAGGGGTACGCCACACCGTAGTCGAGGGGTACGCCTCAAAAATCATTGCTGTGTGCGTTTCTTTTCGTAGAACTTCACCTTCAGTGCCAACTTCTCTTGTTGCTGCTTTGCTGCCGCCAAATCGTGCATGGCCTGTGCAAGCGCATGGCAAAGTGCCACGTCCTTCTTTGCGGCTGCAGAAAGGGGAGGCAATTGTGTCGTATAATCTTCTGTATCCAAATCCACCTCTGTAAAGGTGTAGTTTCTCTTTTTGTCAACCGACACCAGTAACAGTTTGCCACCTTCCTCCACTTCGGGGAAGAAAGAGAAACGCTCCTTGCTTCCCTTATAGGCAGGCAAGACATAGTAGCCTGTGGTCTGGTACTTTTCCTGCTTCTCAAAGACGAACTGTTTCTTCAAGTCTTCCAACTCAAGTTTCTTGAAGGTCGCTATGCTGTCTGCACATGCCAAATCAAGACGAGCCTGAGTCAACTCTAACGAGTCATTCCGTCGGATTTCAGCCTTTCGCTGTTCCACCATCGAGGGACGATTCTCACAGCCACATAACAGGGCTAACAGTCCCACTACATATAAGATTCTTTTCATGCCATCTTTCTTTTAATGAGGCAAAGGTAGTAAATCTTTACCACTTTCATGCAAAAAAAGTGACCACAATGGTTTCTTTTTTCTTTTTTTTCCTTATCTTTGCACTATATAATGTAAATGTTTCATAAAAACATACTCAGATGAAAAAGTTATTCCTTTTCGCCTTAACAGCAATCATGTTTTCTTGTGGCAATAAGCCCGCAAGCAACAGCGAATCGGTTGCAGATGTAGCCAAGGACTCTACCGAAGTGGCTGCCAGCGAACCTTCTGCACGTGACGGATACACCTTTGAGACTTCGTTCCGAGAGGACGAGAATGGCCAATGCGATGCGCTAATCTTGACCTGCAAGAAAGGCGAGAAGACACAAGAGTTTGTTTGCGAATTCAACTGGCCAAAGGATAAGGACTTGTTGGGAGAGTCAGGAACCATCGAAGAAGAAGACATCAACTTCGACGGAATTCCAGACGTGGTGGTCTGCTTGGGCGACTTCGGAGTAGGTGACTCATACTTTTTCTATGATGCGTTGGTGTGGAACAACAACGACAATTGTTTTGAACAGGTAGAAGAATATAGCAGTATCGCCAATCCTGTCATTGATGCAGAGAAGAAAATGATTGTCAGCGAATACACGAATCTGGAAGGAAGCACTTATCGCGAAGAATATGCATGGAAAGATGGGAAACTGACGATGATGGACAGTTCAAGCGAAAGCAGCGACGATGCAGAAGAAGAGTAAAAAATAAACACAGCCATGAAGATCCTCTCACACGAAGACATACTCCAACAACTCGACCATCCCTTCTTCCGTCTCATCTCCGACACGGCTGAAGAGTTGGCGCTGGAGTGCTATGTCATTGGCGGATGGGTGAGAGACCTCTATCTGGAGCGGCCATCGAGCGACATCGACATCGTGGTCGTTGACCCAACCCAACAGACCAAACGCCCGGGCATCGCCATCGCCGAAGCCCTGCGCCACAAGTTGGGCAAGAAGGCGCACATCGCCATCTACAAGAACTTCGGCACGGCTCAACTGAAGCACAAAAGTCTGGAGATTGAGTTTGTGGGGGCGCGGAAGGAGAGTTACGACCGCAATTCACGAAAGCCAGTGACGGAGGACGGAACTCTGGAAGAAGACCAGAATCGCCGCGATTTCACCATCAATGCGATGGCACTCTGCCTGAACAGAGAGCGTTTTGGCGAATTGGTTGACCCCTTCGACGGACTATCCGACCTGGAGGACAAGACCATCGCCACCCCACTCGACCCCGACATCACTTTCAGCGACGACCCACTGCGCATGATGCGGTGCATCCGTTTCGCCACCCAACTCGGCTTCCACATAGAGGAAGAGACGTTTGAAGCCTTAGGTCGCAACAAGGAGCGCATCAAGATTATCTCGGCCGAACGCATAGCCGACGAACTGAACAAGATTCTGCTCTCCCCCACCCCGTCCAAAGGTTTCGTGGAGTTGGAACGCTGCGGACTCCTGCCCCTCATCTTCCCCGAACTGGCTCTCCTTCAAGGCATTGAGACCAAGAACGGGAAAGCGCACAAGGACAACTTCTACCACACGCTGGAGGTGCTTGACAATGTGGCCAAAGCAACCGCCACCCCCAAAGACTTGTCCGAAGGCAACGGCACGTGGGATTCGCCCAAAGACCATGTCCTCTGGTTGCGTTGGGCAGCCCTCCTCCACGATATAGGCAAGCCCAAGTCGAAACGCTTTGACCCTCTGCTGGGATGGACGTTCCACAACCACAATGAGATTGGCGAACGCATGATTCCCGGCATCTTCCGACGCATGAAACTCCCCATGAACGAGAAGATGAAGTTTGTGCAGAAACTCGTGCAACTGCACATGCGCCCCATTGTCATCGCCGATGAGGAAGTGACCGACAGTGCCGTGCGACGACTGCTCTTCGATGCAGGCAACGACATCGATGACCTGATGATTCTCTGCACCGCCGACATCACCTCGAAAAATGAACTGAAGAAGAAAAAGTTCCTCGACAATTTCCTCACCGTGCGCACCAAACTGGTGGAGATAGAAGAGAAAGACCGCATACGAAACTTCCAGCCTCCCATCAGCGGCGAAGACATCATGGAGATGTTCGGACTGAAGCCCAGCCGCGAAGTAGGTGTGCTGAAAACTCTTATCAAAGATGCCATCCTCGACGGCAAGATTCCCAACGAGTATGAACCTGCCGAGGCACTACTCATTGAGGAAGCCAAGAAGATGGGGCTGACACCGCAAAAGATTGAATGACAAAAAACTAACTGATAAAACCGAACAGACATGAGACTCTTCTCAAAACTCATGCTCGGCCTTGCCCTTGTGGCACAGACGGCTGCAGCACAGACCAAGCAGGAAGTGCTTGGACAGATAGAAAAAGTGAACGATTATTGGCAAAGTCACAACTCGGCCAAATGCCGTGGCTTTTGGGACAATGCCGCCTACTTCACCGGCAATCAAGAGGTCTATAACCTGACGGGCAAGCAGCAGTACCTCGACTACGCTATCGCTTGGGCCGAATACAACCACTGGAAAGGCGCCACACAGAAGGACAAGAAGCAGTGGCAGTACAAGACCTACGGAGAAGGCATGAACCACGTGCTTTTTGCCGACTGGCAAATCTGTTTCCAAGTCTATATAGACCTCTACAAGCAGGAGCATCGGGCCGAACGCATCGAACGCGCGCTGGAAGTGATGTGCTACCAAGCCTCAACGCCCGATGTCGATTACTGGTGGTGGGCCGACGCGCTCTACATGGGGCTGCCCATATTCACCAAACTCTACACCGTCACTCACGACCAGAAACTGCTCGACAAGCAGTACGAGTGCTTCAAGTGGACAGACGAACTGCTCTTCGACAAGGAAGAACAACTCTACTACCGCGACGGCAAATACGTCTATCCGAAGGTGAAGACCGCTTGCAACGACGGAAAATCCTTCTGGGCACGTGGCGCAGGATGGGTGCTGGCCGGTCTGGCCAAGGTGCTGCAAGACCTGCCCAAGGACAGCAAGTATCGCGCACTCTATCTCGACCGCTTCAAGCAACTCTCAGCAGGTGTGGCCCGCAGTCAGCAGCCCGAAGGCTACTGGACTCGTTCCATCCTCTGCCCCGACGATGCTCCCGGCTATGAGACTTCTGGCACCGCCTTCTTCACCTACGGCCTCCTTTGGGGCGTGAACAACGGCATCCTCCCTGCCAAGCAGTATCAGCCCGTCATCGACAAAGCCTGGAAGTACCTCTCAGAGACAGCCCTTCAGCCCGATGGCAGCATTGGCTACGTGCAACCCATCGGCGAGAAGCCCGACCCCACCCGCACCGTGAATGCCCAGTCGCAGGCTCCTTTCGGCACTGGCGCATGGCTTTTGGCAGCCTGCGAATACTACAAGTACCTCAAGAAGTAAGGAAAAGGTGGAAGGCGACCACATCAGCATCAACCATTGGCTCATGCCGCTCTCGTGGCTCTACGGGCTGGGTGTCGGCATCAGAAACCTGATGTTCGATGCTGGCATGCTCAAGTCACAGACGTTCAACCTGCCCGTCATCTGCGTGGGCAACATCACCGTAGGCGGCACAGGCAAGACCCCACACACGGAATACCTCATCAGGTTGCTTGCCCTGCAGTATCAAGTGGCTGTGCTCAGTCGTGGCTACAAGCGTCAGTCCAAAGGCTTCGTACTGGCCAAGACCGACACTCCCATGCCAGCCATTGGCGACGAGCCATACCAGATGAAGCAAAAGTTTCCGCACATCCACATGGCGGTCGATAAAGACCGCTGCCACGGCATTCGCCAACTGATGCAAGCCGACGTGCAGCCACCAACCGAGGTCGTCATCCTCGACGATGCTTTCCAGCACCGCTATGTGAAGGCCGGCCTCAACATTCTCCTGATGGACTACCACCGCCTCAGTTACCTCGACAGGCTTCTGCCAGCAGGCCGACTGCGCGAACCCCAGCGCGGCTGTTCACGAGCCGACATCATCATCGTGACCAAATGTCCGCAAGACATCACGCAGACCGAACGGCTTCAAATCAGGCAAAACCTCCATCAGGAGAAACGGCAGGAAGTGTTCTTCACCACCTACCGATACCCCGACCATCTGGACGGACTGGGCGACAACCCACTGCTGGTCACGGGCATCGCCTCGCCCCAGCAAATGACCTACGACCTTCAGCAGATGATTCCAAAGTTCGAAGTGATGAGTTTCCCCGACCATCATAACTTCACGCAGCAAGACATTGACCACATCCGCACTCGGGCAAATGGCCGCACCATTCTCACCACCGAGAAAGACGCAACCCGCCTGCACGGACTTGAAGACGTAAAGGTCATTCCCATCGAGGTGGAGTTTCTCGATGGCAAAGGAGAAGCGTTCAACCAACTCATCACCAACTTCGTACAACAAAAAACGACTACCGCATAACCACACAACCGCAACAATGGCCACAGAAATAGCAACCCTCGGTGAGTTTGGTCTCATCAAGCGACTGACTCAAAACCTGGAAATCAAGAACCCAGAAACCCACTATGGAGTGGGTGACGACTGTGCCGTGCTGAACTACAGCAACGACAAAGACATCCTCGTCAGTACCGACCTGCTGATGGAGGGTGTTCACTTCGACCTGACTTACTTGCCCATGAAGCACCTCGGCTACAAGGCAGCGCAAGTCAACCTCTCCGACATCTACGCCATGGGGGGCATGCCCAAGCAAATCACCGTCAGCCTTGCCCTGAGCAAGCGGTTCAGCGTGGAAGACATGGATGACTTCTACGAAGGACTCCGTCTGGCATGCGAGGCACACGGAGTCGATATTGTGGGAGGCGACACCACCTCGTCGCGCACAGGACTCGCCATCTCCATCACAGCCATTGGCGAGGTGGAACGTGGCAAAGCCATCTACCGCAACGGAGCCAAAGAGACAGACCTCATCTGCGTGAGCGGCGACCTCGGAGGAGCCTACATGGGTTTCCAACTGCTTGAGCGCGAAAAAGAAGTCTATTACAAGCAGATAGAGACCGCCAAGACCGATGCCGAACGCATGGCCATCGCCCAGCCCGACTTCAGCGGTCGCGAATACCTGCTCGAACGCCAGATGAAACCCGAAGCACGACGCGACATCATCCTTCAACTGCGCCAGGCCGGCATCCAGCCCACTGCCATGATGGACATCAGCGACGGTCTCTCCTCCGAACTGCTCCACATCTGCACCCAAAGCCACTGCGGATGCCGCATCTACGAAGAGCGCATCCCCATCGACTATCAGACAGCCGTGATGGCCGAAGAACTGAACATGAACCTCACCACCGCAGCCCTCAATGGTGGTGAAGACTACGAACTGCTCTTCACCGTCCCCATTGCCGACCACGAAAAGATTGAGCAGATGAAGGACGTGAAACTCATCGGCCACATCACCAAGGAGAGCCTCGGCTGCGCCCTCATCACCCGCGACGGAGCAGAGTTTGAACTGAAAGCCCAAGGGTGGAATCCCCTCAAAGAAAGCAAATAATTAACCCTATACAAACACTTAAAACCCAAAATTATGAGAGTAATTATTGAACCCGATTATGAAGCCCTCTCAAAGTGGGCCGCAAACTACGTGGCAAACCGCATCATCGAAGCCAAGCCAACACCCGAAAAGCCCTTCGTGCTGGGCTGTCCCACAGGCTCTTCGCCACTCGGCTTGTATCGCAACCTCATCGACATGTACACAGCCGGCAAACTCAGTTTCCAAAACGTTGTGACTTTCAACATGGACGAGTATGTAAACCTGCCCGAAGACCACCCAGAGAGTTACCACTCTTTCATGTGGAACAACTTCTTCAACCACATCGACATCAAGCGTGAGAATGTACACATCCTCAACGGCAACGCCCACGACCTGGTGGCTGAGTGCAACCACTACGAAGAAATGATTGCCGCTGCCGGAGGCGTTGACCTCTTCATGGGCGGCATCGGCCCCGACGGCCACCTCGCATTCAACGAGCCAGGCTCTTCGCTCTCGTCGCGCACTCGCATCAAGACCCTCACCACCGACACCATCCACGCCAACAGCCGCTTCTTCAACGGCGACCTCTCGCTCGTGCCCAAGCAGGCCCTCACCGTCGGCATCGGCACCGTGATGGATGCCAAGGAAGTGCTCCTCGTGTGCAGCGGCCACAACAAGGCCCGCGCCCTCAAGCACTGCATCGACGGCGACATCAGCCACAAGTGGACATCCTCCATGCTGCAGATGCACCCCCACGCCATCGTGGTGTGCGACGAAGCCGCCTGCGACGAGTTGACCGTAGGCACATACAAGTACTATCTCGACAAGGAAAGAGGCAATCTCTAACACACACCATCCTCACACAAGCAGCAGGGGCAGGCTCCAACTATCGGAGTCTGCCCCTGCCGCTTTGTTTCATCCGACAGCCGAGACTGAAAGTCATTGCAACTGCATGGCCTTCAAGAACTCACGCTGCCTCTTGTCAGGATTCTCCACCCTTCGTATGCTCCAGTCGGTCGTGTCAATCCGCAATCCTGCCTCACGCAAATAACTGTCATAGTCAATGTCGACAGTGGTGTCCACCAACGTGCGGATGTCCTTCATAGGTTGCCCCGCCACTTCTTCCACCGCAGCCCAGAACTCCTCTTCAGTAAAACCGCGCTGCCACTGCCGGTAGAAGCGGTTGTAGAGCAGACGCATCACATCGTCGAGCGACCGCTGCTGCTGAGTCTTCCGACGGATGTCGATGTCGAGCAGAAGGCCGATGACAGGTCCCTTAAAGTAATAGTTCAGACGCACGTCACGCGCATTGTCATCCTGGTTCATGAAGTTGAGCCAGATGTCGTAACTGCTCTGCCGCAGACTCATGTGACGCTGTCCTTCGTAGGGAGCATACAAGGAAAAATAAGTGGAAATCAACTCCAACGCCTCATCGGTGGTCGTGATGCCCGCATACTGCAAGAGGCGGAACTCATAGTAGCACGTCAGCCCCTCGCTCACCCACAGCATCGGCGTGATGGCCTCGTGGTCGTAGTCAATAGGCCACAGTTCAGCCGGACGGATGCACTTCACGTTGTAGAGGTGGAAATACTCATGAGCCACAAATGCCAGAAACTTCACATGCGACCGGCGCGAGTCAAAGCGATAACAGCCATCAGTGTAGCAAGCCTGCGAGTTGAAGTGTTCCAAGCCACCGCCACCTTTGCCCATGTGGATGAGGCAATAGTTGTCGTAGGGCACATCGCCCATCAACCGAGTGGCAGCACTCACAATCTTTCTGAAGTCTCGCTCCAGCCCGATGTCCTCTGCCCCGTCGGGAGTCTCCAGCGCAAACTCATAAGGATGTCCCTCGTGGGTGAAGTGGCTCACATAGTGATTGCCCAGCAACAGGGGCGAGTCGTAGAGCGTGTCAAAATCCTTCACGGTGAACGTGTGGCTATCTTCCTGATGCGGCACCAGCCCCGTAGATATGTGCTTCCAGTTGGATGGCACATCGAAAGTGACCGTGACGGGATGCTGCGTCTGACCATCCACATACATGAACACGCCAGCCGGAGCCACAAACGCCACCTGCCCCTCCACCCGACTCGAAGCCACATCGCGCTCGTTGGCATAGACACGCCAAGACACATGCGCCCGTTTGTCGGCTGGCAGACCGATGACCCAACGGTTCAGCCCATTCTTTCTCCACACGAGGCGTTGCCCCTGCTCGTCGGTAGCCGTAAAATCGCACAGATGCTTCGGGAAGTTCAGCATCTCATAGTAGCCCGGTGCCCACAACGGCATGTTGAGCACCAGTTCGTCTCCCCCATCGGTCTGCCGATAGTCCAACGAAACATTCAGATAGTGAGCCAAAGTATCAAACGCCACCGTGTAGCGCATCTCATAATTCGTCTGCGCCTTGGCCGAACTGCAGACAACAAGGGCGCACAAAAACACCCATCGAAACATTTTTTTCATCATATAGCCTGTCATAAAAGTGAATTCAGGTGCAAAGATACAACTAAGTAAATAAAAAACCAATTTATTTTGATTTTTTCCGTACCCCTCGACTACGGCAGGTCGTACCCGAGGGGTACGGTTGGTCGTAGTCGAGGGGTACGGTTATGATGCACATCTTCACAACATGGGGAAGAGCATATCATGATGCAACCAATGTACACATTCCCCTTCCTTCTCCACACTTTTTTAGGCTTGAGAGATATGAATATGAAAAAGAAGTTGTATCTTTGCATCAAAATCACATCATTAGGGAGAAAAAAAGATTATGACAACATGGAGATGGGATCAAGGACGTGTCCTGTATTTTCAATTTGATGTATTAAGGGAAATAGCAAAGGTCTTGGTCACATTTGAGGGGAAAGACATCAATGACAATTCCATCAACGACGAATTGAGAAAGTCGCTGAGGGACCATGTGGGTTTGCCGTTCGCTCCAGACAGTTATAAAATTAACAGAAACTATTCACGGGTATTTCAATGTGCATTGTTGGCATATCTTCAAGGGAAGAGCCTTTATGTGTCCGACATCTGCAAGATGCTGGCTGCTGATGATTCATACTTGTCTAATTGTGACAACTACATGTATGAGGTTTTTAGAAGATTCAGGTTCCCATTTCCTGCTTTCAATGAATATGAGCCACAAACAGAACGTGTTTACCCATTCTGCGCTATCATCAAATATCTAATCGCTTTGAGAGAACAGGGGCGTAGTGCCAAAGTTTCACTGGAAGACATTTGTAGTTATGTTATAGGCAATTCGTGTACAGGACTTGAAGATGTAGATTTCTACAATACTCTTCAACCTACGACGTATAGAGCAGAGGGGGATTCCGTGAGACAACTGCGTGAAATGCTTGCTTTTATCAGCCAATGCAGTTTCCTTAAAGTTTTCAATAAAGAACTTTATTTGGATGTTTATGGAGATGATGACATCAAGCATCTATTACAAAACATTCTCATTCCAAATGTCCAAGAGCCTATGGCTGATAAGGGCGATGAATTTTGCCAAATGACAAAAGTTATCCATCAACTGGTGACACCCAATGTTAATACATCTTCTGTCAACATCCTGTCACCTCTCAGCATTCTTGACAAAGATTTCACTGAAGGGAAAAGAGTTCGTGTACAGCATTTGAGAATAGAACGCAGCACATTATTACGAAAATTCTACATTTCTCTGCATCCAGAACCAGTCTGCGAGGCATGCAAGGAACATGTCAGGGAAAAATACCCTTGGGTCGATTACATGCTGGATGTACATCATCTTTTGCCTTTGGCATCAGTCATAAAACTTTCGATAGAAGGAACTTCACTTGATGACATGGTCGGCTTGTGTCCATCTTGCCATAAAGCGATTCATGATTATTACCGCAAGTGGTTAAAGAGTAACAATTTAGACGATTTCAGAAGTAAACAGGAGGCCATGTCTGTCTATCTGGAAGCCGTAAGGGAGATTGCGTGATGAAGATAAACATTGATGAACAAAACAAAATCCTACATCAGGCTATTGATGAAGGTGTGAAATTGTCTGATTTGTTGGAATCCAAACACTATCAATATGACAACCTACAATATTCTGATGGTTTGGATTTCAATAACGAAGAGTGTCCCTTTGAGCCGATTGAACTAATGGATAATGTTCCATTGTACCAGGACGACATTCCTGCCGTCAGTTTCTTTTCTGGGGCAGGAGGATTGGATATCGGCTTTAGACACGCTGGATTTCATAACATCATTGGCATAGAACACACTGAATTGTTCTGCAATACGTTGAGGTTAAATAACCCCAACCAGTTGGTTATCGGCCCTCCTTTCTACGATGGCGACGTTAGTAAACGAGAAGAAATAGCCGCACTCCTTAGAGAGAACGGAATAAACGAGAACTTCAATGGCGTGTTTCATGGTGGTCCCCCTTGCCAATCCTTCAGTATCGCCGCCAACCAAAGATTCAACAAAGACGGTGAGAAATTCAAGAGGACAGGCTTTGAAGATGCCGAGAAAGGCACTTTGATATTTGACTATATATGGTATATACAGCAATTTCGCCCACTTGCATTTCTGATTGAGAATGTTGCAGGAATTGTAGAATGCGACCCGGAAGGAAGGATAGCCCAAGCACTCAATGATTTAAGGGCGTTAGGGTACCATATTCAGGAGCCAAAAGTTTTGGATGCCACTTATTACGGAGTGCCGCAACATCGAAAAAGATGGATTGTGATGGGAACGCGAGGACAACGCCCTATAGAATATCCTGCTCCCCAATTCCGCGAAACTCCATGCGGATACGTATTTATGCGTCCGTTGAACGGGGTGACTAATCATGTCACCCGAAAGCATAGCGCAGAATCCGTCATGAGATACAGCCAACTGAAGATGGGAGCAAGAGACCATCAAGGACGAGTGGACAGACTTGACCCCTACAAACCATCCAAAACCGTTATTGCCGGTGGAGTGAAAGGTGGCGGACGTTCACATCTGCACCCCTTCATCCCCCGAACTATATCGGTCAGAGAGTGTGCTCGCCTACAGACTTTTCCTGACAACTATGAATTTGCGGGAACACCAGCCAGACAATTCACGCAAGTAGGGAATGCCGTTCCACCTATGCTTGCATACAAGTTGGCATTACAAATCAAAGAAGCCATATTGCCGGATTATCACGCCCATTAAATCATCTTACGGATGCACCACTTACACAAAAGACGGAGAGAAAAACTATTTTCCCTCCACTTTTTTGTCTCGTAAAAGAAAATGCGTTATCTTTGTGGCAAAGTATAAACAGTTCATGCTTATTTCTAATGTTTTTAGATTCGTTGGTTTCTCACTCTTTGTTGCAGCAAGGCACACGAACAATGCCCAATGAAACGATGACAGATGTGAATATCGCAACACTAACATACGTGCCGAGAAAGTCTAAAGACAAAACGCCTGATTTTTATAAAAGAATATAATCATAATGAAAAAAACTTTTATGTGGATGTGTGTCGCCATCCTTACCCTGTGCGGCACGATGACATCGTGTTCAGACGATGACAACAACGGAGGTGGAACATCGAAGAAAGGAACGCTGAAGTGCGTGGCTCCAGCCTTTCTGAAGGAGGGCGACAAGGTGGCGCTCATCTCTCCGTCTTACTACACCTCAATGGAGAATGTGACCAAGACGGCTGACGTGCTGCGCGGCTGGGGCCTGGAGCCAGTCATCGGTCCGAATGTGGGGAATGTGTATGCCGGAAAATATGCCGGAACGGTGGAGACACGGGCCAGCGACCTTCGGTGGGCGTTGTCCAATCCCGACATCAAAGCCATCATCTGCAATCGGGGAGGATATGGTGCCATCCAACTCATCGATGTGATGAAAGCGCAGGATTTTTCGAGCAATCCCAAATGGCTCGTGGGCTTCAGCGACATCACCACGCTGCATGAGATGGAGAACTGTGCTGGCGTGATGAGCATCCACGGCACGATGAGTTCTTTCCTCGCCGCCGGCGGCACAGACAAGTCCAGTACCCTGATGCGCGACCTGCTGATGGGGACTGTGCCTCGCTATGAATTGCCAGCCCATCCGCAGAACGTGAAAGGGCGCGCAAGCGGTGTGCTTGTGGGCGGCAACATGATGACTTTTGCCCCTGTAGTGGGCAGCAAAGTGGACGTGACGGCCTACAGCGACATCATCCTGTTTGTGGAAGAGGTGGGAGAGTCGATGCACAACATCGACCGCCAGTTCAACATGCTGAAGATGCTGGGCGTGTTCGACCGTTGCCGGGGAATCGTCTTGGGCGAGTTTACCGACTGCGGAAAAGACCTCGACTACACGAGCGTCGAGGCCATGTTGTACCAGTATCTTGCTCCCTACAACATCCCCGTCCTCTGTGGTTTCCCTGCTGG
Source organism: Prevotellaceae bacterium UBA4359 (assembly GCA_002393555.1). GTDB lineage: Bacteria > Bacteroidota > Bacteroidia > Bacteroidales > Bacteroidaceae > Minthosoma. The sequence goes on from DGSP01000093.1 coordinate 24,464, forward strand.
CCACGGCGACGTGAACCTGCCCCTCGTGATGGGCGCTCCCGTCACGCTCGATGTGCGTGACGACGGTGGAACTCTCCAGTTCGACATCGACGGTATCCAACGCGAAATCTACACCGAATACATCCAACCTCAGACAAGCAACTCGGCTGCTGTACGCATGCAGTTGGCAGGAAAGACTGAATAGAACCAAAAGCACTATGGACACAAAGAAAAGCATATTATCAGCAGTGTCGGCCTTGTCGATGGCCCCTGTGGGTGAGGCTATTGGCGAGGGGAAAGACCGTCCTTCGTCAGAAGAAATGGAAGGGGCATGGAAAGAGGTTGTGGAGCAATACGGAGAGCCTGATGAGGTCATCGTGGTGGATGCCACGCGAGGCGGAGAGACTGAAGGCGTGGTGTTGGCGTATGACCTTGGAGGTCAGGACAATGGTGGCTTCCTGCTGTATGAAGGTCTGGTGATAGACAAACGGAGCGTGGAGAGCGTGACGTTCAACAATGCGGCCATTCCTTACGTGGAGAATGCCTACCAAATCATACTCACAACCACTTCCGACAGCCATCCGCAAGTGTTCATTCCCGTAGGGCGCGATGTGCATTGGACACGTGAGGTGCTGGCACAAATAGAGAGATGCATCTACAAAAACTCCTAAAAAAGACGGGAAGAATCTAAGTTTTTCACGGTGACAAGTTTACAAGTCAATATTTTTGTGTAAATTTGCACCGTTTTTTGTGTACATACATACGCATGCACGTGAAAAACTGCACGGTAAAAAGATAAATCATTAAAAATTTCAAGATATGAACATTTCTTACAAATGGTTGAAGGAATACGTTGACTTCGACATGACAGCCGAGGAGGTGGGCAAGGCGCTCACCAGCATGGGCCTAGAGGTTGAGGCAGTGGAAGAGGTGCAGAGCATCAAGGGTGGTCTGCAAGGACTGGTCGTGGGGCAGGTGTTGACTTGCGAGCCTCATCCGAACAGCGACCACATGCACGTGACGACCGTCGATGAAGGCAACGGTGTGGTGGAGCAGATTGTCTGTGGAGCACCCAACGTGGCCGCTGGTCAGAAAGTTATTGTGGCTCAGTTGGGCTGCAAACTTTATGATGGCGACAAGGAGTTTGTCATCAAGAAGAGCAAACTGAGAGGCATCGAGTCGAACGGCATGATTTGTGCTGAAGACGAGATTGGTGTGGGCACCAGCCACGATGGCATTATCGTGCTGCCCGAGACGGCTGTGGTAGGCACTCCTGCTGCCGAATACTTCGGTTTGGAGAGCGACTTCGTGATAGAGGTCGATATTACACCTAACCACTCTGACGCTTGCTCGCACTGGGGTGTGGCGCGCGACTTCTATGCCTATCTGAAGCAAAACGGCTTTGAGACTTCCCTGCACCGCCCATCGGTGGATGACTTCAAGGTGCAGTCGAACGACTTGAAGTTTGACGTGGAAGTGGTGGCTGGCGAGGCTTGTCCCCGTTACTGCGCTGTCAGCGTGAAGAACTGCGAAGTGAAAGAAAGCCCGAAGTGGTTGAAGGACCGCCTGACAGCGATTGGTCAGCGCCCCATCAACAACATTGTCGATATCACCAACTACATCATGATGGCTTACGGACAGCCCTTGCATTGCTTCGATGCCGACATGGTGAAGGGCAATAAAGTGGTGGTGAAGACCTTGCCGGAAGGCACTCCATTCGTCACCCTCGATGGTGAGGAGCACAAACTTTCCGATAAGGACTTGGCTATCTGCAATGTGGAGGAGCCAATGTGTATCGCCGGTGTGTTTGGCGGCAAGGGAAGCGGAACCTACGAGACCACGAAGAACGTGCTGTTCGAGAGTGCTTACTTCCACCCCACGTGGATTCGCAAGAGCGCACGTCGTCATGGCTTGCAGACAGATGCCAGTTTCCGCTTTGAGCGTGGCATCGACCCAGCAGGTCAGATTTATGCCCTCAAACGTGCAGCGATGTTGGCACAGGAATTGGCAGGTGGCGAAATCAGCATGGAGATTGTCGATGTGAAGAACGACACGTTGCCACAGGATGCCATCATTGATGTGGAATACAAGTATGTGGCTGACCTCATCGGTAAGGAACTGCCCGTGGAGACTCAGCAGAGCATTCTGAAGAACCTCGGCTTTGAAATCCTTTCTTCTGATGACAAGCAGATGCAGGTGAAGGCTCCTGCTTTCCGCGTGGATGTGAAGAAGCCTTGCGATGTGGTGGAGGAGATTCTGCGCATCTATGGCTACAACAATATTGAGATCCCTTCTCAGGTGCGCTCATCGCTCACCGTGAAGGGCGAACTGGACAAGAGCAACAAACTGCAGAACCATGTGGCTGAACAGCTGGTGGGTTGTGGCTTCAATGAAATACTGAACAACTCCCTCACGAAGGTTTCTTACTATGAAAATGGGGAAACCTACAAACTGGAGAATTGCGTGAAGCTGATGAACCCGCTGAGCCAAGACTTGGCCGTGCTGCGTCAGACGCTGCTCTTCGGTGGTTTGGAATCGATTGCCCGCAATGCCAATCGTCGGATGCCCGACTTGAAGTTCTTCGAGTTCGGCAACTGCTACTACTTCGACCCTGAGCGCAATCAGGAGAAGGTGGATGAGAATGGTGAGACGTTGAAGGCAAGTGCAGAGTCGTCGAAGAAGATTCTGGCTGCCTACAGCGAGGACTACCACTTGGGCTTGTGGCTGACGGGTAAGCGTGTGAACGGCAACTGGGCACATGCTGACGAGGAGTCTTCGGTGTATGAGATGAAGGCTTACGTGCTCAACATCTTCAAGCGTCTGGGTGTGCCATTCGGTGCCCTTGTGTTCGGCGAGGAGAAGAACGACATCTTCTCGATTGCTACAACAATCACCCAGCGTGGCGGCAAGAAGATTGCAGAGTTTGGTATCGTGACGAAGAAGATGGCGAAGAAACTCGACATTGAGGCACCTGTCTATTTCGCCGACATCAACTGGACAAACCTGATGAAGCTCATCAAAAAGGTGACGGTCACTTACTACGACCTGTCGAAGTTCCCCGCTGTGAGCCGCGACCTCGCCCTGCTCGTGGACGAAGGCGTTGAGTTCGCTCAGATTGAGGCTGCCGCTTATCAGGCAGAGAAGAAGCTCTTGAAGGAAGTGAAGCTCTTCGACGTGTATGAAGGCAAGAACCTCGAAGCTGGCAAGAAGTCGTATGCCGTCAACTTCACTCTCCAAAGCGAGGAGAAGACACTGAACGACAAGGCCATCGAAGCCATCATGACCAAGATTGAGCAGAACATCTGCAAAGCAACAGGTGCAACCGTTCGTGGAAAGTAATAACGTGAATATTTTTTCAACAACGAATTTAACGAATTAGACGAATTCCTTTAGTGGAATGCCGCAAGCGGCAACGAATAAAATCGAATGTAGTTCGTTCCATCGGAATCTCTTGTCGGATTTTTCATAAGAAAGTTGATGCCATTCGTTTTTATTCGGCGCACCAAAGGTGCATTGCAGGAAAAGAATTCGTCTCTTTCGACAAATTCGTTGTTCTAAAAACTCATTGTGAAAAAGAAATTGTAAATATAAAAATTGTAAATGAAATTATGGGACGCGCATTTGAATTCCGTAAAGCAAGAAAACTGAAGAGATGGGGTAACATGGCAAAGACTTTCACACGCCTTGGCAAGCAGATTGCCATCGCCGTGGCTGAAGGCGGCCCAGACCCAGACAACAACGCACACCTTCGTGCTGTCATCGCGACTTGTCGCCACGAGAACATGCCAAAGGACAACATCGACCGTGCTATCAAAAACGCCATTGGCAAGGACAAGTCGGCTTGGAAGAGCGTGACTTACGAAGGATATGGCCCTCACGGAGTGGCTGTGTTCGTGGACACATTGACAGACAACACCACTCGTACCGTGGCCGACGTTCGCTCTGTGTTCAACAAGTTCAGCGGCAACATGGGCACGACAGGCTCTCTCTCGTTCCTCTTCGACCACTACAGCCAGTTCACCTTCAAGAAGAAGGCCGACATGGACATGGACGAGTTCATTCTCGAAGCCATCGAGTTTGGCGTGAACGACGAATACGACGAGGAGTACGACGAAGAGAAGGATGAGACCACCATCACCATCTATGGCGACCCCAAGTCGTTCGCCCAGATTCAGAAGTTCCTTGAGGACAGCGGCTACGAAATCACAGGTGCCGAGTTTACCTACGTGCCCAACGACCTGAAGGAAGTGACCGACGAGCAGCGTGAGACCATCGAAAAGATGGTGGAGCGTCTCGAAGAGTTTGAGGACGTGCAGAATGTCTATACAAACATGAAATGATGTACAATGATGTACAATTTTCCATGCGGACAATTGTAAATTGTAAATCAATAAATTGTAAATAGAAAGATGAAAACCATCTACGAAACCAAGGGCACATGCTCCAAAGCCATCGAACTGGACGTTGATGATGCAACAGGCATCATCAACTCCGTCCAGTTCGTCGGAGGTTGCCCCGGCAACACCATCGGCGTGGCACAGTTAGTGCGTGGCCGCAAGGTGGAAGACGTCATCAGCCAGTTGGAAGGAATCCGCTGCGGCATGAAGCCCACCAGTTGTCCAGACCAGTTGGCACAGGCACTGAAACAAGCCATTGCTTAATGCACAAAAGTATATATATTTATGTACACGCGTAAAATACTCCCCATCCTCTTCGTATGCACGTTAGCCTTCTGCTCCTGCCAGGAGAAGAAAGCAGACTACTTCGAGCGCGAAGCCAAGGAATACACCGAGAAACACTGTCCCCAGCAACTGGACGAGTTCACACGCATCGACAGCATCGTCTATGTGAAGAACGACGAAGCGGGCGAACTGAAACTCTACTACACCCTCACGCTGAGCGACGAAGCCCGTGCCGAAGTGATGAACAAACTGAGCGAACTGGGCGAAGAGAACCTGCGCATCGTCCGCAACTCCGTCATCTACGCCAAACACAAAGAGGCCGGCGTGAGTTTTACCTACATCTATCACGATGCCACCCTGGGCGACAAGATAGCCGAATACCACTTCACCAAGAAGGACTACGAGTAACCCTCGCAGTCCTTCTTTTTTTATGATACATACGCTGGCGGTGGGTATGAATGGACGGAAGAGGACTCTTGGGATGCACTCACAGATGGAATGTACGGAGAGTATAACCCGCAAGCATGGGATCGACTTCAAGACATGATGGGACTGTAGAAACCGGATAAGGACAAGACGGATGCTAACGTGTCAGGATATGTGAAAGATTGCAAGAAATCGTTTTTACATCTCGCACATGATACGGATTGCCCTTATTACGTGTTTGTTAGAAAGTCTTTGTCGCTTTATCATGCTATGGTTCGACAAAAAAATGAGGAAGTATCGTATGAAACGGAAAGTGCTCGCTGTGTACGCACACAGACAAATTGACTTTGAGAGGGATGATTTGACGTAAATTCTTCTTTTTAGGCGACTTTTTCTTCATTTTTTCTTGGAAATATTTGTTTATCTGAAAGAAAACATTGTAACTTTGCACTGGATTTGGGAAAAGATTGTTTAGAAATCCCCCCTGACCCATTAAGTAAAAGTTCAACAAAATTAAAGTTAAGGTTTAAGTTATGTTACAGGAAAAAGCCGGAAACATTGCTGGTCTCATTTGGAATGCCCTTTCAGGGGCTGAGTCAGCACAGACATTCAAGCAGATTAAGAAAGTTACAAAACTTGCTGAGAAGGATTTCAACCTTGGTCTTGGTTGGTTGCTCCGTGAGGACAAAGTCAACGCTGTCGAGACTGGCGATGAGAAGGATCCCTACGCTTACTCTCTGAAGTGAACTTTTTGAGGAGTTATAAAGAAGTGAAAAGGACGTTAAAGAGAAGTTAAAAGGACGTTTGCCCCATTGGGATGGCTGAATAGGTCCTTATAACTCCCTTACGACTTCTCCCCCACTTCCCTTTGACTCCCTGAAGTGAACCTAAAATAAAAATGTGTCACTCATTTTTTTTGAGCGACACATTTTTTTTGTGCCGCTGGTTCTGCTGAAGTTCCTTTCACCAAGAAACACTAAAGAAAAACCGCTTTCTTTTGTGTTTCATCTGTTTTTTTCGTAACTTTGCCACCCAAAAAGAAACTTTGCATGAAGAATATACGCAACTTTTGTATCATTGCACATATTGACCACGGAAAGTCAACGCTGGCCGACCGACTGCTGGAACGGACTGACACCATCAAGATTACGCAGGGACAGATGTTGGACGACATGGACCTGGAGCAGGAACGCGGCATCACCATCAAGAGTCATGCCATCCAGATGGAGCATACGTATGATGGCGACAAGGATGAGTTCAAGGGGCAGAAGTATGTCTTGAACCTGATTGACACGCCCGGACACGTGGATTTCTCTTATGAGGTGAGCCGTTCGATTGCGGCCTGCGAGGGTGCATTGCTGGTGGTGGATGCCACGCAGGGTGTGCAGGCGCAGACCATTTCGAACCTCTACATGGCCATCGACCATGACCTTGAGATTATCCCAGTCATCAACAAGATTGACATGCCCAACGCCATGCCCGAGGAGGTGGCCGACGAGATTATCGACCTCATCGGATGCGACCTGGAGGACATCATCTATGCCAGCGGCAAGACGGGCGAGGGTGTGGAGGATATTCTGAATGCCGTGGTGGAGCGTGTGCCTCACCCTGTGGGCGACGAGAAGGCTCCACTGCAGGCTCTGATTTTCGATTCGGTGTTCAACTCCTACCGAGGTGTCATTGCCTACTTCAAAATCATCAATGGCGTGATGCGTCCTGGGGAGAAGGTGCGGTTTATCAACACGAAGAAGGAGTATCTGGCCGAGGAGATTGGTACGCTGAAGATGGACATGGTGCCAAAAAAGGAACTGAGGACGGGCGATGTGGGCTACATCGTGACGGGCATCAAGCAGGCCACAGAAGTGAAGGTGGGCGACACCATCACCTCGCTGGCTCGGCCGACCGACGAGGCCATCAAGGGTTTTCAGGAAGTGAAGCCAATGGTGTTTGCCGGCATCTACCCCATCGAGACCGAGGACTATGAGAACCTGCGCACCTCGCTGGAGAAACTGCAACTGAACGATGCCTCGCTCACCTTCCAGCATGAGAGTTCGGCTGCACTCGGTTTCGGTTTCCGATGCGGTTTCTTGGGTCTGCTCCACATGGAGATTGTGCAGGAACGACTCGACCGCGAGTTTGATATGGACGTCATCACAACCGTGCCGAACGTAAGTTACATGGTCTATGACAAACATGGCGAGGCGCAAGAGGTGCACAACCCCAGCGGCATGCCCGACCCCACGCTCATCGACCATGTGGAGGAGCCTTACATCCTTGCAACGGTCATCACCACAGCCACCTACATTGGCCCCATCATGACGCTCTGTCTAAGCAAACGTGCCGAACTGGTGAAGCAGGACTTCATTGCTGGCAATCGTGTGGAGATAGAGTTCCTCATGCCACTGGGCGAGATTGTGATAGACTTCTACGACAAACTGAAGAGTGTGTCGCGCGGCTATGCCTCGTTCGACTACCATCCGGCGGGCTTCCGCGAGAGCAAACTCGTGAAACTCGACATTCTGCTGAACGGTGAATCGGTCGATGCCCTCTCCACGCTGACCCATGTAGATAATGCCGTGACGCTGGGTCGCCGCATGTGCGAAAGGCTGAAGGACTTGCTGCCTCGTCAGCAGTTCGACATCGCCATCCAGGCTGCCATCGGCGGAAAGATTGTGGCGCGCGAGACGGTGAAGCAGGTGCGCAAGGATGTGTTGGCTAAGTGCTACGGCGGTGACGTGAGCCGCAAGCGCAAACTGCTGGAGAAACAGAAGCGTGGCAAGAAGCGCATGAAGCAGATTGGCAACGTGAGTGTGCCGCAAAAAGCCTTCTTGGCCGTACTGAAACTCGACGACGATTGAAACTTTACACATTATTATATATATAACTCAAGTTTCGCAAGTGCTCAACTTCTTTGGAGTGAAAGGAGTTAGAGGAGCGAAAGGAGTGAAAGCCAAATGTGATGGTTTAGAGTTTAGGGCTGAGAGTCGCCAAGTGCGTGGGCTTGCGCCCAGCGCATGGGCTGGCAGAGTATCGTGAAACTCAAGAGACTGAAAAACCTTCTACAGACTGACTACCAACAACATTCAACCTATTTACGAATATGAGAAAAACTACACTATCCCTTCTTCTGATGCTGGTGGCACTGACTGCAAGTGCCGACCCCATTACACGTGCTAAAGCCCTGCAACTGGCACAAGAATTTATGGTGCCGGGCTATCAAATGGCCATCACCAAAGAAGCGACCACACGCAGGGCCGCAGCCACGACTGCACCTTACTACATCATCAGCCGTGGCGACAACCAGGGCTATGTCATCATTGCAGGCGATGACTGCCTGCCCGAAGTGCTGGGCTACACCGACCACGGCAACTTCGACCCCACCAACCTGCCACCAGCCTTGCAGGAGATGCTGGATGGATGGCAAAACATGGTGGAAACCGCACAGGCCAATGGCACCAACACGGCACTGGCTGCCCAACGCAAAGCCACCAGGAGAGCCAGCAACCGCGTGAGCATAGCCCCGTTTGTCACATCGCACTGGGGGCAAGGTGCACCCTACAACAACAACTGCCCCACCCTCACATCGAACGGCAGCCGCGCCCTGACGGGCTGTGTGGCCACCGCTGCCAGCCAAATTCTCTACTACTGGCGCAAAGACCTCCCTGCCACCCTTCAATCGACCACACCCATCTATGGCTATGGCGATGCTCCCGTCACTCGCAGTGTGCCTAAAGGTACACCGATGAAGTGGGACCTGATGCTCGACCGCTATGGCTCTGAACCACAGGAATTCAAAGATGCCGTGGCCGAGTTTGTCTTTGCCACTGGAGCAGCCACATGGCTCACCTACGGCTCATCCACATCGGGCAACATCGAGAAAATTCCTTATACTTTCTCGGCCTACTTTGGCATGAACGGCGGAACGGTACACTACCGCGACAGTTACTCGCAAGAAGGATGGACACAACTCATCTACAAGGAGTTGGAAGAAAGGCGTCCCGTCATGTACACGGGTGTACACCCCGATCAAGGCGGACACGCCGTGTTCATCCACGGCTACAATGCCTCCGACGACAAGTTCTACTTCAACTTCGGTTGGGACGGTGGAAACGACGGCTACTACACCACCGCAACCACCGACGGCATGAACGGCTTCAGTGGGTCGCAGTCGGCACTGATTGGTGCCTATCCCAAGACAAAGAACTTAGCGGTTGACATTGTGTCCCCACTCCACACGTACACCAATGCGGACAACAATTTCACCGTTAAAATCACAAACAACAGCACCCTTCCCTTCTCCGGCATCTACCTGTTTGCCGAGACTTCGGCCACCAAACCATCAGACTTGACGAAAGCCAAATCGAAAAACACGGAGTTGGAAATAGCCGTGGGCGAAAGTGCCGAAGTGGTCTTGACAGCCAAGCCCACCAGAGAGCAAGCCTACTACATCACGGTGACCGACGATGCCCTCAACGTGCTGGCCAAGATTCAAGTGACACCTGAGAAAGCCGAAAACGACCTCCACCTGAACCGTCTCAGCCTTGATGCCAGCAGCGACACCGAGACACTGGACGGCGAGACCTACCAAGTCATCTACCACAACCAGTCAACGGCCCACGCCTCCATTGCCAACCGCGCCGACATCGCCTATAGCGGCACTTTCCGTATGGACTTCTATGTCTATGATGAGGAGAAGCAGGAATGGACACCCGTCCGAACAACCAGCAAACTTGCAGAAATAGACGGACAGACAGACGGCACGGTATCGTTTGGCATCATCTCCTCCTACTTCGAAGTGGGGAAAAAATACATGGCCCACCTGCAAGACCAAACCTCTGCAAAGGACGATGTACACATAGACGATGACGCGGCCAACACGCTTCGGTTCATCAGAAAAGAAAGCGACAACGCCATGGAGGTCGTCAGTTTTGAAGACGACTGCCTGACCCTCAAAGGCTACTTCGACAACACCGCATTCAACACCAGTTCGTTCGCCAACAAGAAAGCCTACAAAACGGCAACCATCTATGACCTGACCCAATGCAACGCTGTGGGCAACGTGACCCAAAGCATCAACCCCAACGCCCTCATCTATGTGGCAGACGACAGCCAAGCCACTGGCACGAACGTCGTTTGTGCCGGCCAGTGTGCTCACCTTGTGCTCACACCTGGGTATAATTTCACGCCACGCGCCAACTTCACTGCGGCAGAGGCTGAAATCCAGATTGGTACAGAACCACACATCTGGTATTGGCTCACAGTCCCCTTCACGGTGGATGTTCCCGATGGCATTATCGCCCGACAAATCACAGGACACACCACCAGCAGCATCCCCAACTCCTATTTTGAGACCGTCAAGACACTCGAAGCCGGCAGGACCTACTTGCTGATGGGTTCCACGTCCAACACGCTGACACTGAAAGCAAGCAATGTCACCGTGATGGCTCAACCCACCCAGAACGCTGACGCTGCCATCGTGGGCACTTTTGCCAGCACCACCACACCCGAAGGGGCCATGCTGCTCGACTACAGCGAACAGCCTTACCTCCAGCCAACCGAGGCTGGCAGCGACGTGGAAGGTCTCCGAGCCTATTGGTACGATGTCACCACTACCAAGAAACTCCGCGCCTACCTCAGCACTGCCGCCGAAACAGCCCACATAGAACTGGCCAAGAGCATCGAGCAAGCCTACGACATGCTGAAGTACTGGGGTGACTTGATGGCGCAAGAAGACCGAGCCACATTCAAGACCAAAATCCAAGAGGCCGAACACGAGTTCACTCATCGCGGCGAAGGCGAAACCGAACTCACCACCACCGGACTCATCAAGCGATATGCCGCCCAACTGCTGGCCGACGGAGAAGCCTTCATCAGAGAAGGCAAACTCGTCAATGGCAAGGAAGTCGATTTCACCGACCACATCACCAACCCGTCGTTTGAGACCACACGCCCCAACGCAAGTGGCTGGACACTGGGCAAAAAAGAAGGTGTGACGACCACAGGAAGTGTGCTGCAAGCCAACCTCAACAACACCTTCCGCACGGTGGGCATCGAAGGAGCCAATGTCTTCCGCAGTTACATCGCTGCCGACAAATCATCTGTCACCCTCTCGCAGACAGTGACGGGACTGACACCTGGACACTACCGCCTCAGTGCCATGCTCGGCACCGACACCGACCAGACTGTCACCCTGTTTGCCGACGAAGCCACCACCACTGTCAGCGGACACTCCTTCGGCACCTATTACCTGACCGAAGCCGTGATTGAGGACATTACTGTGATGCCCGACGAAGATGCCGAGACAGGCTCCCTCACCATCGGTGTAAAAGAAGGCCATTGGTACAAGGCCGACGACTTCCGCCTTACCTACATCGGCACATTGACCGACGAAGAACAGGCTACAGGCATCGGCAGTGTGGCAGCCGAGAAAGCCAGCCGCCAGGGCATCTTCACCCTGCAAGGCATCGAAGTGAAGAAAGCCCTGCAGCCAGGACTTTACATCATCGATGGCAAAAAGACCTACGTGAAATAACGCTAAATAAGCCCCAAATACAACTTCTCGCCACACAAAAGCGAGTGAAAAACAGCGGGTGTTGTTCCCAAGCGAACAATACCCGCTGTTTTTGTTGCATCTGCTCTCTATAAGGCTAAAATATGCTAAAAAACATACTTTTATTGACCAAAACATGCTAAAAAGCATAAAAACGCTTGTTTATTACATCAGAAAGACCTACCTTTGCAGCAGTTTTTACAGTTTATAGAAACGCAGAAGGCCGAAAAGCCGACTAGAAGTCTCGACAAATCGTGATGATTGAACAGACTTAAAACGAATCTTTAAAAAGTAAGAATTGTATGAAAAAAATTTTATTCTTAGCATTGCTGACCGCTTCGCTCATAGCAACTGCAAAGCCCGAGCCGAAGGTGGATCTGCAGAAGAAATGGGGCGCAGTCATCAACGCCATCGCCATGGTGGAGAGCCAAGGACAGCCCAAAGCAGTATCGAAGAATGGACTCTACGTCGGGTATCTGCAAATATCCGAGATTTTGGTGCGCGAGTGCAACCGCATTGTCGGCTACAAAAAGTACACTTACGCAGACCGCTATGACAAGCAGAAGAGCATTGACATGTTCATCGACTACCAAGAGTACTACAACCCCGACGGCAACATGGAACGCGCCATCCGCCTCTGGAACTCTGGCGACCTGAAGTGCATGACCCGCAAGGCTCGCACCGAAGGTTACTACCAGCGCGTCATGTCGAAGTACAACGCAACAGCCTCGCTGCAATAAGCGCACCACAAAAACCACTCTCTTTAGAGAGACCCATCAAGAAAGGGGATGCAACCACACCGTTGCATCCCCTTTTTCTGTTATGAATGACACATTTCCCGTGTCTCATTCGTCGTCAGACAAGAAGTCTTCCACCAACGCACATGCTTCAACCTGAGCCACTTCCAGCACATCGTTGACCACCACCTCGTCAAAGTTTTCCGCCTGACTCAGTTCATATCTGGCACGTTCGATGCGTTGGTCTATCACCTCGGGGGCATCGGTGCCTCTACCCTCCAGCCGGCGACGCAGTTCCTCTACACTGGGCGGCTGGATGAAGATGCTGAGCGCACGTGCGCCATAGAGTTTCTTGATGCGCAGGGCACCATTCACATCCACGTCGAACACTACATTCTCACCAGCAGCCAACTGCTTATCGACCTGCGACTTCAGAGTGCCATAAAAGCGGTCCTTATACACCTCCTCATACTCCACAAACTCATCGTTGGCAATTTTCTCCTTAAACTCTTCTGGTGTCAGGAAGAAGTATTCCACCCCATCCTTTTCCTCTCCACGCGGAGCGCGCGAAGTGGCAGAGATGGAGAAGTGGAGCCTCCCCCCACCCCCTCCCATAGAGGGGGAGTTGCCATCAGGCGAGTTAATTTCATCCATGACATATTTGATGATAGTCGATTTGCCTGAGCCCGAGGGGGCTGCAAAAATAATCAGCCTCCCCCCACCCCCTCCCAAAGAGGGGGAGTTGCCATCCTGCGAGTTGTTTTGATTCATATTCATTGGATTATTTTCAGTTTGTTTTTTATCTTTAACACCCAGTCTCATATCAGGCCATCTTCGCAACATCTTTGACAAGCCTTCGATTCCCACACGCCGCATGGCACTCCCCCTCTTTGGGAGGGGGCGGGGGGAGGCTACATCACATTCAAGACTTGTTCCTTGATTTGCTCCAGTTCGTCCTTCATCTTCACCACAATGTTCTGCATCTCAGCCTGGTTCGACTTCGAGCCGGTGGTGTTGATTTCACGCCCCATCTCCTGAGCGATGAAGCCGAGTTTCTTGCCCTGGCCATGCCCATCCTGCATCGTCTCGACAAAGTAGCGCAGATGGTTAGACAGACGTTGCTTCTCCTCCGAGATGTCCAGTTTCTCTATGTAGTAAATCATCTCCTGCTCCAGGCGGTTCTTGTCATAATCCACCCCTACGGTCTGCTCCAGCGCATCCACGATACGCTGGCGAATCTTCTCCGTGCGCTCCTTCTCATAAGGTTCAATCGAGGCCAATAGCGCGCCGATGTTGTCTATTTTCTCCTGAAACTTCTTGGCCAGCGCCAGCCCCTCTTGCTTTCGGAAGGCAACCAGTTCATCCACAGCCCCTTCCACCGCACGTCGAGCCACCGCCCACTCCTCGTCGGAGAGTTCTTCCACCTCGGTGTGGGTAAACACATCGGGCAGCCGCAACAGCGTCGCATACCAGTCATCGGGAGCAGGCAACCCCAGTTCCTGCTGCATCTGCTCCACTTGCTGCTTGTAGGTCTTCAGCAGCACCATGTTGAGCGGCGAGGCAGCCGAAGCCTCATCTTTCTCCACCCAGAGCACAAAATCCACCTTGCCGCGCTCCAGTTTCTGCTGCATCATCTGGCGCATCTCCATCTCCTTCTCCCGATAGATGGGAGCAATGCGCGCCGTAATGTCCAGAGCCTTGCTGTTCAGCGACTTCACCTCTGCATGGATTTTCTTTCCTCCGTATGCCACGACACATTTGCCATAGCCAGTCATTGATTGTATCATAGATTGTTCTGTTTTTTGTGGCGGCAAAGTTACGAATAAAAAACGACATAAGGCATGTTTTGGACAGGATAACTGCACTTTTTTTAACGTCAGTTCGGTTTTTACGGTTACTTTCCATAGGGGCTTCGTCGTTATCTCTTGTGACTCTACTCCACAGAGTCACGTGACTCTCTTCCACTGCCCCTCGTGACTCTGTGGAAGAGACTCATCGGCGAGTCTGGAAGAGCCACCTCGGAAGGTGTGGAAGATAGGGCCTCGTTCATTATTAAGTAACC
>DGSP01000082.1:0-16668 GCA_002393555.1 Prevotellaceae bacterium UBA4359
TTCGTTGTTGAAGAAAGCATCCGAACCTTAATTATATATTATAATGTGTATCAGCCCAACTTTGAAGTGGCAACACACTTTGTGCATGGTTTCTCTTCGGAGAGTGCCTTTTGGGTGCCTTTCGCATTGTCGAAGTGGACTCCATTCGGCTGTAGTATGAGCCTCGGAAGTAAGAATAACTTGGATATATTTTGTTTTTCACTCACTTATCCGTACCTTTGCACCCAAATTAAAGGTAAAAAGCAAATGATAACAGTTTCTGATCTTGCCATACAGTTCGGCAAGCGCGTTCTCTACAAAGATGTAAACATGAAGTTCACCAATGGCAACATCTATGGTGTGATTGGTGCCAACGGTGCAGGTAAATCAACCCTGCTCAAAGCCATCAGCGGTGAACTCGAACCCACCAAAGGAACCATCACGCTCGGCCCGGGCGAACGCCTCTCCGTGCTTTCGCAGGACCACTTCAAGTTCGACAACTGCACGGTCATCAACACCGTGATGATGGGCCATTCGGTGCTTTGGGAAATCATGCAGGAAAAGGATGCCCTCTACGCCAAGTCCGATTTCAGCGACGAGGATGGCATCCGTGCTGCAGAGTTGGAGGAGAAGTTTGCAGAACTCGATGGATGGAATGCCGAGAGCGATGCAGCCCAACTCCTGTCGGGCCTGGGCATTAAGGAAGACCTGCACTACAAGATGATGTCGGAACTGACAGGTAAGGAGAAAGTGCGTGTCATGCTGGCTCAGGCACTCTATGGCAACCCCGACAACCTGTTGCTCGACGAGCCGACCAACGACCTCGACCTCGACACCGTGGAGTGGCTTGAGGACTTCCTCGCCAACTTTGAACACACCGTGCTGGTGGTGAGCCACGACCGTCACTTCCTCGATGCCGTGAGCACCCACACCGTCGATATTGACTATAACAAGGTGAACCTCTTTGCCGGCAACTACTCCTTCTGGTACGAGTCTTCACAACTCGCCCTGAAGCAGGCACAGAACCAGAAGGCAAAGGCTGAGGAGAAGCGCAAGGAACTGGAAGAGTTCATCCGCCGTTTCTCTGCCAATGCAGCCAAGAGTAAGCAGACCACTTCGCGTAAGAAGATGCTGGAGAAACTCAATGTGGAGGAGATTCAGCCATCCACTCGTAAGTATCCAGGCATCATCTTCACGATGGAACGTGAAGCAGGAAACCAAATACTGGAGGTGGAAGGACTTACCGCTATCGAAGACGATGGCACCGTACTCTTCAAAGACCTCTCTTTCACTGCTGAGAAGGGCGATAAGATTGTCTTCCTCTCACACAATCCCCGTGCGATGACGGCACTCTTCGAGATTATCAACGGTAATCGTGAACCACAGGCTGGCACCTACAAATGGGGTGTGACCATCACGACAGCCTATCTGCCAGTTGATAACACAGAGTTCTTCAAGAGTGACAAGAACCTTGTGGAGTGGCTTTCGCAGTTTGGTGAGGGCAACGACGTGTTCTTCAAAGGTTATTTGGGTCGTATGCTCTTCAGCGGCGAAGAGGTGCTGAAGAAGGTGAATGTGCTTTCTGGTGGCGAGAAGATGCGTTGCATGATTGCGCGCATGCAGTTGAAGAATGCCAACTGCCTCATTCTCGACACGCCTACCAACCACCTCGACCTCGAATCCATTCAGGCTTTCAACAACAACCTCAAGCAGTTCAAGGGTAACATCCTCTTTGCTTCTCACGACCATGAGTTCATCCAGACGGTGGCTAACCGCATCATCGAACTCGGCCCCAAGGGACACATCGACAAACTGATGGAGTACGACGACTACATCCACAGCGCCGACATCAAAGAGTTGAGAGGAAAGATTTACTAAGAGTCTCCCTCAAGGCTGCCTCAACCAGAGTCCTTTGCAAAACCAGAACCCTTTGCAAAACCAGACTCTCTGCAACACAAATTCCTATCCACACAAAAAACGGGGGAAGCACTTTATCGGTTAGTGCTTCCCCCGTTTTTTATATATAATGATGTGTATCTATTACAGGCTCATGCCTTGCAGGAAGGAGATGAGCACACCTGCTGCCACGGCTGAACCAATCACACCAGACACGTTGGACGACATGCAGTAGTTGAGCACGTGGTTCTTGGGGTCGTACTTGGTGCTGATTTCGTTGCAGACACGAGAAGCCATAGGCACGGCTGAAAGACCCGTGGCACCGATGAGTGGGTTGATTTTCTTCTTGGAGAAAAGGTTGGTAATCTTCACCATGCAGATGCCAGAGGCAATCGAGAGACCGAAGGCGAAGAAACCGCCCACCACGATGCCGATGGTTGTCCAGTTGAGGAAAGCCTGCACCGTCATGGTTGCGCCCACGCAGAGACCGAGGAACACGGTGGCGGTGTTCATGATGGAGTTCGACACGGTGTCGAACAGGCGGCCTGTGTCTGAACCAATCTCCTTCAAGAGGTTGCCGAACATCAACATGCCGATGAGGCTGACTGCTGATGGAACGAGCAGTGCCACGATGGTAGTCACAGCGATAGGGAAGATAATCTTGATGACCTTCTCGTTCTTGATTTTGTTGCTGGAGGGGAAGAGTTTATCCTGCTCCTTCATGTTAATCTTCAGTTCCTTCTCTGTGCAGAGCATCTTTACCACGAGTGGGATGATGACAGGCACGAGTGCCATGTAGGAGTAGGCTGCGATGGCGATAGGAGCCAAGAGGTGAGGAGCCAACTTGATGGTTGTGAAGATGGCGGTAGGGCCGTCAGCACCACCGATGATGCCAAGTGAAGCAGCCTCCTTGATGTTGAACTGACCAGATGCCACAGCGATGATGAGCACTGCGAAGATACCCATCTGTGCAGCAGCACCGAAGATGGACAGGCGGAGGTTGCGGAGCATGGGACCGAAGTCGGTCAGCGCACCCACACCCATGAAAATCACTGGGGGCAGGAAACCTGTCTTGATGAGCATGTAGTAGAGGAAGTTCATCAAGCCGAGGTCGTGAGCAATCTGAGGAAGCGACATCTCCCAGATGTTCTCTGCCAGCACCTTGCCTTCTGCATTGACGATGCGTCCAGCCTCGTCGGCCTGGTACACACCCATGTCACCACCAGGGAAGTTGGCGATGAGTACGCCGAAAGCGATGGGGATGAGCAGCAGGGGCTCGAAGTGCTTCACGATGCCGAGGTACAGCAGCACGAAGGCCAGCAAGTACATGATAAGATAGGTACCGTTGGCCGCGATGATGTCGCTGAACGCGGTCATCTGGTACACGTTATTAAGTATTTCTTCCATAATTGTTAAGTGAAAAGTGAAAAGTGAAAAGTGAAAAATCTATGTTACCAGACATCTCTTGTTACCGATTCACTTGTTTTTATGTTTAATATCTTGGTGTGAAAAGGAAAAGCAAAAGATACTTGGATTTTTCACTTTTCACTTTTCACTTCATGAAGTCGGCTTAGGCCAACTTCATGATTGGGTCATCTTCTTCCACTGAGTCGCCAGAGTTGACGAGGATGGCTGTGATGGTGCCAGCCTTGTCAGCGCGGATGGCGTTGAAGGTCTTCATGGCCTCGATGTAGCCGAGGGTGTCGCCAGCCTGAACGGCATCGCCCACCTTCTTGGGAGTCTCAGAGTTGTCCTTCACGAGGTAGAACTTACCTTCCAGCGGAGCGAGGATGTCCTCACCTTCACCAGCAGGAGCGGCAGCAGGTGCAGCACCAGCGGCAGGAGCAGCAGGAGCGGCATCGCCGTATGCGATTTCCACCTTGTAGTTCACGCCGTTCACCTGAACGGTCACGCTCTTAGGACCTTCGGCACCAGCGGCAGGAGCATTTTTGGCAGCCTTACGCTTAGCCAAGTCAGCCTCGAAGTCAGCCTTGGCCTTACCGCTCTTGTAGGCGCGGTACTGCTCTGGGTGCATGGCGAGTTCGAAGAGTTCTTCGTCGTCCTCACCGAGTTCCCAACCGTTCTGCTTCATCTCCTCGCGGAACTCGTCGAGTTTGTCGGGGAAGTATGACTGCGGGTCTTGTGTCTCAAACTCACGACCCTGCTCCTTGGCCATCTCAACGAGTTCAGGTGCAACAGGACCAGGCAACTGGCCTGCCTTGCCGAGAATCATGTCCCAAATGGTGTCGGCAATCATGCTCCAACGAGCCTTTCCTTTCTCCATCTGCATCACGTTCATCAGGGCAAGGTTCTTCACATACTGAGAGAACGGGGTCACCAAGCAAGGATAACCCACTTTGGGCCAAACGTAGGCCACCTCATCGAAGAGTTTGATGAGCAGGTCATCGGTAGTCAGTTCAGGCTGACCGTTCTTCACCTTCCACTTGTTCAGCGACTTGAGGTTGTCCTCCAAGTCAGTCATCAGCGAACCCATCATGCCGCCGGGCAGACCGGGCTTGACGAGCAGCGAGTTGTTGATGTGGTTGAGGTCGGGAATGTAGTAGCCGAGGAAGTCGTCACACATCTCCTGAATCATGGTGCGTACCTCCATGTAGGCAGCCATGTTGATTTCCTTCACCTTGAAGCCTGCGTCCTTCAGCATCTCCTGCACGGCGATGATGTCGGCGTGGCCTGTACCCCAAGAGAGAGGAGACATGCCTGTATCCACATAGTCGCAACCAGCGTTGCAGACTTCAAGGATGGAAGCCATGTTGAAGCCAGGACCAGCGTGAGAGTGGTACTGAATCACGATGTCCTTCTTCAGGTTCTTGATGCCAGCCACAATCTTGCCGAGCGATACAGGACGGCCGATACCAGCCATGTCCTTCAAGCAGATTTCGTCGGCACCTGCCTCGATGAACTTCTTGGCCAGGTTCACGTAGTACTCCACGGTGTGGATAGGAGAGTAGGTGATGCAGAGAGAGGCCTGAGCAATCATGCCAGCCTCCTTGGCATACTGAATAGAAGGTATCACGTTGCGTGGGTCGTTCAGACCGCAGAAGATACGAGTGATGTCAGTGCCCTGTGCCTTCTTCACCTTGTAGAAGAGTTTGCGCACATCCTTTGGCACTGGGCTCATACGCAGACCGTTCAGCGCACGGTCGAGCATGTGGGTCTGGATGCCAGCCTCATGGAAAGGCTTTGTCCAAGCGCGGACAGACTTGTTGGGGTTTTCTCCGTAGAGGAGGTTCACCTGCTCAAAACCACCACCGTTGGTTTCAACACGGTCGAAACATCCCATCTTGATGATAGCAGGAGCCACTTTTACGAGCTGGTCCACACGAGGCTGATACTTACCAGCACTCTGCCACATGTCGCGGAAGACCAGTGAGAACTTTACTTCTTTTGCCATTGTCTTTTTATCCTTAAAATACTATTCTTTTACAATTTGGTGATTTTGGCCGCACGGCCTTTGCCGCCTGTAATCTGGCTGATGGCAGCATCGATAATAGCCTTTGTGTTTGCGTCGATGCTCTCGATGGTTTTGGCCACAGGAGCGGCTTTCTTGGCCACTGTCTCTTCAGGTGCCCACTTGTTGACTGCCCAGATGAGCAATTTGCCGAGATAAATCACAATGAGCAGCACCAGGAACACTGTGACCATACCGACAACGAGGAGTTGTAAAGCCCCATAAATGTCATTTGTAATCATATTCAGAAAATTTTAATCTTTCTACGTTAAAAAACGGTGCAAATATACGGATTTTTTTCCACATATTTAATAATATGTATTCCCTTTTTTCTGAAATGTTTCAAAATGCAAGGGGAAAACCCTGCTTTTTGATGATAAATGAAATGATTATGCAGAATGTTTGGTGTTTGCCTCCTAAAAATCGTACCCCTCGACTACGACTTGCCGTAGTCGAGGGGTACGGTCGGTCGTAGTCGAGGGGTGCAATTCAGAAGAAACAAAAAAAAGAGGGAACTTTATCCCCTCATGATTCCGTTGATGATGCGCCCGTTCAGTTTCCTTCGGGCAGAAAAGAAACGTTCGTAGTTTGTGTAGGTGTCAATCTTCGCCACATGGATGTTTTCGGGGTTGACACCCTTCTCGATGAGTTGAAGTCGGTTGCATTCCCACAGGTCGATGTGCCAAGCCTCCTCTTTCTCCTCCGTAGAGGAAAGGGTGGCGCGTTTCCTTTGTGGGGAAAAGGGCATGAGTGGGTAGCGTTTGGCCAGTTTGTCCATCGGGAAGCCTGCCTCAGCAAAGAGTTCATAAACTTCATCGCCCACCTCGAAACTGTCGGGACCGATGCCGGGACCGATGATGGCATGAAGGTGTTCGGGACGAGTGCCATAAGTCGTTTTGAGTACGTCAATATTGCTTTCAACAATACGCTTCTGAGTGCCTTTCCATCCCGCATGCACAGCCGAAATGACCTCAGTGCAGTCGTCCCAAAGCAGAACGGGGATGCAGTCGGCGGTGCGGACGCAGATGCAGACGTCGGAGAGGTGGGTGGATAGGGCATCCACACCATCGAGGGCCAGGGCTTGGGCCAGAGGATTCTGGTTGAGAAAGTCCTCGTCGATGATGACGGTCTTTGTCTCATGCGTCTGATGCAAGGGCATGAGCAGACGGGGAATGGGAATGGAAACACCGCCATCTCGTGTGGTGGAGAAGGCGGTGATGTGGGAGGGGGTGGGGTAGATGTGCATGGTTATCAGTGCTTTTCCAGTTTTTCTATTTAGAATAGTTTAACTGGTTAGAATAGTTATTCTTCATACTCAAAGTCTTCCAAGTCTTCAATCTCGTCTTCGTCAAGATACTCGATGTCTTCCTCTTCGGCAATGTCCTCATCGCCCCAACCTTCATCGTCGTCGGCAATGTCGTCCATGTAGGCGAAGGTCTTGGCCGAATGGATGATGGATTCTTGCGTGTTGATGGCAGCGATTTTGTTGCTCTCGCTGTTCATCTCGTGCCAGAGAATGTCCTTGAGTTCTTGCAGCCCTTGCTGAGCGACAGAACTGATGAAGACGACGGGAATGTCGTCGGGCAATCCTTCTTTGAGCATCTCTTTGAGTTCCTCGTCTTGTCCGAGGAGGTCGCACTTGGTGATGGCAAGCACACGTCCTTTGTCGAGCAGGTCGGGGTTGAATTGTGCCAGTTCGTTGAGCAACACGTCGTATTCGTGACGGATGTCCTCGGTGTCGGCTGGTACCATGAAGAGCAACAGTGAGTTGCGCTCAATGTGGCGGAGGAAGCGGAGACCGAGTCCCTTGCCCTCGCTGGCCCCCTCGATGATGCCCGGAATGTCGGCCATGACGAAGGAGCGTCCGTCGCGGTATGACACGATGCCGAGCGAAGGTTCGAGGGTGGTGAAGGGGTAGTTGTCAATCTTCGGCTTGGCCGACGAGATGGCGTTGACGAGGGTGGATTTGCCTGCATTGGGGAAGCCCACCAGACCCACGTCGGCCAAGAGTTTCAGTTCGAGGATGAAGGAGCGCTCCTGCATCGGCTCGCCTGGTTGTGCATAGCGTGGTGCCTTGTTGGTGGGGGTGGCGAAGTTGAAGTTGCCCAGTCCGCCACGTCCGCCTTTCAGCAGAACTACCTCCTGCTCGTGTGCGGTCACATCGCAGATGTACTCGCCCGTCTCGGCATCATACACAGCCGTGCCGCAGGGCACTTCGATGTAGGCGTTGGCTCCTTGCTTGCCTGTCGATTTGTTCTTGGAGCCGTTGCCACCATGTTCGGCCTGTATGTGGCGGTCGTAGCGCAGATGGAGCAGGGTCCAATAGTTGCGGTTGCCACGCAGGATGACGTGGCCGCCGCGCCCACCGTTGCCTCCGTCGGGGCCTCCCTTGGGCAAATACTTGGCACGGTGCATGTGGGTGGAGCCGCGTCCACCACGACCAGAACGGCAATAGATTTTTACGTAGTCGATGAAGTTGGAATCCATAGGAAAAGTTAAAAACTAAAAACTAAAAACTAAAAGTAGAAGTTGCCTTTCCGTCGTGACTAAAGAAACTTCGACTTTTAGTTTTTAGTTTTTAACTTTTAGTTAATACTATCGAGGAAAGCGAAAATTTCACCCAGCATCACTTCCTTGGAACCTTTCCAAGTGAAGGTGTTGCGGATGCCTTCCTGCTCGAACCACTTGGAGAGAGGTTCGGTCTGCTTGTGATATACTTCAAAACGCTTCTTGATGGTCTCTTCGTTGTCGTCGGCACGTCCCTGTTCCTTGGCACGGTTGAGCAGGCGGGCGAGCAGTGTTTCTTCGTCAACGATGAGTTCTATCATGATGCCCATATCGTGCTGACGCTCAGCCAGCATCTTCTTCAGTGCTTCGGCCTGTGCGATGGTGCGTGGGAATCCGTCGAAGATGACCCCCTTGCCCTGTGGCAGCGCATCGTAGGTCTTGGCCAGAATGTCAATCATCAGTTCGTCGGGGATGAGTTGGCCATTGTCGATATATCCTTTGGCAATCTTGCCAAGTTCTGTACCATTCTTGATTTCACTGCGGAGCACATCGCCAGTGGAGATGTGTCCCATGCCATAACGTGCAACGATTTCGTCGCTGTAGGTGCCTTTGCCAGAGCCGGGGGCACCGAAAATAATGATATTCTTCATTTGTGTTTATTGTTTTTGGGGTTTTAGTTTCTCAATTGTGTCGGAGGAGGGTTGTTGTAGGGCTAATGGGCTTGGTGGCCTTAGTGTGGTTGAGGGGGCTAACCTTCTTTGACCACATAGATGCTTCGGTAGTTGCGGCCAATGCCGTCATAGTCAAGTCCGTAGCCCACAATGAACTCGTTGGGAATCTCCATGGCGCAATACTTCACGTCGAGCGGCACTTTCAGTTTGCCGGGCTTCATCAGCAGGGTGGCAATCTCCACGGTCTTGGCCCCTTTGCTCTTCAGCATGGGGATGAGTTTGCTCATGGTGGTTCCTGTGTCGATGATGTCTTCAACGATGATGACATCGCGGTCTTTGATGCTGATGGAGAGGCCAATCAGTTCTTTCACTTTTCCTGTCGTGTCCATGCCGTCGTAGGATGAGTACTTGGCGAACTGGATTTCGTGGTCGAAGTTCAGTTTGCGCACCAGGTCTGCGGCGAACATGAAGGCGCCATTCAGAATGGCTATCAGGATTGGTTTTCGCCCTGTATAATCCGCATTGAGTTTTTCGGCCAATGCACTAACTCTGTCTGCAATCTGTTCATGGTGGATGAACGGCTCGAATTGCTTATCTTTTATTTGTATCATGGATGATGTAACTTAAACTTATTTTCATGCAAAAATACACAAAAAATCCCTATTGGAGGGTAAAAAGAGCAAGAATAACTCGAAAAAACATGCGATAAAGCATCTTTTTATCTGTTTTTACTCGTTTTTTTAATTTCTTATTCCTATTTTTGCACAAATAAAAAGAGAATCTCATTCGTGAATTCCTTAGAACTATGAAGATTTTATCAGCAGCTCAACTGAAAGCAGTAGATGCCTACACCATAGAGCACGAACCCGTCTCTTCCACCAATCTGATGGAACGGGCTTCGCGCGCTGTGGCTGACAAGATTCGTGCAAGATGGGCCGTGAATGTTCCCGTGAAGATATTTGCCGGGCCTGGCAACAATGGCGGCGATGCGTTGGCCATTGCACGTATGCTTGGTGAGTCTCAATATCATGTAAATGTGTATCTGTTCAATACATCGGAAGAACTTTCACCTGATTGTCAAATAAACAAACAGCGACTAATTGATTTCCTGACGGTTAAAAACAGCACGATAGGGACGAAGAGTGTGGAACTTGTCGAAATCACGTCGCAGTTCACTCCGCCGAAACTGGAGAAGGACGATTTGGTGATTGATGGCTTATTCGGGACAGGGCTGTCCCGTCCGCTGAATGGTGGCTATGCCTCGGTGGTCAAATACATCAACGCTTCGCCGGCCACTGTCGTCTCCATCGATGTGCCTTCAGGGCTGATGTGTGAGGACAACACCTACAACGTGATGAACCACATCATCAAGGCAGATGTCACCTACACTATCCAATACCCTAAGTTGGCTTTTTTCTTTCCTGAAAATGAACAGTATGTGGGTCAGTGGGAAGTGCTTGACATTGGTATTTCCGACCCTTGCAACGAAGAGACGCAAACTCCTTATTTCCTGACGGAGCAGAATGAAATTCGGGCTATGCTGAAGACTCGTTCCAAGTTCGCCCACAAAGGTTCGATGGGGCATGCGCTGCTGATAGCCGGAAAGAAGGGCATGGCTGGTGCTGCAGTGTTGAGTGCCAAAGCCTGCATGCGTGGCGGAGTAGGGAAACTGACGGTACGCACCCCCGAATGTAATGTGCCGATTTTGCAGACAACCGTTCCTGAAGCAGTCCTCAATGTCGATGTGGACCCCAACTGTTTCAGCCAGTCGTTCGACACGACTGACTATGACGCTATGGCTATCGGTCCGGGCATCGGTACCTCGTCCTATACGGTTCAGGCTTTCATCGAACAAGTGAGCCTCTCGAAGTGTCCGGCGGTCATTGATGCCGATGCACTCAACATTCTTGGTTCTCACCGAGGATGGATCTCCCAAATGCCTCGTCGCAGCATCTTGACTCCCCACAAGAAAGAACTGTTCGGACTCATCAGCACTACGCGCAACTCCTACGAAGAACTGGAACGCACACGCGAACTGGCTGTGCGCCAACATATTTACATCCTCATCAAAGGTGCCTACTCGGCTATCGTCACTCCCGAAGGGAATGTGTTCTTCAACAACACGGGCAATCCAGGCATGGCCACTGCCGGTGCAGGCGATGTGCTGACAGGTCTTGTGCTGGCCTTGCTGGCTCAGTCCTATGTGCCAGAAGCAGCCTTGCGTTTAGGGGTCTATCTGCATGGACTGGCAGGTGACCTTGCTGCCGAAGATTTGTGTTGCGAGAGTCTCATTGCGAGCGACCTCGTTGATTACATTCCTAAGGCATTCCGAGCCTTGCACGGAGAATAAAAAAACAGAAGTATGAAAAAAAACATAGCAATAGTGCTGGCCATGCTGATGTCGGTGGGTATGACTGCACAAACACAAGTGGCTGAATTCAGCCCGGGCGTGGCAGCCAATGGCGTGAATTATGCCTTGCCCAAAACAGAGTTGAAGGTGGATGCATCGGCCATCAAGGTGGTCTATACCCCAGGTGAGTTTGCCAAATATGCAGACCGTTATCTCCACATCGGAGGTGTGAAGGCCGAACCTTCCACACGGTGGGAAATCACACGGCTTGATGTCTATCAGGAGGGTGTGCCTGACACGACGAAACTTTACACTGTGAAGATGAAGGACAAGACTGTGGCTCCCATGGCGCAACTGACACCGAGCGGACTCTTGGTGGCGGTCAACACCACTGCCGACATGACCGAACGTTCTCTTCCCGCTCCGCGCACCACTCAGCACAAACTGGAGGCGCGCCAGTATCTCACAGAAGACATTCTCTCTGCCACCTCTTTGGCCAAGATGGCGGAACTGACGGCACAGGAAATCCTTGACATCAGGGAAAGCAAAAACTCTATCAAGCGTGGGCAAGTGGAGTCTATGCCACAAGATGGTGCTTCACTCAAGATTGTGCTTGACGAACTCAACCGGCAGGAAGAGGCTCTCACTCAACTCTTTACGGGCTATTCCGACACCACTTTCACAACGAAAACGTATGCCCTGTTGCCTACAGCCGATGTGGAAAAGACGGTCTTGTTTCGCTTTTCGCAGAAACTGGGCTTTGTCGATGCCGATGACTTGGCTGGCAGCCCTTACTACATCACGCTGAAAGACCAGCACACCGTTATCCTGCCCGATGAGAAAGAGGAGGCCAAGCGCAAAATCGACGGGCTGGTTTATAATATGCCCAGCATGGCCAACGTGACCATCAGCACTATGCAAGGCACTATTTATGAGCATGAATGGCCCTTTGCCCAGTTTGGCACCATCGACACGCTCAGTCCCACATTATTTAATAAAGGGGCCACCACGAAGTTGACACTCAATCCTGCCACTGGCGGCATCTTGCACTTAGAGCAATGAACAATTGACAATTGACAATTGGCAGATAGAAATGGCAGTTGTCGATTAAAAAATAAACAATTATAAACCCTAAAAACATTAAAGACTTATGAAAAAGTACTTAGCAGAAATGGTGGGAACAATGGTTCTCGTTTTGATGGGATGCGGTGTGGCTGTTAGCCTCAACTGCTCTTCCAATTGTGATGATGTTGCCAATGCGGCTACAGTGATTGGTACCTCGCTGGCTTTCGGCCTTGCTGTGGTGGCTATGGCCTATACTATTGGTGGCGTTTCGGGTTGCCACATCAATCCTGCCATCACGCTTGGATGTCTTCTCACCAAGCGCATCAGCGGTAAGGATGCCCTCATGTACATGGTGTTTCAGGTGATTGGTGCCTTCATCGGCTCTGCCATCCTGTATGCGCTCACCTCTAATGTGGAAGGTTTGGACGGCACAGGTGCCAATGCTTGCCAAGAAGGTGTATCTGTGGTGGGCGGACTGATTGCTGAGATTGTGTTCACTTGCGTGTTTGTACTTGTGGTGCTCGGCACAACCGACTCGAAGAAGGGTGCAGGCAACTTTGCAGGTTTGGCCATTGGTCTGTCGCTGGTGCTCGTTCACCTCGTTTGCATCCGCTACACAGGCACATCTGTCAACCCCGCACGTTCTATCGCTCCGGCGGTGTTCCAGGGTGGTGTGGCACTTGAGCAACTCTGGGTGTTCATCGTTGGCCCATTCGTTGGTGCAGCCATTGCTGCCGGCATTTGGAAGATTATCGGCGAGGAAAAATAAAGATAAAAGTCTATAAGAGAACGGAAAGGGGATGTGTCGATTGGCACATCCCCTTTCTGTTGTTGGTCGGTGTTCGCGTTTTAACTGGCTGCTTGCTTCTTTTCGAAGAAGGCCTGCATCTTTTGTTTCTCACCAGCCACGATGATGATGTCGTCCTGTTGGATGATGATGTTGGGGTCGGGGTTGGTGTAGAAGTCTTCGGCTGGACGGACAAGGCCCATGACGATGCAGTTGCCTTGTTCGCGGATGCCTGATTTGAGGATGCTCTTGCCACAGAGCGGAGAGTCTGCCGCGATGGTGTAGTTGTCAAGCACGATGCTGGTGTTGATGCTGTTGGTGTCGGTCGTGGCGGCCAGGCTGGTCTCCAGCATCTTCTGGAAGGCGGCCACGTCGGTGTCGGAACCCGCCAGAATGATGCGGTCGCCAGGGTAGAGGCGGTGGTTGCCGCCGGGAATGTTGATGTTGATGCCGCCACGGATGATGCGCACGATGTTTGCACCAGTGATGTTGCGGATGCTCAAGTCTTTCAGGGCCTTTCCTGCAAAGGCAGAGTTGGCTGGCACTTCCACTTCGGCTATGTTCATTTCGAGGCTGATGAGGGTGTCTTCCACCTCACGTTCCAATCCACGCTTCGACTCGGCCAAACGTTCGCGGGCGTAGAGGTTCTCATTGAAGAGGCGGAGGAACTGGTTGATGCCAGGTGCCATGGCGATGTGGAGCCAGGCGAGTTTGATGATGCGGAGGGTGGGCGAGAACCACGAAGACTTTGAGGAACTCGACTTGCTCTGCCGTTTCTCAGTGTAACTGTCCAGCATCTTCTTGGTCTCTTCACTCATGTGTTTCTCCAGGAAGTTGAGTGTGGGGTAGGCCAGTTTCATGATGTAGGGAGTGAGGAAGGTGGTGATGACGCTGACGGCCACAACGATGGGGTAGAGGCTCTTGTCCGTCACGTGCAGGTTCTGTCCGAGGCTGGCGATGATGAAGGCAAATTCACCGATTTGAACCAGTGAGAAACCAGTCTGCAACGATACGCGCAGTGGTTGGCCCGAGAGCAAAGTGCCAAGGCTGCCGAAGAAAATCTGTCCCAGAATGACCACGAGCGTGATGATGGTGATGGGAAGCCAGTATTGCAGCAGCAAGGCGGGGTCTATCATCATGCCGACAGAGACGAAGAAGATTGAACCGAAGATGTTCTTCATGGGTTGTATCAGATGCTCAATGCGCTCGGCATCGATGGTCTCGGCCAGCACCGACCCCATGATGAAGGCTCCCAGCGCGCTGCTGAATCCGGCCTGTACGGCCAGCAACACCATGCCGAGGCACATGCCGATGGAGAAGATGGTGAGGGTCTCGTCGTTGAGCAGTTTCTTGAATTTCTGCAGGAAAGTGGGGATGAGGGTGATGCCCAGCACAAACCAGAGGGCGATGTACATGACCAGTTTACCCACCTGCCAAAGCAGTTCCTTTCCTTCAAACTCGTTCTTCACGGCGATGGAGGTGAGCAACACCATGAGCACCACGGCAAAGAGGTCTTCAACGATGAGGATGCCGAAGCACACGCCAGCAAAGCGGTGACTGCGCAGTCCTGCCTCTTCGATGGCTTTGAAGACAATGGTGGTGGATGACATACAGAGCATGCCGCCGAGGAAGAGGGCGTTCATGTCGCTCCATCCCAGCAGATAGGCAGTGAGCATGCCTGTCACCATCATGCCCACCACGATGACACCGGCCCCGATGATGGCTGTGCTGCCCACTTTGAGCAGTTTCTTGAAGGAGAACTCCAGTCCGAGGCTGAACAGCAGGAAGAGAACGCCAATCTCTCCCCAGGTCTCAGCGTTTTCTTCGTTGTTAATCCACGATTCGCCCATCACGTGGGGGCCTACGAGTATGCCCGCCACGATGTAGCCCAGCACGACGGGCTGTTTGAGTAGTTTGAACAGCAGACTCGTGATGCCTGCTGTCAGCATGATAATACAAAGGTCTTCTATCATAATTCGGTTTTTTTGAAATGTTCGATGTTATCCCCATGCTCGGGGCTTATATATGTAGTTATGCCGATGGCAAAGAGTCCTCATCCACTTCCTCGTCCAGATTCCTGTCCCACAGGTAGTGCTGCGTCTCTTTGGCTATCACACCCGAAAGCAGCAGCAGCGACAACAGGTTGGGAATGGCCATCAGCGCATTCATGATGTCGGCCAGATTCCACACCAGAGCCAGACTCATGGTGGAGCCGGCAAACACCAGCAGGATATAGACGATGCGGTAGAACACGATGCTCCTCTTTCCAGCCAGATACTCCATCGCCCTTTCGCCATAATAACTCCACCCCAGGATGGTGGAGAAGGAGAAGGTGAGGATGCCGAAGGTGAGGATAGGTGTGCCTACGTAAGGTATCATGCCAAAGGCTTTTTTGGTCAGCATGCCTCCGTCTTCTTGTGAGATTTCGGGATAGGCGATGATGCTCGAAACGATGACCAGTCCGGTGATGGCGCAGATGACCACCGTGTCCCAAAAGGTGCCGGTGGAGGACACCAATGCCTGGCGGACCGGGTTGCGGGTTTGAGCAGCCGCTGCCACGATGGGTGCAGAACCCATGCCCGACTCGTTGGAGAAGAGTCCACGCGCAATGCCGTAGCGGGCAGCCACCATCAGCACCGTGCCAGCCGTGCCGCCGCCCACAGCCTTGAGCGAGAAGGCTTCGCGGCAGATGAGCGAGATGGATTCGCCCAGATAGGCGTGGTTGACGCACAGGATGTAGGCGCACCCCAGCACATAGAGCAAGGCCATGAGCGGCACGAGGGCGGTACACCACCGTGCGATGCTCTTCACGCCGCCAATCACCACAAATCCGATGAGTGCGGCCAAGACGAAGCCGGTTGTCGTCTTAATGTGGTCGGCACTCATCCAATCGGCAAAGACCAAAGCCAGATTCTCGCTGATGGCATTGGCCTGAACGGTGTTGCCGATGCCAAACGATGCCACAGAAGCAAAGATGCAGAACAGAATACCTAACCACTTGTAGCCCAGACCTTTTTCGAGCGCATACATGGGGCCTCCAAGCATTCTCCCGTCGGGGGTCTTCGTGCGGTACTTGATGGCCAGCAGCCCCTCGCTATACTTGGTGGCAATGCCGAACACACCTGTCAGCCAGCACCACAGCACGGCACCCGGGCCACCCAGGCTCACGGCGGTGGCCACACCGATGATGTTGCCCGTGCCGATGGTGGCTGCCAGCGAGGTGGCCAATGCGCCAAACTGGCTCACATCGCCCGTGGCGTCCTTATCTTTCTGCACCGACAACTTGATGGCTGTCCATATTTTGCGTTGCGGAAATTTAAGCCTGAAGGTCAGATATAAATGTGTGCCAAGCAACAGAACAATCATAGGCCACCCCCACACGAGGGCACTGATGTCTTCTGTGATTTGCAGTAGTTGCTCCATATTCGTTATGTCAGTTTTCCATGAAAACCAAAGTCTGTATTTCCCAATTTAGTGGTGAGGCTGAAATCTCACCTTTTTCAAATTCGTTGCAAAGTTAGCAAAAAACAAGCAAAAAAACCTTGGCTAAGTCCTAAAATTTAGTGTTTCAAGTTTCGCAAGTGTTCAACTTGTGCGGTTATGCGATATTTGGGTTATACGCTTGTGCGGTTTATATACCTGTTTTTGGCGGTTAAGTGTTCACCGATACCGTACCCCTCGACTACGATGCAGCGTACCCCTCGGGTACGGCAAGGTGTAGTCGAGGGGTACGACCGTCCATCAGCACCTCTTTGGTGTTCCTTCCACAGACGTAATTACGATACTGACACAGTCGTAATTACGTCAACGACGTAGCCGTAACTGTGATTGTGACGGTAGTGATTCACCTCGAAACGAAGGTAGGAATGCTTGTTTTTTTAAGTTGGTGAACAAAAATAGTTTATATGATGCGGCGGGGCCGCATTTTTCTCGGACAATAATT
>DGSP01000082.1:16812-34657 GCA_002393555.1 Prevotellaceae bacterium UBA4359
ACATCATTGTATAAGATAATTTTGTGTGGTTACTTAACTTCTAGAAATCAAATTGTCATCACTCCAACAGCATGACCGTTGCTGTTGCATTATCCATGCCGGGCATAGTCCGACCGATAGGAGCACCGATATACGTTGGGTCGCATACCACGAAACGTTTTCCATTCAAATGGATATAGTCGCCCTCAACATGTTCCGTGAAACAGACCGCTGAAGCCAGATGGCCAGGATAATAGACGAGGATGCACTTTAAGCCCAGAAGGTCTCGCACCAACCTTGTGAACAAGATGGAACGGTCTTCGCAATCGCAGTAAGGGTAAAACAGGGTCTCTTCGGAGAAAAACGCACGGTCTTCTCCCCACACCTTGTCGTCATATTCATACACAAAAGCCGTCTGCACCCAATTCAGCAATCGCTCCACAGATTCTTTTTCACTCAAGCCCCTTGTCGTGTCCCTAAACTTAGGAAGCATCTTGTTTCTCAGCCTTTCCTCCATCGGAGTGTTGGCATACATGGCCCATCGGGTCATGAAATCCTTGCCAACCATAGAAGTGGGGTATTCATTGAAAAAATCAATCATATTCCTGTTCACACAGACCTGCATCTCCACCTCTGGATACCGTTCGGCTCTCAATGTTCTCTTCTCTGATGTCTTTTCTTCCAGCATCATTGCCTGCGAAATCCACAGCGAGAGAGACTTTTCTTTTGGAAAAGAAACTTCGCAGATGTACAATTGCTCCACCTCATCACCATATACATAATAATACTCGCCATCCACAAAGAAAAAGGTCTTGCCATATATATGATGCTGGGTCGCATACAACATATACAATCTTCCGTTGCCCATGCCCAGCCTCATCTTATAGCCCGACTGACAATACACATACGCCATCAGCAGTGTGGCCGCATTTCCCTTTCCCACACATGCCTCAGCCATCTGCTCCAACATTTGCAAATAAGCCCAGTCGTTCAGCCGATGCTCAATCCTCAACGTCAAGCAGTCACGGATAAGGTTGTTGTAATCCTTTTCCGACAGCCTTTTCCACACATCTGCCACCCCATCTGGGGTGCATGCACTCAACAGAAACGTCTGTACCTTTCCAAACCGCACAGCCATCCTTGTGCCATAAAACAGAAAATCCACCTTCTCCTCTTCCTCCACAGGTTGCTCTCTAATGGGTGCCACAGGAACCGGTTGAGGTTCAATGGGTGGAACCTCAATCACCTCATCTTCAATCACTATGGGATTACTCTCAATAGGTTTCAGCAAGTCCTCATCAGGAATAATCACAGGCGGCACTTCCTCTTCTCTTGGCTTCGGCACAGCAGGCATCACCTTGTGTTCCTCCCATGCCTGACGCACAAACTCCGCATACGTCTTGTTCGCCTCATCGCGAAAATTCTCATATTCCTCCTCTGCCTGTTGCTTGAACTGATTGTAGGCATCTTGGAAAGTGTTCTGTGCCTGCAAAGTCACAAAAAAAGCACTTATGGCAACCGTCAAATAAAACTTTTTCATCTGATTTCTATTTTTTTAGCATGAAACGATGCACCTCCCCTACCATCTCGCCACGGAATGGCAGGGGAGTTTTTATTTCAGTTTCATGTTTCGCCACGTGTTGTCCATTGTGGCCGATGGTATTACAGTAGGAGTTTGCAATTTCCCATTTTCCACGATGGAGGTCTTTTTTACACCAGAAATGATGTAATCGGCCAATTCGCCGAGAGTGACATTACCCTTCGTCTCGTTCAGTTTCTTCAGCAGATAGTAAGTAAACAAGCCATGTCCCTGCTCTTTATATGGATAGGCTGTTTCATCGCCTTGGGCAGCCGAGAGGACAACCATATTCCCTTTTGGGGCAGTTTGCTTGGCTTTGATGGCTACACCACGAGCAGAAGCCACCATGCCTCCATCACGCTTCGTACCGCTGAAACAAGCATCCAGCAGCACCACGACCGATTTGGCATTCAGTGCTCCCAACTCATTGTAGAGTTCATTCACAGAATAGCCCGTACCATCAGCACCATACCCATCCACAGGCAGCAAGAACGCATCTTGCTGATTCTCTGCAGGAAGTCCATGCCCGGCATAATAGAAGATGAATTGCGCCTCCCCCTCAAACGCCTCTGCAATCTGTTTCATCATCGATACATTATACTTCATGTCGCCCAGCGTGGCATTGGTCAGCAGATGCAGGTTCTTCTCTGGCACTCCCAATGTCTTTTTACAGTATTCTGCAAATATTTTGCCATCATTGGCTGCGTATGGAACATTGTCAACACGTCGGTAGTCTTCATTGGCAATAATAAGTATGAAGATTGTTTCATTATTTTGTTTACAAATCGGAATCTCTTTGTCCACATCAGACATTTTCGATTCAATGGTAGGTTTATTGATTGGTTTTTGTTCTGAATAATCTATCGGCTTGGGGACAGATTGAACTATTGTAACATTTTTGATTGGTTGTTTGGGAGTATTATTTGTTCGGCTATTTTGAGCAACAGAATGATTGGGACTATTAGGATTTACTGCATAGTTTTGAGTATGTTTTAATCCTTCATTATAAATAGAGATTAAATCTGGAAGTATAAACACGCCACCTTTTTTCTGAAAGCGTTGTAACCATTCTCGTTCACGAGTTGCATCTTGATTGACTACTATCCCTTTTTCATAAAATGATGCAATATGATACATGGCATCTGGTAAACCACGTTCTGCCGCTTTGCGATACATCTTAAAAGCCTCTGTTTGATTCTTTTCAACACCAATGCCATATTCGTAGCAAATAGCAACATAAAATTGAGCCGCAATACTATTCGTGGCGGATGCTCTTTTCAATTGTTCAAAGCCGTATTGTACATATCCTTGATTTATGTACTCTAATGCTGTTGCCGTTTCTTTATCTATGTCTGAAGCAATGGCATTCAGGCAAAAAAGGTATATAGTTAATGTAAAAAAGAAGCGCATAGAAGAATTGCAAATAGCGTTGGTTATTGCCCTCGGAAAGAAGGCAATAACCAACATTCGTTTCACTTTGATTGTTCTGTCTTCATGATATTATCAACAAATGACATTTTTCCCCATTCCGTTTCAGCACCATCAAATTCAATTTTCTTTTTATAAGAAGTTTCACTATATGAATTTATTAACGTGACCCCATATGTAAATACAGCACCGACAACTTGCCAAAAAGAAGGTCCTTTGGTTTTTGATATCCATGTACTTCCCAAAGTAAATGTTCCTTTTTTATAATTGCCTTCCCAATCACAAACAATTATAGGAGATCTGTCCTCATCAAACTCAAATGGGCTATTTGCTCTGACGTGTATAATTGCTGGTGCTGTTTCTTTTACGCCAAACCCTCTCTTGTCTTTTTTCTTAAGGTCTGTAGGCATTTCCACAAAGTAAGGGGCAAAAATCACGTCACTCACCCAAGTAGATAAAGAAACATTCGTCCAATCCTCTGCCTTTTTATTAAAGGCATAGGCTATAGAAGCACCTATATTGTTAATACTTTCATCTTCTGTTAAATGGCGTACAACAGTTCCTTGATATTCTTTTCCTTTCGGATCTCCTTTCATTGATTCATCGAGCATTTCTCCAATGATATTCAATAGTCTCTTGTCATATTCAGAGAAATCTCCAGAAGGAGTTTCTGACGTAGAATAATGTCCATATATGCGAGTTGACATGTTGCATATATATGTTTCATTTTGCTTAGAACCAATGACAGGAGCGATGGTGATGTACGTGTCGTCACTTGTACTTGCTCCCATTTTTGAAGCCTTTTTGTCGCCTTGCTTTTTCTCACTATTATCAAACAAAGGTGCTGAAGAACCATTATGAACGGCAAAACACTGAGACAAATCAATAAAAATGGTTTTTTGAGTTTTGTTGGTTGCCCATAATTGCTCATTGTAGATTTCCAACTTAATATTCTCGTCTTCATAGACACTATTTGCTTGCGAATAGGCGAGGATGAGAGCATTACGATAATTTGTCTTTGTACCTCCTGCTAATGCACTAAAGGCTACCATGCAGAAAATTGTTGATAGGAAACAAACTTTTTTCATGTTACTTTGTTTTTTTAGTTGTTAATAATGTTAAATTTATGATACGATTAAAATCGCTTTTTTTGTACTAATTACTTGTATATCAATCTTCCTTAATTTCTTCAACCACTTCGCGAATTCCTCATATTCCAACTGTCTGGGCTGTACCTCGTTCATGGAATCCGACGAGTTTACCTTTGTGAACGGATTGGGCGAGAAGATGATGTAGAGGTCGTTGAACTCGGTGGAACGGGTACAAGTCAAGGTGTATTCGTCCACGATGGAAGGGTCGGTTGGCTCGTCCTTAGCCGAGAAAAGGATATAGGGACGATCATGTTCGATACGGTAGGCTCCTTCACCTGATGCCCGATAGGGCAACAGGCAAAAGACCTGTTGAGTGGTTTCGTCGAGAAGATAGACGGCGAGATAGCCATCGACGGGAGATTTGAAGTAGAGGTACATGTCATCGCCATTGCGAAATTCGCTGCTCTCGAATTTCTCTTCCGTGCCATTGCGGAGTACTTTCGCTACGATGTCGATGCTTGATGTGACTATCTCACGCACTCGACCGCTGACAGTAACCGTCACCACCAACATTCCCTGCTCATAAGAGATGGTGTAGTGAGGTTCTTTGGTTGTTTCTATCCATTCTCCCTTCACCTCGCTGCCACCCAACGAGAGGAAATGGCTGTCGCTCCGTCCGTTCTCGTTGGTGAGTATGGTCGAGTTGCTCTGACTGACCACCGTACCGAACGCATCGGCAATGGCTGATAATTGAGCGCGTTCCAAGGCGGTACGCTTGGCTTCCTCCAGCGTCACATTCTCTGGTGCGTGATAGGTATATGTGCCTGTCACGGTCTTGAGTTTCTGTGCATGGACGGCTGAAACAATACTCAAAAAAGCAAGGATTGCAACG
This sequence comes from Prevotellaceae bacterium UBA4359, assembly GCA_002393555.1. Lineage (GTDB taxonomy): Bacteria > Bacteroidota > Bacteroidia > Bacteroidales > Bacteroidaceae > Minthosoma. The sequence goes on from DGSP01000082.1 coordinate 21,782, forward strand.
ACTCTATTCATGGCGATTCGTTCTGTCTGCTACATCCGTTGTGGATTACCAACCTAACAGTTTGTCAAGTTTGTTGTGCAACTCTTCCCCCTTCTTCTCCAACTCCTCGCGCACAGCCTTCTTTGCGGCAGCCTTGGCCATCTCTTGACTATAGGCGAGACGGACGAGAACTTCCTTGTTCTTGTTGGGGAGTGAACGATAGACTTCCACTACAGGAATGGTTCTGCCGATGCTCTGCGAAATGAGGTTCTTGGCAGCACTAATCGTCTGCACGATAGAGGCGGCTTCTTCGGCTTCCAACTGTTTGTTAGCCACGGTGTTCTCGATAAGAGCCGTCACTTCTGTCTGAATCTGTCCAGCAAGATTCTGTTTGGCCAGTTCGATGGCCTGCATTTTAGCGGCATCGTAGTTTTCGCCAATGCTCATCGCTTCAGCCATGATGTACTTGGGAAACATGTCGGCATCATACTCCATCTGCATCATGTACGATTTATCCAACTGTTTTTCCAATGGCAGGGCACCTGGCGCACTTTGCCAGCCTTGCTTTTTCAGTCTTTTGGCTTCTTTGCGGGCAGTCTTGCTGGCCTTGTCGTTCAGTTCACTCTGTGAAAGTTTCAGGTTGGCTTTGCGCTCCTTGATTTGTTCCTTGGAGAGTTGTGCATAAGTCATAGAGGTGCCTGTCAAGAGGAAAAGGCTCATGATGAAAAGAATCTTTTTCATGGGTGTAAAAGATTTAATGCCTATAGCCTCCCTGATTAAGCGGTTAATAAAAGTTTTGTAAATACGAAAGACGTGGGATGCTCTTACCTTGGCCGCTTATCCCATGTGTGGGCTCTCGCATTGCCTTGTCTCAGGATAAGCAACTCGAGTTAGCCCACGTCGTGTATATTGTAGAACTATTCACATATTTATTGAATAAAGTGAAAAGGGTACAATACACCCCACGTGGACGTTTCGGTTGCGTATCTTTTGAGACATGGAATTTGCGAGATTCACACACAAAAGATAACGTTCGTAAACGTCCTTATAATAAAAAGTCATGACCAGTTGCCCCGATGGACTAACCGAGTCAAGTACAAATTAACGAACTTTTTAATAATTGGACAAAGAAAAAAGGAAAAATTTTTCAAAAATGTGTTTAAGAACATGATACAGAGGTGTGGAAAACAAAAAAGTGGCAACCTGCGGATGTGCAGGTTGCCACTTTGGGGACTCTATGAAGAGTGATTTTTAGTAGGTGCGGTAGAGGAGCCAAGCATCGGGGTAGGTGCCACGCAACTGGTCGCGCGACTGGACGGCCGATGCGCGGTCGTCGAACGAAGAGGCGATGACGCGATACATTCCCGTCTCTGGGTTCTGTGCCACTTGAGCCGAATAGCCCTTGGCCACGAGGGTGTTGCGCAGGTTGTTGGCGTTGTCAACATTGCTGAACGAACCGCACACAACGTTGAAAGCCTTGAGTGTGCCGCCGTTCATGACGGTGAGACGCTCCTGACGGTCGTTGGCAGTGTTGGCCTCGACAGGGGTGGTGACGGGTGTGGTGGTGACCACGGGAGTCACGGTGACGGGTGCTGTCTCCACTTGGTCGGTGGTGTTGGTTCTTGCCATTTCTTGTGCTTTGGCTTTTTCGTATGCCTTCTTGTAACTACTTTCAGATGACTTGCATGAAACGAAGGCGAGGGCTGCAACGAGTGCTAAACCCATCAAAAGATTTTTTTTCATAATTTTCTCAATTTATAATTAGATGGTTTCTTTTTCTGAGGTCAAGAAGTGTTGGGCTTCATGATTTTGTACAAAGTTAGGGCATATTTGTCACACGGCAAAAGCGAAGTGTGCAAAAAAAAGTTAAACGTGGAAAAAAGCCTTGCTTTTTGTGGGGAATGTCGTATCTTTGGCACGAAAATCAGAAAATATTTATTCTTTATTCCTTATTAATCATTAAAACCAAAAGAACTATGACAAAAGGTGATGGTATCGCATTGGCCGCTGCATTTCTGGGCGGTGCAATTGCTGGAGCAGCAGTAGGTCTGCTTTTTGCTCCTGAGAAAGGTGAAGACCAGCGTGCAAAAATCAAGGAAGCGCTCGAAAAGCGTGGCATCAAACTGGACAAGGAGGGATTTGACAAACTTGTGGATGAAATCAAGAACATCGGCAAGAAGAAGGAGGCCGTTCCTGCTGAAGACTTTGATGCCGAATAGGTGTCATGGACTTCTGAAGTCTTATCTTGATTGGACATGACATGAATGTAGATACATCCAACAGATTCAGCGAGGACTTCCGTCGCTTGGCCTACCGCGTGGAACGTTACCTGCGCCTGGAGGCCACGGAGCGTCTGACGGTGGTGACCTCGTTCGTGGTGCTGGCCGCTGTCACTTTGGCACTGGCCACGAGTGCCATCTTCTTCCTGAGCACGGGCTTGGTGAAAACGCTGACCCTGCTGACTGGCAGTGAGATGCTGAGTTACTACATCGTGGGCGGTGGCCTGTTGCTCATCATCCTGCTGGTCTTCCTGCTGCGTAAGCCTCTGATAGAGAATCCGTTTGTGAGGATGTTCAGCGAGCAGTTGCTGAATGTGCCCACCCTGACGGAACAGATGGTGAGCAAGCGGCCCAAGGATGAGCAGATACGCAAGTTGGCCGAGAGCCTGGTGCAGGAGTTGGACGACTATGACGAGGAAGGAGGTGGGCGATGAACAACACCAAGTATATGTCGCTGAAGGACATCCGCGCTGAGAAAGAACATACGAAACGCCAGATTAGTTATGGTGTTGACCGTGTGAAGAATGACATAGAAGACTGTTTTGTGTCGCCCAGCAGCATTTTCCTCCGCTCTTCCAACAAGTACATGAACTACATCGGATATGCCATATCGGCCTATAAGACTGCGATGACCCTGAAAGGGGTGTTCAGTTTCTTCTCGCGAAAGAGAAGGTGAGCAGAGGAGGCTGATGTGTGCTGCAGAAATGAGAGGTGAGAAGTGAAAAATCCTACTTTACCCTGTCTGGGAGGGTGAGAATAAGGATTTTTCACTTTTCACTTTTCTGTTTCCACTTATTTTCGTACCTTTGCACTCAAATTTGGGATATAGCAAGTGAGAGAGACATGAATCAGCAGTATTCGTCGGCATTGCTCGAACGTGCCGTAGATGAGTTTTCAAAACTGCCCGGTGTCGGACGCAAGACCGCCATGCGACTCGTTCTGCACATGCTGCGTCTGGATGTTGGCAAGATTGATGCTTTCACGGATGCTGTCTCGACGTTGTGCCACGAAGTGCACTACTGCCAGGTGTGTCACAACATCAGCGATGAGGATGTCTGCCAAATCTGTGCCAATCCCTCGCGTGACGCATCGACCATCTGTGTGGTGGAGAATGTGCAGGACGTGATGGCGATAGAGCAGACGATGCAGTACAGGGGACTCTACCATGTGCTGGGCGGTGTCATCTCGCCGATGGACGGGGTGGGACCTGGCGAACTGGAAATCGGAAGTCTGGTGGACCGTGTGGCCAAGGGTGGGGTGGAAGAGGTGATTTTTGCCTTGAGTTCGACGATGGAAGGCGACTCCACCAACTTCTACATCTCGCGGCGGCTGAAGGACTATCCGGAGGTGAAGTTGACGGTGCTGGCGCGTGGCATGAGCATCAACGATGAGTTGCAATACACCGATGAAGTGACTCTGGGCCGGTCGCTGGTGAACCGTGTGCCTTTCACGGGAAAGTGAGGGCATGCAGGTAAAGGAATTTTAGAACAATGATTAAATATATACAGAAATTACAGAATCTTCTGCGAATCGAGATGGGCGTGGCTTGGCTGCTGATGGTGGTGGCGATTGTGCTGGGCGAACTGGATGTGATACCCAATGGATTGGTGTTGCCACATTCGGCTGATGAGTTTAAGTTGAACACAGCGGCTATTGTGCTGACAGTGGTGGGCATTCCAGTGGCGCTGAAACTCTTCACGCTGAACACGACGAAAGGACTGCGCCGCATGAACAATGAGGAGGCACTGAAGTCTTACCATGTGTGGAGTGCTGTGCGGCTGGGCATCTTGTGTCTGGGTGCTGTTTTCTCCATTGCGGTCTATTATCTTGCCACGAGTGTGAGTGGCGCGTTTTGTGCGTTGATTGCTGCCTTTGCCACACTTTACTGCTGGCCTTCGGGAGCGAAGATTTCGGCCTATCTGGAGGGGGTGAATAAAGAATAAGCGAGGATGAAACTTTCTATTGTCATAGTAAACTACAATGTGCGCTATTACCTTGAACAATGTCTGCTCTCGGTGGAGAAGGCGTTGCTCGGAGTGTCGGGCGAAGTGTTTGTGGTTGACAATAACAGCACGGACGACTCTGTACCCTATTTGCGGACTAAGTTTCCGTGGGTTCGCTACATCGAGAACTCGGATAATGTGGGTTTCTCGCGTGCTAACAATCAGGCCATTCGGGAGGCTCGTGGCGAGTATGTGCTGCTGCTGAATCCCGACACCTTCGTGGGTGAGCGAACCCTGCGTGAGTGTATAGATTTTATGGACAAGAATCCGCAGGCTGGTATGTGTGGCGTGGGAATGTTGCGTGTCGATGGTTCGTTTGCGCCAGAGTCTCGCAGGGGAGTGCCAACTCCTTTTGTTGCGTTCTGCAAGATGACGGGTTTGGGTTCGTTGTTTCCCAAAAGCCGGCTGTTCGGACGATACTATATGCAGTACCTCAACAAGCAGTCTATCAATCCGATAGAGATTGTTAGTGGTGCTTTCATGTTCATTCGTCGGGCTGCGTTGAATCAGGTGGGACTGCTGGATGAAACTTTCTTCATGTATGGTGAGGATATCGACATCAGTTACCGTGTGTTGAAGGCGGGCTTTAAGAACTATTATCTGCCCACCCACATTCTTCACTATAAGGGAGAGAGTACGAAGAAAGATTCTATCAAATATGTGAATGCTTTCCACAAGGCAATGGTGATTTTCTTTAAGAAGCACTTTGCCCACTATAGTGCCATCTATTCGGCTTTCATCACCTTGACGGTGTTCATGCGTGGTGTGATGTCCTACTTGATGCAGAAGTCCTACGCTCTGTCGCGCAAGAGGATGGAGATGAAGCGCCAGAAGTTCTTGATTGTGAGCGATGGACAAAACCTCGATGACATGAAATTGATAGCCGAAAAGCATGGGTTTAAGTATGATGTGTTTCATTCACGCTTGGGCGATATGCCGAGTACGGACGTGCTGTATAGGGATTATGACTATATTGTGTTCGACACGAGCCGTTATCCCTTCAGTTCCATCTTGGAGTTCTTCCGACACGACGGTTCCTTCCGTCAAAGTCCTTTTATCGCCACATACATCCCTTCGAACAGGTCAATCATGACGTTCCAGGGTGCCATCAATTGAGTCCGCTTCCATGCTGGCTCTTCACCAATTATTTAACAAGAAAAAATCAATAACAAACACATATATGTTACGTATAGCAGTACAATCAAAGGGCCGTCTCTTCGAAGACACCATGAATCTTCTGAAAGAGACTGGCATTAAAGTGAGTTCGAGCAAGCGTACTTTGCTTGTTCAGGCTTCTAACTTTCCGCTCGAAGTGCTTTTCCTTCGCGACGATGACATTCCACAGACGGTGGCCGACGGTGTGGCCGATGTGGGCATCGTGGGCGAGAACGAGTTTGTGGAACGTTGCGAAAATGCCGATGTCGTGAAGCGTCTGGGATTCAGCAAATGCCGCATCTCGCTGGCCATTCCCAAGGCTGTCGATTATCCGGGTGTGGAATGGTTCAATGGCAAGAAGATTGCCACTTCTTATCCTGTCATTCTGAAGAAATTCTTGGACGAGAAAGGGGTGAAGACCGACATCCATGTCATTCAGGGTTCAGTGGAGATTGCTCCGGGTATTGGACTTGCTGATGGCATTTTCGACATCGTCAGTTCAGGTTCCACGTTGGTGAGCAACAACCTGAAGGAGGTGGAAGTGGTGATGAAGAGCGAGGCATTGCTGATTGGCAACAAAAATCTTGACGAAGAGAAAAAGGCCATTCTGGACGACTTGCTGTTCCGCATCAACTCTGTGCTCATTGCTGAAGACAAGAAGTATGTGCGCATGAATGCACCTAAGGCACGTCTGGCTGAAATCGTGGAAGTGCTGCCAGGACTGAAGAGTCCGACCATCATTCCCTTGGCTGACGAAGAATGGTGTTCTGTTCACGCTGTGCTTGACGAGAAACATTTCTGGGAGATTGTGGGGCAGTTGAAGTCGCTCGGTGCCGAAGGCATCTTGGTGACACCTATTGAAAAGATGATTCTGTAACCAGATGTGCCAGAAGCCTTTGCGCGGAATGGTACATAAAAAAGATAAATCTAAGATGAACATCATAAAATACCCCAGCAGGACTGAATGGACCATTTTGCTGGAACGTCCTCATCGCGATGCTTCCGAACTGCGCGAGACGGTACTCTCTGTGCTTGACCAGATTCGACTGTATGGAGATTCGGCTGTGAAAGCCTTTGAGGAGAAGTTCGACAAAGTGCGGCTCGACTCTTTGGCTGTTTCCAAGGCGGAGATGGACGAGGCTGAAAGTCTGGTGTCTGATGACTTGAAAGAGGCTCTGAAACTGGCACATGCCAACATCGAGAAGTTCCATGCCTCGCAAAAGTTTGAAGGTGAGAAGGTGGAAACGGCTCCAGGCGTGGTGTGTTGGCAGAAATCTGTTGCCATCGAAAAAGTTGGCCTCTATATTCCTGGAGGTACGGCTCCGCTCTTCTCGACCGTGCTGATGCTGGCAACTCCTGCCAAGATTGCAGGATGTAAGGAGATTGTGCTTTGTACCCCTCCTAACCGTGAGGGCAAGGTGAATCCGGCCATTCTTGTGGCTTCCAAGATTGCAGGTGTGAACAGAATCTTCAAGGCTGGCGGTGTGCAGGCTATTGGTGCGATGGCATACGGAACTGAGTCAGTGCCGAAGGTGAGCAAGATTTTCGGTCCGGGCAATCAGTTCGTCATGGCTGCCAAGCAGCAGGTGAGCCTGCATGAGGTGGCGATTGACATGCCTGCAGGCCCTTCTGAGGTGGCTGTGGTGGCTGACGATACTGCCAATCCAGTATTTGTGGCTGCCGATTTGCTCTCTCAGGCAGAGCATGGTGTGGATTCGCAGGTGATTCTCATTACCACTTCCGAGTCGATGGCTGAAAAGGTGAATGCAGAGGTGGATAGGCAATTGGCATTGCTGCCTCGCAAGGAGATGGCGGAAAAGTCTTTACAGTACTCCAAACTCATCATCGTGCAGAGCATGGAAGAGGTGGTGGAGATGACTAACGAGTATGCTCCTGAACATCTGATTTTGGCTGTGAAAGACTATATGGACATTGCCGACAGGGTGGTGAATGCAGGGAGTGTTTTTCTTGGAAACTATTCATGTGAGTCGGCTGGCGACTATGCCTCTGGCACAAATCACACGTTGCCCACTTCGGGCTATGCGAAAGCCTATAGCGGCGTGAACCTCGATTCTTTCTGCCGCAAGATTACATACCAAGAGTTGACAGCACAAGGCATTCGCTCTATTGGCCATGCAGTGGAACTGATGGCTTCGGCTGAACAACTTGATGCTCACAAGAATGCAATGACTGTAAGACTTCAATCATTATGAAACCTTTACAAGAATTAGTGCGCCCCAACATTTGGGCTCTCAAACCGTACAGTTGCGCCCGAGATGAGTTTAAGGGGGTGAAGGCCGATGCTTTCCTCGATGCCAACGAGAACCCCTATCCCAATGGCGTGAATCGCTATCCCGACCCTTTGCAGGAAGAACTGAAACAGGTGATTTCCCCTTTGAAAGGTGTTCCTGTCAGCAACATTTTCCTGGGCAATGGAAGTGATGAGGCGATAGACCTCCCGTACCGCATCTTCTGCCGTCCAGGCAAGGACAACGTGGTGGCTATTGACCCCACATACGGCATGTACGAGGTGTGTGCTGACGTGAACGATGTGGAGTATCGCAAGGTGTCACTCAGCCAGGACTATGACCTTGACCCCGACGCTTTGCTGGCAGCGTGTGACGAGAACACAAAAATCATCTTTATCTGTTCGCCCAACAATCCGACGGGCAACGCTTTCCTGAGAGAGAAGATAGAAAAGGTTATCGAAAACTTTCAGGGCATCGTGATAGTGGATGAGGCTTACAGCGATTTCTCTGCTCAGAAGCCTTTCCGTCTCGACATTCAGAAATATCCCAATCTTATCGTCTTAGCCACTTTCTCCAAGGCATGGGGTGCTGCCGGCATACGTCTGGGTATGGCATTTGCCAGTACCGACATCATTGCCTTGTTCAACAAGGTGAAGTATCCCTACAACGTGAATGTGCTCACACAGAAGAAAGGTTTGGAGATATTAAGTAATGTGACGTTGCTGCAACGCCACATCACGATGATTCTTGAAGAACGTGTGACACTCATCAAGTCGCTGAATCTCTTGCCAATCTGTAAAAAAGTCTATTCCACCGATGCCAACTTTATCTTGGTTCGTGTGACGGATGCCGATGGCATTTACAAATATCTGGTGCAGAAAGGAGTCATTGTGCGCAACCGTAATCGTGTGCATCTGTGTGGCGACTGCCTCCGCATCACGGTGGGGACAAAGGATGAGAATACGAAACTGCTCTCGGCGTTAAGGCAATACATATAATCAGCAGATAAACAAAATCTTATCGTATAAGAGAATTTTGTGTAGTTACTTATAATAAGGAATTATCAATGAAGCAAGCACTTTTCATCGACCGCGACGGCACCATCCTTGTCGAGCCGCCTGACGAACAAATAGACTCGTTCGAGAAGTTTCAGTTTGTCAGCGGCGTGATTCGCAATCTCCATTTCATCCGCGCTAAACTCGACTTTGAGTTCGTCATGGTGAGCAATCAGGACGGGCTTGGCACGGCCTCTTACCCGGAAGAAAATTTTTGGCCTACACATAACCTCATGCTCAACACGCTGAAAAGTGAGGGCATCACCTTCGACAACATCCTTATCGACCGTTCTTTCCCTGCCGACAATCTGCCCACCCGCAAGCCCGGAACAGGCATGCTGGGCAAATACATGACAGGAGAGTACGACTTGGCCAACAGTTACGTGATTGGGGACCGCCAGACAGACAAGCAACTGGCGCAGAACCTTGGATGCAAGTATCTCATTTTGGGTGATAATGTACAGTCGTGGGATGAAATCGCCGAGATTCTTTTTGCAGGAGAACGCAAGGCTTCAGTGCGCCGCACCACAAAAGAGACTGACATTGACATCAGCCTCAATCTCGACGGAACAGGACAGTGCGACATCTGTACAGGCATAGGCTTTTTCGATCACATGTTGGAGCAGATAGGCAAGCATGGTTCCATCGACCTCCGCATCCATGTGAAGGGCGACCTCAATGTAGATGAACACCACACCATCGAAGACACAGGCATTGCCCTCGGTGAGTGCATCGCCAAGGCTTTGGGCGATAAGCGTGGCATTGAACGCTACGGCTTTGACCTCAATGGTTCTGCCGACACTTACGGCTACACACTCCCGATGGACGACTGTCTCTGCCAGGTGGCGCTCGACTTTGGCGGTCGTGCTTGGCTCGTGTGGGATGCTGACTTCAAACGTGAGCGGGTGGGGGACATGCCCACTGAAATGTTCCTCCATTTCTTCAAGTCCTTCAGCGATGCAGCCCGCATGAACCTCAACATCAAGGCCGAAGGCGACAACGAACATCACAAAATCGAAGGAATCTTCAAGGCACTTGCCCGCAGCATCAAGATGGCGGTCAAGCGCGACATCTACAAGTTCCAGTTGCCCAGCAGCAAAGGAGTCTTGTGAAAGCATCTTTGTTATTCAGAATTTTGGGAACAAGTCATTGCCAACAATCACCAATAATCCCCAATCGGTTATGGCCGATTGGGGATTATTCTTTTAGGGAAAGAGGTAAGTGGCTACCAGAGTTCTTTGCTGTCGGCAGGTGCATCAGCCTCGTTGGCTATGCGCATGCGCAAGTTGGCATCGGGAGTACCTTCGCCACCAACAGGAATTTTTGTGGCTGGTACCAACAATTCTTCGCCCATCAGATGATGCACTTCCATCATCGGTTCATCATAAGTCTTTTTCATTGTTTGTTTTTTGATTTTTTTAGTTTGTTAATTAAAAGTTATCTTACCCATATTTTCTTGCCGTTCATGAGGTAGATGCCAGCCTTCAGACCTTGCAGACCGTTGGTGCTCACCAAGCGGCCATCCATGTCATACACACGCTTGCTGTCAGTCTTGTCGCCTTCGGATTTTAAGCCTTCGATGCTCGTTGCCTCATTGGCGTCCACTTCACCCACCACGCGGATGTTGATGTTGACCGGACGTTCCAGGAATGCGCTGCCACGGCTCTCAGCCTTCATGTACCAGCGGAAAGCACCCAGTGCCACCTCGTCGTTGCTGGCCGTCTTCAGACTTCCACCGCTCATGAAGTAGTAGCCCGCAGTCTTCATGCCGTTCACCTTCTGATAGGTGCCAGTGAAGGTATATTTCGTATCTACGGTGGCACAGTCAATCGAGTTCTCCTCGGTCACATACAGCGTGGCACCCGTCAGCGTCAGCGTCTTTTCGCCAGTTTCCTTTGCCTTGATGAGGTAAGGATAGTTCGGCCTCAAGTCGCCATTCCCCTCCTGCACCTTGAAGATTTCCAAATCAACTTCATCCACTACACCGTCATCATCCGTGTCATACTCATAGAACGCATTGATGCGCGCCACCTCAAAGTCCTCCTTCCAGTCCTCATAGGTCAGCGAGAACGGCACATAGAGTGCCTGCCAGTTGGTGTTGTTGAAAGTGCGGGTGTAGGTGAGAGAGTTGCATGTCCGCTCTTGATAGTTCTTGAATTCATCCGCACCTTCTGTAATCTCCACATTTGTTGCATCCTCCACATCCATTCCCACGATTGTTCCGAACTCCTTCCAAGGTGCGGTTGTGCTATAGGCTTCGAGGGATGTGTTGGGAACATGGAGTGTGCATTGGCTTTTGTCAACAGACTCAAAAACAAAACTCCCAACTGAAGGTGTTTCGTCTGCAAAACAATAGATGTCCTTTAGATTATAGCAATATTCGAAAGCACCATTGCCGATGCTTGTCACGCTGTTGTTGGGGATGGTGATGGATGTCAGTCCGCTACAGCCAGAGAAAGCACCATTGCCGATGTTTGTCACGCTGATGGGAATAACAAGGTCTTTCACTTCTTCTCCATTCATGTATAGATGATGAGCATAATTCAATGGATTGCTGTCAAAATCTTTAAAAGAAATATTGCACCATGAAGCGAGGTCGGTGATGTGGACGGCTGTTAGGCCGCTGCAGCCATAGAAAGCAGAACAGCCAATGCTTGTCACACTGTTGGGGATGGTGACGGATGTCAGGCCGCTGCAGCCAGAGAAAGTGTAATCTTCGAGGCTTGTCACGTTGTTGGGCAAGGTGATGGAAGTCAGGCTTTTGCAGCCGGCGAAAGCATGATTGTAGATGCTCATCACGCTATTGGGGATGGTGATGGAGGTCAGGCTTTTGCAGCCGGCGAAAGCATGATTGTAGATGCTCATCACGCTATTGGGGATGGTGATGGAGGTCAGGCCACTGCAATCCTCGTATTTGCAAGTCATTTTATATCAACAACTTGCATGTTAAATGGTAGAAAAGTGATTACATAGATTCTATGGGTTTAAGAAAAGATGAATTTTTAACGTATTTAACTTTTGCAAACCACAAAAATTGTATGTATGTGCAACATTTTGCAAAACTTGACTACTAATCATCTTTGAGTTATATGCCGAACAACAAATTTTGTACTATTATATAAAGGTTCCTATGAATGAAACAGAAATTTGGCATAATTACCGATGGAACAATAATGTCATAACAATGTAACAAACATTATTCCTGCATCTCAGAAAAAAGCAGTATCTTTGTGCCCGAAAAGATTATCTGTTTCATTCACAACCATTTGAAGAATTTATGAAAATACTTGTTGTTGATGACGAGTTAGATATCTGTGAGATATTGCAATACAACCTTGAAACTGAAGGATATGAGGTCGTAACCGCAAACTCTGCAGAGGAAGCACTCAAACTCCCTCTACAAGAGTTTGCGCTAATCCTATTAGATGTAATGATGGGAGAAATGTCAGGATTTCAGATGGCACGAAAGATGAAGGACAATCCCTCTACGGCACAGATACCCATCATTTTTATCACAGCACTTGAAGGAGAGGACAACCTTGTTAAGGGACTGAACATTGGTGCCGATGACTATATCGCCAAGCCACTAAGCATGAAAGAGGTGAAAGCAAGAGTCAAGGCGGTGCTCAGGCGGGCGACTCAAACGAATGTTCCCCCGAGTGGTGAAGTGCATGTAGCTGTTTCTGATAGCAAAATATGTTTTGAGGGTATTACTCTTGATTTGAATGCCAAGACAGCTACTGTCGATGGCCAAGATGTTTTTCTCACTAAACTGGAATATGAGATGCTATCACTCTTATTACAACATCCAGGCAAGGTGTTTTCACGTGAAGACATACTGACACTTTGTTGGCCTCAAGATGTGTTTGTGCTCGATCGTACGGTAGATGTGAACATCACCCGACTGCGTAAGAAGATTGGCTCTTATGGAAAACAGATAAAAACACGTGTAGGTTATGGCTACTGCTTTGAAAAGTAAATCCTTTCAGCGTAATCTGCTGATCAGTATCGGCGGTGTTTTCCTGCTCTTTGCTGTTTGCTTTAGCGTGTATCAATACCAGCGTGAAAAGGAGTATAAAATAGACATCCTTCATTCGCGTCTGCAGATGTATAACTACGACATCATGCAGGTGCTGGGCGAGGACGGCATCACCAG
>DGSP01000039.1:0-38682 GCA_002393555.1 Prevotellaceae bacterium UBA4359
GCTACTTTTTAAAGTGGGCTCATGATTGAAGTTTCGGGAGTTCTTTTTCACCACAGATTACACAGATTACTCTGATTTTATCCGCTGGTGGGTTGGCTATTACACAGATTGGCTACGCCGAACTAAAGATTCTTTCTTGATTGCACAGATTAGAGTCGTGACGACTCTTGAAGCCATCCGGATGGGCTTTCGCCAAGAAAGCAAAAAATCTGTGCAATCTGCCAAAATTTCTCTCAGCATAAAATCTGTGTAATCTGTGCAATCTGTGGTTTTTATGACTTCCGAAAGTTAAGTCATAAAAAATTTCTGTGTTTTCTGTGCTTTCTGTGTGAGACAGACTCACCGCACCCTTTCCGTGTGGACCGTCTCCTGGAACTGCCCCACCACATAGTCGGCAATGTCAAACTTCGTGTCGCCCTCTGCAGCCTGCCGTTCGCAGAAGTCGGAGACCGAGAATGTGGCGATGTCCCTCATGCCGTGCAGCAGTTCACGCCATTCGCCGATGGCGTCGCGGTCGGGGAACACCATCACCTGCCTGCCGCGCAGCACCTCCATCACGCTCCGCTTCAGCATCGCCTTGTTGCCCGTGGCCACCCACACATACTTGGGCTGCACGGCTGCACCCACCAGCGCATTCTTAGGCGACTCGACCAGTGCCACCGTCTGGTTCGGATAGCACCTGAGCAGATGTTCGCCAAAGAGGCACTCATTGTCGAAAAACGGCTCTGCCCCATTCTCCTGAGAATCCAGAGCCTCTGAAGCACCCGCCCACTCCACCACTCCCTGCTTGGCCAACTCCTTGCCCAGCCAGTAGCAGCAGCGGCGGTCGCAATGGGCAAACCGCTCCGAGCGCACATCGGTCTCAAAGTGCTGCACCTTCACGTTCCGCACCCTGCCCTCCAGGTCGATGCTCGGAAAGAGCACACAGTCCTCGTGCCGCCCATTGTCGTAGCACCCCAGCAGGTACTCCTCCGTCAGATGCTCCACCAGATGGCCATCAAACATCTGTGCCAGGCACCGGCTCATCGAGTTCTCGACCGACACATGGGCATCCACCCACTCGCGGGGAATGTAGGAGACTGGCCGCTCCCGCCTCTTCGGCACATTCACCCCACTTACCCCATTCACCCCACACATCACATCCTCTCCTCTCCACACACCAAACGTCCTTTCCAGCCGCTGGCAAGCCTCCTTGAAATCCACCCCGTCCTTCGCCATCACGAAGTCAATCACCGAACCGCCCTTGCCGCAGGCAAAGCAGTGGCAATGGTTCTCCTTGCCCATCTCATACAGCGTCAGCGACGGGTGCTCATCGGCATGCCAGGGGCAGTTCGTCACCATTCGGCTGCCCACCTTCTTCAGCCGGCAGCCCCAGCGTTCAGCCACCCTCGAAATGGGAATGGCACGCAATCTATCTAAATCAAAATGCACTTTCTTGTCCATATTGTTCTTGTTTCTTTTGTCCGAGGGTCGGGTGAGGGATGAGGGGGTGAAAAAGGGGGTGTTTTTCATGCAGGACACCCCACCTTTTATCTGCTGATTGACTGCTGTTTATCTCCTCGAAGGGGGTGAAGGGGGTGTTTTTCTTCACAAACTATTTGATTATTCATTTTTCAAAAACTTATTTTTTTACACCACTTTCACCCCCTTCACCCCCTCATTGCTTTGTAGTGTTTTGTGTGTCAGTATCTTAAGTCTCATTTTAAGAAGCCTGAAAACACCCCCTTTTCACCCCCTTCACACCCCCTCGTCATGAATTCAAAGCGAGTTGGAAAACCACCTGATTGTGCTTCATGCAACGTTTCACCCTCAAGTTCTTCAGTCGCTCATAAAACCGCTGGGGAGTCAGCGTGTAGGACAGGCTGTTGATTTCGCAGAAATACTTGAAGCGGTCGTGCAGCATCTTGCCCGTCACCCACGTGTCCGACTTCTCGCAGCACTCCTGCACGAACAAGTACACGATGTCCGTCGCCCCACGATAGTTCTGCATCTCCGCGTCGCACACCTTGCAGGCCAGGAGCCGCTTCCGCTTCATCAGCAACGGCAGCCCCGCCAGAAACCAGTTCAGGATGCCCGGCAGTTCGCCCTTCAGTTTCGCCGCCAGTTCCGGGTCCGCCTCCTCCGGCGAGATGGTCGCATCGAACGGCAAGATGCGCAGCCGCCTGTAGAACGCATCCGTCGCCTCCGCGCGCGGCATCTCGTTCACCGCAGCAATCAGGTAGCCATACTCCGTCATCTCATACGGATTATGATACAACTCCTTCACCATCACCGGCTCGTGCGACGTCAACTGCTTCAGCACCGACGCCACCCACTTCGACTCGCTCTCGCTGCTCGTGTTCAGCAACTTATGCTCAAACCCATGACGCATCACCACATCGCCCGTCAAGTCGCTCAGCGAAATGCACGACACATTCTCCTTGCCCGCTAAGGCCCCCAGCACCTCCAGCAGCACACTCTTACCATTCGCGCCGCCACCCTTCAGAATCAGCATCACATCCAACCTCACCGCACCCTGCACCAGCGCATTCGCCACAAACTCCCTCAGCACCCCCTGGCAACCCCCGTCGGGCAACACACGAGCCAGAAAATCCTGCCAACGCACACTCTCCGCACACTCATCGTAGCAAAACGGCAGACAGTTCACAAAATAATCCTCACGCCTGTGCCCGCGCAACACACGGCCCCCCTCACGGTCCACCTCCAGCGTGCCATTCAGCAAATTCGACAGCGCCACACCCTCCGGCGGAGGCACCCGCTCCCAGCAGCCCGAAAAACGAAAAGCCACCCCATGACACACATCCGCCATGAACGCCGCACTGTTCACCTTCGACTTCGGCACCCCCATCCGCCGGCAACACCCCTTCACAAACTGAAAAAACAACGTGTTCTCCAGCCGCACCCAATGAGTGCCCACATACAAGAAAATCTCCTGCCCCGTCTTCAGCGCCGGGTCATAGCGAGGCACCGAAATCAAGCCCCCCGCCACACGCTCCATCTCATCCCCCACCAAATCCAGCAGCAGTTCACGCTTGTTCCCATTGACACCCTGAATCGCCAGCACATCCCCCTGACGCCCAGCCACACGCTCCTCCATCACCGCCAACGTCTCCCTCACCACGTCGCGACACACACCCTTCCGCGCCACCAGACCCTCCTGGCGGCACATCTCCAGCGCAAAGGCATCCTTGCCCTCGCCCTCCTTTCCTACGGAATCAGATACAATCGTCCCCTCCATAATCATATTTTTTTTAATAGTTCAACAATCTTTTTATTCAGTAACAAAGGCCCGTGCTTTCCAAACACCACCCTTTCTTCATAGCCGTATTTTCAGGGTTGCCGCCCCCCGATTCACAAGCGTCAGAGCCATCCGGCCCCCTCACTCCCAAATCCTGCTGCAAAGATACACAAAATTCCCCAACCCACCAACAAAACACCCCACATATTTTCCCCTCCCCCCCAAAAAATTTCCACCCCCAAAAACCCTAACCCTAACTCCCAACTAAAGAACTCCTAACTCCCCATTCCCCTCACGACCCCACCCCCACTACCCTCGCGAGCCTAACGGCGCAAAGCCCAAAGAGGCAGCGGCACTCCACCCCCTACACACTTTTTACAAAAACCCACAAAAAAACGCCAATTTGTTTGCCACACAAAGAAAAAGCACTACATTTGCAACCAGAACTAACCTAAAACCCAACCTATGCCACAGGAAAAATCCTTCAACATGAGCACCACTAAAGAATATTTTGCATTCATCAGTTACAAGCGAGAGGATGAGAAGTGGGCTGAGTGGCTGCAACAAAAGTTAGAGCACTACCGACTGCCTGTGAACGTGAGGAAGGAAAACGCGGCACTGCCACAAACGATACGCCCCATCTTCAAGGACACGTCGGAACTGGCTGCCGGTGTGCTGGCCGAGGAGATTCGCAACGCACTGGAAAACTCAAAGTTCCTCATTGTTGTCTGCTCCCCACGGGCGGCGCAGTCGGAATGGGTGGGCAAGGAAGTGCAAACATTCATCGACATGGGGCGGTCGGATAAAATAATCCCGTTCATCATCGGAGGTATCCCGTTCTCGAAAGATTCTGAAGAGGAATGTTTCCCATCCGCCCTGCTGAAACTGCCCAAAGAGCAGGAACTGCTGGGTGTGAACATCAATGAGATGGGACGCGACGCAGCCGTGGTGAAGGTGGTGGCGCACATGTTCGGTCTGAAGTTCGACACCTTATGGCAAAGGTATGAGAGAGAGCAGAAGAGACGCAGATGGATGTTGATGGGCGGTGTCCTGCTCTTCGCCCTTGTCAGCCTTGCTGTAGGCGGATGGTTCGTGAGGCAAAACGGCATCATAAAAGACCAAAAGGAGCAACTGCAAAGCCAAACAGTACGCCTAATAGAGGACTCCATCATCATGGCCAATCACATCCGGCGCATTCAAACACAAAACGACAGCATCACACAACAAAACACATTGATTCTCCAACAGAAAGATAGCCTAACCAAGACCTACAATCTGCTGGCACTCTCCAATCAGCACCTGAGCGAACGGGAACGCAGCCTCACCATCGCCACCGAAGGCCTGCTGAGGAACCGCAACCTTGCCATTGCAGAAAAGGCCATGGAGTTGGTGGATGAGGGAGATTCTTACACAGCGCGTGTCTTAATTTTGGAAGCATTAAAGGATGGGCCATGTACTGTAGAGATGGAATCAGCATTTCGAGCAGCACAAGTACATGATAATGCCATATTGAGAGGACATACTGATGGAGTCCATTTCGCCTCATTCAGCCCTGACGGAAAGAAAATCGTCTCAGCATCATACGACAACACCATCCGCATCTGGGATGCCGCAACTGGAAAGCAGATAGGACAGCCGCTAGAAGGACATACAAGCTTTGTCGAATCCGCCTCATTCAGTCCGGACGGAAAGAGAATCGTCTCGGCATCATTAGACAAAACCATCCGCATCTGGGATGCTGCAACTGGAAGGCTGGTAGGAAAACCGTTGGAGGGACATTCAGATTTTGTCTATTCTGCCTCATTCAGCCCTGACGGAAAGAAAATCGTCTCAGCATCAAGGGACAAGACCATCCGCATCTGGAATACAGCAACAGGAAAGCAGATTGGACAGCCGTTGAAGGGACATACAGATTATGTCAATTTCGCCTCTTTCAGCCCTGACGGAAAGAAAATCGTCTCGGCATCATCGGACAACACCATCCGCATCTGGGATGCTGCAACTGGGAAGCAGATAGGACAGCCGCTAGAAGGACATACAAGCTTTGTCTATTCAGCCTCATTCAGTCCAGATGGAAAGAAAATCGTCTCGGCATCATGGGACAAGACCATCCGCATTTGGGATGCTGCAACAGGAAAGCTGATAGGACAGCCGTTTGAAGGACATACAAGCTTTGTCGAATCCGCCTCATTCAGTCCAGACGGAAAGAAAATCGTCTCGGCATCATGGGACAAGACCATACATATCTGGGATGCAGCAACAGGAAAGCAAATAGGGCAGCCGTTGGAGGGGCATACTGCCATTGTCTATTCCGCCTCATTCAGCCCTGACGGAAAAAGTATCGTCTCTGCGTCCGACGACAACACCATACACATCTGGGATGCTGTAACAGGAAAGCTGATAAGACAGACGTTTGTGGGACATACACACTATGTTCATTCTGCCTCCTTCAGCCCTGACGGAAAGAAAATCGTCTCGGCATCATTGGACAAAACCATCCGCATCTGGGATGCTGCAACAGGGAAGCTGATAGGAAAACCATTGGAGGGACACACAATCGGTATCTATTCCGCCTCCTTTAGCCCTGACGGAAAGAAAATCGTCTCGGCATCATACGACAACACTATCCGCATCTGGGATGCTGCAACTGGAAGGCTGATAGGAAAACCATTGGAGGGACATACAGATGCTGTCCATTCCGCCTCATTCAGCCCTGACGGAAAGAAAATTGTCTCGGCATCATACGACAACACCATCCGCATCTGGGATGCTGCAACAGGGAAGCTGATAGGAAAACCTTTGGAAGGACATACAGATTATGTCGAATCCGCCTTATTCAGCCCTGATGGAAAGAGAATCGTCTCGGCATCAGGGGACGAAACCATCCGCATCTGGGATACAGCAACAGGAAAGCAGATAAGACAGCCGTTGAAGGGACATACAGATGCTGTCCATTCCGCCTCCTTTAGTCCCGACGGAACAAGAATCGTATCGGCATCATCAGACCGCACCATCCGCATCTGGAATACAGCAACAGGAAAGCAGATAGGACAGCAGTTGGAGGGACATACTGCCATTGTTGAATCCGCCTCTTTCAGCCCTGACGGAAAGACAATCGTCTCGGCATCATCGGACAACACCATTCGTATCTGGGATGCTAAAACAGGAAAGCAGATAGGACAGCCGTTAGAAGGACATACAAGCTATGTCCATTCCGCCTCCTTCAGTCCCGACGGAACAAAAATTGTGTCGGCATCTGCTGACCACACCATCCGCACATGGGATTTTCCTCCTCTCCAACACCTTATTAACGAAACCCGCGAGCGTTTCCAACCCCGCCAACTAACACCAGAGGAACGGCGAAAATACTATCTGGAGTGACAGCACGGATGTAAAGATTTTTCCGCCTGCATTTGCTGCTTTCAATTAAAAGCTTTAACTTTGCAAAAAGAATCTAACCTAAAACCCAACTATGGCACAGGAAAAATATGATGTGTTCATCAGCTACCGACGTGAGGGTGGCTATGACACAGCAAAACATCTAAATGACCTGCTGGTCAGAGATGGCTATAAGGTAAGTTTTGACATTGACACCTTGCGCAGCGGAAATTTCGACACTCAGCTACTTGAGAGGATAGATCAATGCACCGACTTCATCTTGATAGTCGACCAACATGCTTTTGATCGCACACTTGACCCCAAGTTCAATCCCAAGAATGACTGGATGCGGTGTGAGCTTGCTCATGCACTCAAGAAAAACAAGAACATTGTGCCAGTCTTTCTTTCTGGCACGAATGGGTTTCCGAATAATCTGCCAAGCGACATAGCGGGCATCAGCATGAAGAATGGTCCTGAATATAATCGTTACCATTTTAATGCATTTTATGAAGACTTAAAAAAACGATTCTTAAAGTCACGCCCTAAAAGTCGTCTTGTAAAACATTTTGCAGTAGCCTTGCTTGCCATTCTGGCGATAGCAGGCATTGTCTATGCTATTTCCCATCATGCACCTGCGAATGATAAGCCCGAAATTTATGCAAAGGCTGTCAATATTAATTTCTATGGAAAGAAAAAGGAATCTGATATGTTTTTTAATGAACTTTATGCAAATGTAGATGGATATGAATATACAATAGAAATACCAAAGGACATCTGTTTTAATATTGTAGCACAGGAAGACTTCGATGGAGATGGTATAGAGGATGCCTTAATTGAAAACGTACAAGCTTGTGGCGGTAATGCTATTGGCAGTTCATTTTTCTTTGTGAGCTACACTGGGAATGGTTACTTTTCTGTTTCAAACAGTTTTGGCGGAAATGTCTGGGAGGAACCCTCTATAGAAGAGTGGAAAGGCCTGAAATCGGTTGTGATAATTGACACAAATGAAGATTTTAACACTGACTCCAATTACAATTCAAAAGAAAGGTATATACTGAAGCAAGGTGATGCCGTTAGAGTGGAATCATCGAAGAAAAATTCCATCGTTGCGTTACAAGAGATTCGAGCATCAGACTTTCATAATGGCAAAGAAGAAGAAACCATTCGTATGAGTTATGATTTAGATGGCAACGGTGAAGAAGACTATTTTGAATGTACGTATTGGGACAGGTGGGATAAACTTTTTTTCAATATAATACTCAATGGCAATATCCTTAACTATGATGGTATTGGAGTCGATCGTATTGGAATTCTTTCATCCAAGACAAACGGAATGCATGACCTAATTTATGACGAGGACAATGTGGTCAAGTGGAATGGCAATGAATACGTTTTCGATTAAACCCTTATTAGTCTTGAGACGATTGAACAAAATGGACAACGGGACTCGAAATGAGCTTTTTGTCCATTTTTCTTTCCATTTTTCTTTGTCACTCCAATTCTATTCCCTACCTTTGTGAAGGAAATACTAACCTATATGGAACCACGCAAGTATCAATTCAACAACTCCACATTGACCATTGTTTTTGGAAACATTTGGAGGTCTTCACGTTTTATCTGGTTGCTTTTATGCATCATCATTTCTCCCCATGTTCAAGGGCAAGTGCTCGATGACAGCCTTGTCAACAAATTGGTTGTCAGAGCAGACCCTGCTGTTCAGGTAGGAAAGAATTTTCGCATCGGTTTTCAGTACACGAGCCGAGATTCGTTGGCGGGTATCCTTCCTCCTCAATGGAATTGGGACCATCCTCATCATGAACTGCTCTATGGGCCATCAAAATCCACCCAAACATCATATGCTTTCAGGAACGGAAAACGATCCGTTTTATACGGTATGATGTACTCTTATTACATCAAATTCACCCGCCCTGGTTCTTTCACCATACCTTCCATGACTACGAAATCGACGACGGGTGAAACTTTGACATCCCAACCATTCACGGTTCGTGTGACGACAGAAGCCGTTCAACCAACGCAAGCAGCACCATCGACGAGCAATGCCCCTAAGGCTGAAAACCTTTTTGTGGTTGAAGCGAAGGTGAACAAGACCGACATCAGCCTCGGAGACTGCTTTGATTGTGAAATACGTTTGTACACCAACATGAACGTGACGCAGATGCCCCCCTTTTCCGTTCTTCCTGTCAGCAATGCCTATTGGAGGGAGCATGACCTGCCGGAACAGAAGAAAGTTGAAACAACTGAATACAATGGCGCTTCCGTCAAGTCGGTTCTTTGGGCGAAGTATTCGATTATTCCTCTACAATCCGGCACGATTCGGATAGACCCCATGATTTTCACGGCTTTGTACCAAACCCCAAAGCCCGATGTGGATCCCTTTGAGGCTTTCTTTAATGGTGGAAACAATTACATCAATCATGACACCATCGTTCAAACTAACCCGATAGAGATACACGTGGCAGACAAGCAGATGCCAACGAGAGATGCCAAGCCAAACATGTCTGAGCAACCTCATGGCATAGGTCTCGTCATCGACCGCTCTTCAAGTCTCTTCGCCAGGAATGACACGCTTTCGGAATCTTTCCTTGAGTTGGAGACTCTATTTGTCAAACTGGTGCAGAGCAATCTCCCATCTGATCATTCTGTCACGTTGTTTGCAAAGAAACCACATTATCCAACACGGACGGAATTGGACAACCTCTCCGATGTCTCTCCTTCAGCAAGAAATGACGGTTCTGCCATCTACGATGCCATCTTGGCCAGCGCTTTACGTGAAGGCGCTTTGACATCAGGGCATCCTCCCTTTTCTGTTTTGCTGTTGACTGATGGCTCTGACAACGCCAGCCACCTATCCGAATCCACACTCATCAACATCTTATTACAAAACAAGATCAGGGTTGACGTGATAGCCTTTGCCAGCAAGAAGGATTCCTTGTTTTATCCTCTAGGCAAAGATTTTGGATTCATAAAGATGGACAACACGCAGAATATGGAAGACGTGAAAAGAATTGCACAGGCAACCAACGGATTCTTCATCTGGATTGACAACAAGAAGCAGATTCCAGCGGCCATCCGCCAAGTCAGGGAGAGTCTTCGCAATGCACCCACACCTGACTTATCGCCTGAAAAGACGTTCGCACCCAACATCAACCTTCTATACAAATTGTATGATGGTATCATATCTGATGCTGAAACTGATTTCTAATCAGGAAGTACAACCGGATGTGAGCAGACCGAAAGGACGGGACAATGCTTCGCCGTGGCCAGCAGCATGCAGTCGCCATCGCCTCGGTAGTAGAGCACGGGAAGGAGGCTGTCTGGCAGACACTCGTTCACACGTTGGTAGTTGGCCGTGTACTCCACCTTGGCCAACTCTTCCATCTCGCTCTCAGTGATGGGATGCCGGCGGATGAGGTAGTTGTCGTAAGTGCGGTCATCGCCCCAGTCGCTGCTGTCGAAGACGGGATAACTGGCATAGAGGCAACCCACATGGACAGGCCCCACGGTGCTCTTCGGTTCGCGGCTCCAGACATCGAAGTGGTCTATCCGTTTCGTTGCCATCAGTTCGATGTGGTCATGCACGTCCTGCCACCCGTCGAAGTCGAAACCCTCGATGGTGACCACATCGTGAATGTTGTAGCACTGGATGTCGAAATCCGCCAGAGGCAGATGCCGCTGCACCCACTCCTCCATCCCCCGCATCACTTTCTCCTGCCCAGCCAGCACCGGCGCCTCCCTCAGCAACCTCGCCTTCAGGCCCTCCATGCCCTCGCTCCGCAGACAGTCGCGGTACTGGACATTGTAGAGCACCATCGCCGCCAAATCGTACTCCGGCCAGGGACCTGCATGCTGCACCGCATCCAGCAGGCTCGGATAGTGCACCGTCCGTCCCATGATCCTCACGCACACATCCGTCTTCTCCACGGTGAACGCCTTTTGTTTCTTGAACCACATCATAACTTTTTTCCTTTCTTTTCTAAACCGTTTACAAACTCCTCCGCACCACCTCTCCATTCCTGCTGCAAAGATACATAAAAAAAAACGACAGCCCCACGAAACTCCCCACATATTTTCCCCTCACAAAAAATTTTCCCCCCAACCCAAACTCTTAACTCTCAACTCTCAACTCTTACCCCCTCCATTTCCATAAACCTACAAAAAAAAAGCCAAAACGTTTGCAATATGAAAAAAAAGCATTACATTTGCCGCCGAGACTAACCTAAAGACTTTTTTATATTAAGAACGGATTTATTGAAGAATAAAAAGATGGACGACTTAAATAATAACATGGGAATCTCATTTGGAGATTTATTTGGCAAAGAAGCCACAATACCATCGATAGACAAAGATGAGCCGCTATGGGACAAACTCATCCAGCAAATCATTGACGGGAATGTGATACCTGTCATTGGTGCAGACCTGCTGACCGATGATAATGACAATCCCCATCAGGCCATTGTGGATTTTCTTGCGAATGGTTTCAACGTGGAATCCAAGCCAAGCAGTTTCTCGGAATTAGTCTATGACCCCAAATACAAAAATGAGAACAAGAAGGACAGCATTTATTATCAGGTGAACAGGATTCTGGGGAATGCAGGATTTAAGCCTTCTTTGCGCCTAAAGAGGCTGCTGTCCATCCGCCAGTTTCCATTTGTGATTACGACAAGTTTCACGCCCATCGTGGAACAGACGATGAAAGAAATATGGAAAGACGAATTGCGGGTCATGCGTTTCAACAATAATCCTTCTGAAAATAATGATATCAAGAATGGAACCGACCTGCGCAAACCAACCATCTACTATATGTTTGGCAAAGTCGGCGAAGGTGCACACAAATATGTGCTGACGGACACCGACATGCTGGATTATGTTTCGGCTTGGCTGTCTAACGACAACAAGGCCCGTCCCAAGAATCTGTGCAATGAGTTGAAGGAGAAGTATCTCCTGATGCTTGGCAACAACTATAGCAACTGGCTCTTCAGGTTCATTTGGTTCTCCATGCGCAAGCCGGACCTTGGGCATGGCATGATTGCCCATGACAAATTAGACGAATCATTACTCCATTTTTTAGACCGGGCGGAAACTTTCACAAAACGCAACACGTCGGATGTTATTGACCAGATTATCACACGTCTCGACAAAAAACTGAAGGAGAACGAGGAAACTAAGTTTGACAGCCCTAAGGAGAACATGGACGTGTTCATCTCCTATTCCCGTTCTGACGGCGAAATTGCAGAAAAACTGTATGAGACCCTGACAGCGCAGGGCAAGCGCGTGTGGTATGACAGGAACAATTTGACTGCCGGCGGCAATTTCATGGACGAAATCAGGAAAGCGATACGTACCGCGAAATATTTTGTCCCTATCTTTTCCAACAATGTAACCAAAGAGAAAGGAGATTCTCATGTGTACCGAAACGAGTGGGACACGGCCATAGAGGTCGCCATCAGCATGGGCAGGACATATATTATTCCCCTGGCTGAAGAAGGGTTTGACTTTTACAAATCTGCCATACCAGAGAAAATGCAGCAGCACAATGCCATATCCTTTTCAAGAACAGATTTCCCTTATATAGACAAGGATGGGAAAAAGGAAGATGTTGCGATGCAGATTATTCACAAAATGAATGAGGATTAAGATATGGAAGAACTAAAAAGAAAGAATCCGTGGTTAGGACTTGAGTCCTACAAAGAGGGGGAAATTCTCTATGGCCGCGACGAGGACATACGGGACTTGTCTCAAAGTGTGCTTAATGACACAGACACTCTGCTTTATGGCAAAAGTGGTATAGGAAAATCTTCCATACTAAACGCCGGCATCATTCCTGCGGCACGACGCCATGGTTTTTTCCCAGTCCTTGTCCGTTTATCACATAAAGAAAAACAAACATATCTCTATCAGATAAAAGATGCGATTGCCAACGCAATGATTCCGATTCCACTTGATGAGTCAGGGAATCAAATGGCACTCACCGCCGAGGAACAGCAACAGCGAGATGCGGAACTGAAAAAACGAATCGTGGAGGTCGTCGATTGTAAAGATGCAGAAAAAGAAAGCCTCTACGAATACTTCCATCGCCACACATTCCACGATGCTGAGGGGGAACGGATAAAATTGCTGATTATTTTTGACCAGTTTGAGGAAATCTTCACACTCCAGACCGAAGAGTCTTCCAAGAAAAGATTTTTCGCCGAGTTGGCAGACTTCCTCAACGACGTGATGCCAACCTCCCTCCAACACGAGACCACCCCCACAGCAGAGCCTCAGAAGAAAATCACAGTGATTGGCGCGGGGAACTTTGGCGACCTTTTTAATGACCTGGATTTAGGCGCAGAAAACAATTTGCCCGAATATGTCACCGACAATGAGATTCACATGGTCTTCACCATACGAGAAGATTTCCTGTCCGAATTTGAGTACTATTCTGCATCCATACCTTCCCTGAAACAAAACAGATACGGACTTCGTCCCATCAATGAAGAACAGGCGGCCCAAATCATCCTGCGGCCAATGCCCGGGCTGATTGACGATTCCGTTGCGAAACTCATTATTGAGAAAGTCACAGGAAGGACAGACTTTGAATTGAATGGCATTCCAGAGATAGAAGTGGATTCCGCCGTATTGTCCCTTTACCTAAACAGACTATATGACGCTAAAACCGGCGATAAAATCACATCAGAACTCGTAGAGGAGAAAGGCGGAGAAATCATAGCCGATTTCTACAATGATGCCATTTCAAGCGTGTCAGAACCCACGATTGAATACTTGGAAGACATGCTCTTGAACGGCCAAGGCCGCCGTGACAATATCACTGTCTTTGATGCCATCCACGATGGCGGAGCCACAGAAAAAGATTTGGACATCCTTTGCAACAAGAAAAAAATCCTCCGCCAATTCAACTATGCAGGCGATTTGCGCATTGAATATGTTCACGACATACTTTGCCCTGTGGTCAAGGCACACAAGGAGGAACGCCTTCTGGCCAAGCAGCAGGAAGAAGAAAAGTTGCATCAAGAAGAAGAACAGAAAAAAATACTTCTCAAAAACCGCAAAAAATGGATATGGACAATCAGCCTAAGCGTGGGCGCGGCTCTTATCGCTGCCCTATATTTTATTTTATTCAAGATGCCGGTATCAAACAACTATGCAGACTTCACTTCCTACCACGGATGGCCGAAAGAGATTGGCCCGAAGTTGGATGACCACGACATCAAAAACATGGTTGTACACTATAAACTGACCCGACGGGGACTTCTACCTATAAATCCATATTTCAAGGTAGAAGTGTGCAACCGACACGGCCACCCCGCTACCAACATCTTGATAGAGTCTCCTGTTGTTTCACTTGCCGAGACGGATGGAGTAGACGAACTGTCACGCAAGTTCGCATCCATGCAACTGCAGGTTTCTTCATGGGAGTACACAGGAGATGAAGAAGGAAATGTATCCCATCAGACTGCTTACAGTCTGGACAAAAAAGTGCTGTACTCCGTACAATACTATAGAGAGTCCGCAAGCAAAGACAGCCAATCAGTGCAGACGCTATGGATGAACTACGTTGACGAAGAGGGGAAATCACTGCGACTGCGAGGAAACGGAGCAGACAGAATGCGTGTGACTCAAAGAGACGGGTATATCACCAAATGTGTCTTCTACAACGAAACGGGAGCGCCTCAACGAAACGGGAGAAAAGCATTCGGATATAAATATGAAGTGAACCCGCAAGAGGGGTATCGCATAGCAATCTTCCCGTTAAATGAATATGGAGAAACCATTCAAGGACAATCACTTCGGTTTACGAAGCGCGACCAATATCTACGCTGGACGAACACCGAAAAGGCTCATGCTGAATACGGTCCCGACCGTATTATTTATAATATGGAGAGCAGGAAAGATTCACTATTATATGATGACGATGGACACATCATCTATAGGTCGGAATATATAAGCGGGCATCAATTGCGCACGTTTAGTTATGACAAGAATGGCAATCTGAAAAGCAAAAAAGTGTTTGATATTGAAAGCGGCAAGAAGAATGCTTTGGTGTACAGTGTCGTCTGCAAATATCACAAAGGTTCTCCTGACAGCCTTTTGGAAAGAACTGAATATACGGCAATTGCCGCAATTAAGTACAGGCGTGAGATTCATCAGTACAAAAAAGACACACACACCACCATCTACTATTGCGGCAACGACATTTCTTCCATGAAAGAAGGGAACAAAGAAGGCGAGGACTATTATAAGGTAGTTACAAAAACCACATTTACCGATTCGACCCGTCTTTCCCTGACATCCTTCTACGGAATAGATTCAGAAGAAAAGGAATTTGAAATAAGCCGAGAAGAGAACCTGTATGACAAGAACAGCGGTTTGCCACGACGCAAAATATGTTACAAAGACGGAAAGCGAACCGTGTCGCTGGAATATGAAATAGAAGACAATCTTCTTGTTGGCCAGCACGTGGTCGGTATAGATGGGTCCATCATCCGTTGCCCAGCATGGGATGACAACCATCTCTGCTACTACCGCCAAAAATACATTCGCAACTTTGCTGGTGATATTGTGGCAGCAAAAGCAATCAATGAGTTCGGTGAAGAATCTCTCATCACCAATGGAGACTATGAAATACAGAGATCTATTGTCGCAGGTGATGAAATACAAGCCGATGGCAAAGATTTCACCATTTTCGGCATAGCCTCACATAAATACTCCGCAGTAAGAGTGAACCCTAACCATCAAGTGAATTACTTGCATATAACAGACACCCTTGGCACCTATTATCAATGCGGCTTACGAGACGGAGACATTCTTCTATCTGAAACGACTGACGAGGTGAAGGTTGCAAGGCCATTGCCAAAAGCAAAAAATCCCAATGTGCAAGCAAAATACAAACTGTTGTCATTTTATCCTCAGAAAGGAGAAACGGGGGCAGAGCATTACCCTGTATTCTATACACAAAAAGAAATGCGCTATCTAAAAGAATCCTTGAACAAAAAATAAACAGAAAAAAATGAGACATTTCATATTATTGTGCTTTTTACTAAGCACCTTGTCGGCTTTTGCACAAGAAGTTGAAAAGCCTAAGGACAAGAACCAAGAACGCATGGATCAGTTCCTGAAAAAAATCGGAGGTGAAAAGCCAAAGGAAGAGTCCCGCCCTCAAGTTTCCAGAGAAGAAGGCCCCATTCTTTTTACCGATACAGCAAAAAGGAAGATAGAAGCAAGGTCTTTCCCCAATATTAGTAACTATTATTCCGAGTGCTATGCCAAGGCTGTGAAGCAATATGGGTTTTGGAAGGGAGTCGGCCCCAAATTATCGGAGAACGACATCCGTCACATGTGGCGGTATGTAAAACTCTCTCGGCCAGCTGGACAACCCTCTACGGCACCCTTCACCCACATGCAAGTGCTCAATCCGTTTGGGAAACTCACAAACAACTCTTATGGCCCCATCCTCGCAAATCCCTTCGGCAGCGACGAGGGCATCTCCATTTCATGGAAATGGAAATTAATGGACATCTGTCAATTTGAAATCATCTATCGGGAGGGTGTTGTTGTCCAAGAGAATATGTATGATGAAAGTGGCAAACTTGTCCTTCAGTATTTCCCCACTTCTGTATCCAGGAATCAGATTATGGGACATTACACAGATGCGTATGGAACATTGGCAAAGTTGCGTAAAGATGAAGAATGCACTTATGTAGGCATTACCCTTGACGAGAATGGCTACGAAAGCAAAATATCGTTCATGGATACCGACGGGCATCTAAAACGCAATGGCGACGATGCTTTTTTCCAACTCTTGACATGTGATGAGCAAGGCAATAACATTCAGGTCATGTCGGCTGACGCCGTTGGAAATCCAATTATTGACAACTGGGGAAACTGTGGATGGCAGTACACCTACGATGGAATGGGGCATGTTTTAACGGCCACATGTATCAGCCAGTTTGGCATTCCACAACGCATGTCGAAGCAAAGAGATAAAGATACAGAGGACTGTGTCAGGATTCGCTATACTTATGACAGATGGGGAAATGTTCTTACAAAAACTTTTTATGACGAAAATTGGAATCCTGACACTATCACAGGGGGTATCCACCGCTATGAATATACTAAGACCTTATACGGAAATACAACCTCACTACGTGCAGAAGGACTTGACAAGCGTTTGGTACCTTCTCTATCTACATGGCGTCAAGTGTTAGACAATCAAGGACATTGCCTCTATTACGTTGAGCGAGATGCCAATGGGTTGTTGTGGCGTTCTGGAAGATGTATTCAAATGGCTCGCTATAAAGACGGAACAAAGATATGGGAAGAAAAGTACACATCGCCCAATGGCGTGGATTCTGTACTCTCCTATCGGTATGTCAGAACACCCAAATGCGACAGTATCTATAACTTTGAAGATGAATACATCAATATTGAGCACTACGACAACAGGCGTCGTCTCGTATCCGATGAATTTTACGATTTTGAAATGAGACCGATTCAGCGTTTGAACTATCACAAGAAAACTGTGACCTATTCTGAAGACAGAGGAATCAGCATTGAAGATGTACGATATACCGACGAGAAAGGGTTACCTTGCGAGATTGCGGACGGACATTGGCGGAAATACAATAGGAACACCATTACTCGTGACAGAATACATAAAACGTATCAAGATTTTGAATATGATGGAAATCAGTTAGTCAGCACAACAGAAGTTGACTCTATCAAGCGGCAAAGAATTATAACTAAATATAAAGATGGGCATGTTATTGACAAATATGGCCACGACTTGAGCGAAGATTGTGAAAATTCGGTGGGGTTGCTCTATTTCGACAGCCTCGGCTATCGTGGACGCACGTTTAGATCAGATGCTCTCTACTACAAAGCCCGTAAGTTCACCAATATTCAAGGCAATAATGTAGCATGGCAGGGCATCAATGAATTTGGAGAACCCTCCTACATATTAAATGGTGATTGGGAAAATGCGTCCTTGTATTGCACCAATGTTATCGGCGATGAATATTATTACGATGAGAAGGGGGACACAATTCCACGATACTCAACAGAGAAAAAGAAGTTTAAAGACAGTTTGCACAAATCATTTTGCATAGAACTCATCGATTCCGTTGCTGTAAAATATGGGTTGCGCACAGGAGACCTCATCGTGAGATATGGGGATTGGCATTATCCCCAGCCTAGTACGTATGGCAGGTCTCACGAATCATTCTTGTGCTTGGAAACTGTACGGAAAGCAACAAAAGAAAAGAAAATGATAGTTATGCGGCACGATGGGCTTGAGGGAACCAGTCGATTAATCGAATTGGCTTTGCCTGCCGGTACACCAAAGGAACTTGGTTTTATTTACCACATGCTATATATGACAGAAAAAGAAAAGAAGCGGTATGAGAGAACCGTGGAACACGACCTGCAGCATGTCCAGTTAGATAGTATAAACACTTATATATCAGGAAACAGTCAAGTCCGTTTCTTCACGCCTTACAAAGTCGGTGACGACTCAGACAAGGAACTCTTCACAAAGGGCCTCCAAGAGAATGTTATTGTCATTGCATGGGAACCACACGTTGACGGCAAGTCGTATTTGTTGCCATGTAATAATGATCTTATTAGCCACTTCTGGGGACACGAACTCGACTCTGTAACGATTCATTACACGGTGGACGGTGAGAATGTCCAGCATAGAGTTCTGAGTAAAAAAGAAGCAGAAGAAGGTGGACGATATTCTATTTCTTATGTTGAAGATGTCTCGGATTTTTCTGCTTTGGCCGATTCGTTACAAAAGGCTTTCTATCAGCAGCACCCCATTGAAAAGATTGTCCTGAAGCCACATGAGGCAGCAAAACGGTTATTGCAAATGCCGGGAGCAACATCAGAACAGACAGATGGGAGTCAGTACCGTGGCACCGGGGAAGATAAATATAGCAATGTGAACTCTTGTTTTAAGGTGCTTATAGATTATGATTCATTGTCTTATGATGAGATGGTCATGGCACATGAAATCATAAAAAACATTGATTTTAGTGATTATTGTTTTCTACGTAATGAAAATGACTATGGCTATTTCTTATATTCAAAAGGAAGATTTACGGAATGTGCATGGACAACCTCAAATGGCATTGTATTCCTTTCGGACAGCGTTGACTTTTATAATAAAATGTTGATTGTTGCAGAAGTGGTAGATAGCGGCCTTTTCTCCCAGCATGGGCTTGAAGGTAAATATGTCATATTGAAATGTAATGACTGGACAATTGGAATGGACACGAACAAACTGACAGACATCATTCATACAGGGAAAAGCCGAACGTTCGTAATGGCAAAAATGGAGGGTGAAGAAGGAAACTACATTTTAGGCAACAAGGTAAAGATTAAAATTCCAGAAGGAGAAATTGGCATTCATCTTAGTTGGATGTATGTGCCCGATAAAACGTTTTATGATGCATATCTACACTCAAAACGTTTTAAGAAAAAGAAATACTAACCTAAAAAAGCAATGAATATGACAACAAACATTTTGGTCTGTCCGGGCGACTCCGTGGGGAGCCATGCCTGCGAATATGTATGCGCTTTTGCCCAAGAGGTGCGGGATATGTGGAAGGTGGCTCTTGAGGCCGGTGCCACCAGTCAGGCAGATGTGGCGATAGCCGAAAGCATCTGCGAGTGTGTGACGAGGCTGGCCCTCATCGCCGCCGGGGTGCTGGTGGTGTGGAAGGCGCTGAGCATCATCAGAGAGAGCCAGGAGCAGTGCAGGCAGCGGCAGTGGGAACGGGAAGACAGGGCGAGGGAGGTGCGCACGAATCTGTGCGAGAGGTTGCTCGACATCCAGAAAGACCTGACCCGCACCCGCGACAGCGACAGCGACAGCGATGGCAATGATAAACATTTCGACCAGAAGGAATGCCTTCGCTATGAGTTGTTGCTCTGCCAGATGATTCAGGGCATGCAAGGCAAGCAGGCTGGCCTGCATGAGATGGAACCAATTGACACCGATGGACTGAAAACCATCCTGAAAACAGAAACCGAACAAGCGTCACCGACACCATGAAAAAGAAAACGCAAAGAAGGCTCTGGCTCCGATTCGACCGAGTCCTGTCGCAAAATTTCTTCAAGCAACTTGCCGTGCTCGGCGTGGCCTTCCTCGCCGTGCTGGCCTTCTCCTACCTGTTGCTCGCACTTTCGGGCAGCGACTGGCTGAACTTCTGCCACGCCCACAACCTCAGCCCCTGGCTCCTGCCCCTCTATCTGCTCATCGACACCAACGCCCTCAACAACCTCTACATCGACAACGGCGTACACGGCTGGATGCTCTTTGCCAGCACCATCTCCTTCCTCCTCGGAGCCTTCATCTTCAACGGCATCATCATCGGACTCATCACCACCTCCATCGACAGCCGGGTGAAGGACCACCGCGAGGGACGCATCCACTATCTCCTCTCCGGCCACTACATCATCATGGGCTACGACAACATCGTGCCCTCATTCATCACCCACATCTTCGACAAAGACCCCGATGCCTACGTGCTCCTGCTCAGTTCCAGATCCGCCGAAGAAATCAGGGAGAAACTGCGCAAGTCCTTCACCCAGCAGCAACTCAAACACATCATCATCAACTACGGCCACCGCATCACCACCGACACCTACCCCGACATCCATCTCGACACCGCCGAACAAATCTACATCGTAGGCAACCACGAGAAATCCACCCACGACGCCATCAACGTGGAGTGTGTCGATAGCATCTGCCGCTACCTCAGCCAGCCCGCCATCAGCCAGCGACCCACACGCATCACCTGCGTCTTCAAGGACCTCGACACCTACACCACCTTCAAGACCACCGACATCTTCCAGAAAGTCAACACGCTCGGCATCGAGTTCGTCCCCTACAACGTCTATGCCGGATGGGCCAAGCAAGTGTTCGTCAAGCGCACATACCTCGACATCGACAACAACAAGAAAGAATACCCCTACCCCTCCATCTACGGCCCCGGCATCACCCCCGACGACCCACACTACGTACACCTCGTCTTCGTCGGCACCACCCACTTCGCCGTAGCCTTCGCCATGGAAGCCGCACAAGTCCTCCACTTCCCCAACTACCAGCACAAATCCCGCGCCTTCGACCTGCAGAACACCGCGCGCCGCACACGCATCACCTTCATCGACATCAACGCCGACAAGGAAAAAGACGAGTTCATCATCCGCAACCGCCACCTGTTCGAAGTGCAGCCCTACCTCTACCGCGACCTCTCCACCTCCACCTCCGCCACACCCGCCCCCGACTCCGCCACACCCAACCCCGTCCGCACCGAATTCCTCCAATTCCACGGCACCGACAACAGCAACTTCCTCGACATCGAATTTGAATTCATCAAAGGCGACGTCTTCTCCCAACCCATCCAAGACGAAATCACCCGCTGGGCCAACGACAAGGAAGGCCAATACCTCTCCATCTTCCTCGCACTGGCCAACCAGCGCAGCAACTTCGTCCTCAGCATGAACATGCCCGACAAAATCTACCACAACGAAATCCCCGTCTTCATCCGCCAAGACCGCTCCGACAACTTCGTCACCAACCTGCGCACCACCGACCAACGCACCGACAGCCAGAAACTCCCCTACACCACCATCAAAAACGGACACCCCCACACAGAACACCACCAGGCACGCTACGCCAACATCTACCCCTTCGGCATGGAAGAAACCGCCTACAGCGCCGACGAACACTCACTCCAGCGCGCCAAACTCATCAACTACCTCTACGCCACCGCCAACTACACCACCTACCGCTTCACCGGCATCCTCACCCTCCAAACCATCCCCACCCAGCAAATCTGGACACGCGCCAACGCCGAATGGAAAAAACTCAGCGTAGCCCTCAAATGGTCCAACCTCTACAGCGCCTACGCCATGCGCACCAAACTCGCCACCCTCCGAGCCATGCGCCACCTCCAGCCCACCGACACCAGCCACGACTTCGACACCCTCACCGACGACGAAGTCCAGACCCTCTCCACCGTCGAGCACAACCGCTGGAACGTCGAAAAACTCCTCATGGGCTACCGCAAACCCCAACCCCACGAAGACAAACACGAAAACCCCACCCATGCCACCCAACTCCAGCGAAACAAAAACCTCTACATCCACCACGACATCCGCCCCTTCGACCTCCTCGGCGCCATCCAAGAACTCGACCGCGAATTCACCCGCTACATCCCCTGGATCATGCAGATGACCGAAAAAAAGTAAGTCGCCCATACAAGGCCGAGAGCCGCCCACACCCTCCAGCCCCCGCTCCCCACCCCCTCCACAAGGCTCGCGACCTCTCCCCCACAGCCCCCGCGAGCCTAACGGCACAAAGCCCAAAGAGGCAGCGGCACTCCCTTCCCAGCCTCCACATCCACCCCCCAAAGCAAAAAAGCAGGAAACTTTTCTCCTGCTTTTTTGATTTATAATAACATAATGTGTACCTTTGCAAAAACAAAACCGAAAAATTCCCAAGCCTGTACCGTGATTTGAAACAACATGGGCGTACCTTTGCAGCCGAAAACTTATCTATTCACTAAAAAATAACAATTTCATGAGATTCAAACTAACCCTACAAATCCAACCCGAAGCGATGGGACGCGAACTGCCCATCAACTATCAGTACCCTTTGCAAGGTGTCATTTACCACACACTGAAGAAGAGCGACCTTGAGTTTTCCACATGGCTACACGAAAACGGCTACCAGATGAACGGCAAGCGTTTCAAATTGTTCACGTTCTCCAACCTAATCGTACCGCAGTATGGAATTGACAAGCAGCGTGAACGTCTTATCATCAAATCAGACATTGTGACGTTCTACATTACTTTCCTGCCCGAAAAAAGCACTCAGCAGTTCATTCAAGGACTGTTTCAGCAGCAAACAATCCAGATAGCAGACCCCATATCGGGTGTAAAGTTCATGGTGCGTGAGATACAGGTGATGCCACCTCTCGACTATCACCCCGACATGACTTTCCGCACCCTTTCGCCCATCTGCATTTCCCTCCGCAACGAACGTGGTCACATGGATTACCTCTCTCCCACTGACCCACGCTACGAACTGGGCATCCTCACAGGTCTCCTCGACCGCTACAACACCATCCACGGACACCCCTTCGGTGGCACCCCTAACTGTCACCTCCAACTGCTCAGCGAACCTAAGTCTGCCCTCGTCCGCATCAAAGCATACACCCCTGACGAAACCCGTGTACGTGGCTACCGCTACCTGTTCAAAATAGACCTACCCGAAGAACTCATGCAGATTGCCTACGAAAGCGGTTTAGGAGAAAAAGGCAGCATGGGATTTGGGATGATCGAGGCACAAGAAAAAGTGTGATACAGTTTGGAGAATAGAAAAGAATATGGTAAATTTGCAAAAAGAAAATAAATGATGACATGAAAGAAACATACCCCTATATTCGATACGATAAACTCTGGAGTCCTTCTGGCGATCCATTCGTGGATGCTGGAGGATATGCTTTGAAGTTTTTGTCAGAAAAATTTCCAGAGAAGGACATCATGGATTTGATAGAATACGCAACAAATATATATGTTGATAGATGGGATTCAAAAATCAATCCTATATTTCTGAATTCCAATATCACTCAACCAGCATTCAAGCCTGAGAGGAAAAAAAGTGAAACAATCCTTTTTTTCAAGAATTTAATAGAGGAAACTTCTCCTGCTATTAGTGGCATCTGCCGAGTGTTAGGAATAGAAACGAAATTGTTCCCTGCAGGGAGAAACCTATCTGTATTGTCGGGGTCTGGCACCTTTGTGAATTTTCATCATTTCTTTGAAGAAGGACTTATGCTGTCGAAGGAGGCATTGATACGCTACCATTTCCTACCATTAGGTTGTGAATTACTACAAGGAAGCATATGCGTTATAAGCAGTAATAATCCTTACACAGCAGAATTGTATGTGCATGATTGTTGTACACGGATATTGATGGAAATCGGTCAGAATCTTTCATCTGGCATTTTGAAAAATGAATCACGCACAACCAGTACAGCAGTATTTCGTTTTATTGATAAACTTTTATCTAAATACACTAACTATGATAGCAAAGAATGTATCTCATTATACCATTTCACAAACTTTGGAGCCACCCCTGACTTGAAGATATACACCCTTCCATTTCAAGCGTTCTATTTTTATGTTCTATCGCAGCGGTATGAATACAAAAAACAATGGAACAAATTTGTTTCACACTATTATAAAACGTCGGAACTTAAAAACATCAAGTTTGACGAATCCACATCCTCATACATTGGATATGACAAAAAAGAGGAAAAGGCGATAGAAGAGACTCAATATAAATATTGGTTTAACACCATTTATGAAAGATTGCTCAGTGGAAAGACGATTCTCCCTCAAATTCTATCGTGGAGTAAGAAAAATACTTTCAGCCTCAAACTATTTGCAAACTATTTAATTCTTATACAAGATATGAAAAATGAGACATTGAACAAATTACACGAGATTGCAGATTTCATTCTACGAAACACTTCTGAGACAGACATCAACAAAGTGATTGTCAAGTTGAACGGCATCAATAGTGCCTTCCTGCTAAGAAGATTCATCCTGAAAATCGTTGAAAGAAATTATGCTGTAGGCAATGAAGAAGCCATCGTTACCGTTGAAGATTACACTAATTACCTGTTTCCTGAAACAAGGTCATGGATGGAAACTCGTGACGTTTTGTTGATATACATATATCAAATGTTACATGAACGAAAAATCAAAGTTAATATTGATGAAACAAATGTTGAGGATAATGTTGAGGATAATTTTGAAGATGATATAGAATAAACATATATAAATAAAAAAGAATTATGGAAAAGAACTTAAAAACTCAAGGTTTCTACCTTGTTGACGTTGATGTCGTTGCATTAAACAATGCAGGGAAAAGCACTTTGTCAAATTTTGACAATGGTGTTGCAACAAAAACTATCACGAAAAACGGACGCACATACGTCTATGTATCAGGACAAGCGGTCCGATTCTGGTGGAGGAACACTCTACAAAAGAATTTAGGATGGACTTTATCGCCCGTAATTCGTGAAGACAAGGTTGCCTATACAAATGCTAATCCTCTGAAATATGGAGATGATGACATTTTTGGCTATATGCGAGCAGCAAGCGAAGAAATTGAAGGAAAAGACGGTAAAGTGAAAAAGCAGAACATAACAGTAACCCGCGTTTCACCTCTTCAAAATTCAGTCCTTGTATCAGCAAGTGCAGTCCGTCCTGTGGAAAACTGGTCCAGCATGGCAAGACAAGAAGGTGATTCTGTCCCATACGGAAAGCAAGAATACAGTGCCATCATGAAAGGGATGTTTTGTTTGGATCTGAATATGGTCGGCACATTCTCTGACTACAATAAAACAGGCTACAAGAATCTGTCTGAAGCACTCAAGAAAGACGCTATTGAGAATTATAATGCAGCAGAAATAAACGATGAGTTTGTAGAAGGGAAAAATCTTGTCCGTTTACCTTATGAAAAGCGAATCGAACGAGCCACAGAAACGATTGCCGCATTAAAGACTATTGCTGGTGGAGCCATGCAAACGAGCAACCTAGGTGACGTAACACCCAAATTCATCATTTTAGCAACAACAAACACAGGCAATCATCCATTCTCTCATGTCGTAACAAGTTCTGGCGATCGGGATGAATATGTAAAATTCGATGAAAACGCACTGAGAGAAGTCCTCATTGAATATAAAGAAACGTTCAGAGGGAAGGTCTTCATCGGACGACGTACAGGCTTCTTTAACGATTATGACGAACGGATAAAAATAATTCAGAAAGAATTTGATGGGCTGGTTGAGTACGGACCAATCAACGCAATGATAGATGCGTATTGTGAACAACTAAAAGAACAGATGAAATAAAATGAGATTCTACCGTATCAAAATATCATCGTGGACTTCCAGTTTCAGATATCCCAATATCATATCGGGATACCAACCGACATTGGATGTTCCCCCTATCAGTACGGTTCTTGGACTCATCAATGCATGTGCAGGTTCATACATGAAATATGAGGACACAAAGATTGGCTACTACTTTGAATACGGAAGTAAAGAATTAGACCTTGAGACTATTTATCAGTTTGAGACAGACAATAAAGGTATTCCCAAAAACAAAGTAAAGTCAAACGTACTAAAACGCGAATTTCTATACGAGTGCAACTTATATTTGTACTTGATAGACCCAGCCATTGTCAAACACATGCATCACCCTCATTATTCCATCTTAATAGGGCGAAGCAATGATTTGGCCACCATCGAGAAAATCGAAGAAGTGGAACTACAAGAGGTTACAAATGCTCGTAAGATTAAGGGGCAAGTTATTCCTTTTAACAACAATTATTTGCCTGGTACTCTTCAAGCCCTACCTCTATATTTCACCAACACCATTCCTCGCAGAAACATTGGAACAAAACCTTTTTCTGTTATTTCCTTTAATTCGCCAGACTACCCTTCACGCTTAGACGCATATCGGGATGTCATAGATGGCAAGGAACTAGATATCTATATTCATCACTTACACTTAAATAATGAATAATAGTTTTCCACTCCTAGCCAAATCTGAGCCACAAACGACACTCCAACAGCATATTGAAGACTGTTTGCAGATTGAGGAGCAGTTGAAAGACTGCTTCCCCAATCTTCCTATGGATTGCGACAATGGATTTTGGAACTTGGTGCGCATGTCCATCTGCTTTCATGACATTGGAAAATGTCACAAGGAGTTTCAAAAATTGTTGTACCAAAGACCCAATGAGTGGAATCACCGTCGGCATGAATTATTTTCACTTCCATTCATCTTCAATTCCAATATCACTGATGAAGAAAAGAAACTGACTGTATATGCTGTAGCCGGGCATCACAAAGATTTTGAAGAATTAAATAATATTGTACAGAAAGAATACAACAATTCAATATACCATGAATGCCTGCAAGAAAAGAATAATGACTTTGAATCTGATTGTAGTAATTTACTATGTAATAAAGCATGGAAAATTCTTAGAGACCTTGGTTTTTCCAAACAAAATGATGTATATACACCTGTTATAGATATTGTCAGAAATCTCAAACATACATATTTCCACGTAGGTAGTTCCCCCTAT
This sequence comes from Prevotellaceae bacterium UBA4359, assembly GCA_002393555.1. GTDB lineage: Bacteria > Bacteroidota > Bacteroidia > Bacteroidales > Bacteroidaceae > Minthosoma. The sequence continues at coordinate 26,811 of DGSP01000039.1, forward strand.
CTATTGAGACTTCTCCTTGTTGGATATCTTAAGCAATGTGACCATATGGCTTCTGCCGGAATCAAACATTTGAACAAACTAGAAATAGAAGATTTTTCATTCCTACATACCTACAAACTATATCATCACCAAAAGAAAGCGTGCGAAAGCATTGGCAACATATTTCTCACGGCTCCAACTGGTGCAGGTAAAACAGAGACATCTTTACTCTGGCTGGAAAAGCAAATCCAAACATACGGGCAAGGACGGACATTTTATGTGTTGCCATATACGGCATCCATCAATGCCATGTATGAACGCCTTTCGGAACAAATGGGCAGCACACATGTAGGCATGCTTCATGGAAAACTTTCTCAGTATTTTGACAGCAAATTTGACAATTACACAAATGAAACCGATATTAAAGCAATCAAAGAAAGTTATAAAACACTTGTCACCCCATTGAAGGTTGTAACTCCTTTCCAACTACTTAAAAACATTTTCGGACTGAAACATTTTGAGAAAGGTCTATCTGAATGGAGTGGAGGATATTTTATTTTTGATGAAATTCATGCGTATGACAGCAGAACTTTAGCCCAAATTGTAGTATTGCTTGAAATCATTACCACTTGGTTAAACGGGAAAGTTTTCATCATGACTGCAACAATGCCTACACACATGCTCAATCTGTTGAAAAATGTGCTTAATACCTCTAATATAATTCTTGCAGAGGAAAGTTTGTATGATTCATTTAATAGACATAAACTCATTTTGGAAGATGGGATGCTTATAGACTCGGTAAACAATATTCAACAAGATATAAACCAAGGAAGGAAAGTGCTTGTTGTTTGCAACACGGTAGAGCAGGCACAAAAAGTGTATGCACTTTTGGAATGCAAGAAAAAGGTTCTTTTACATAGTTCTTTTAATGCAACAGACAGAAGCACAAAAGAACAACAACTCCAAAAAGAAGAAACTCAATTACTTGTTGGCACACAAGCCATTGAAGTTAGTCTTGACATAGATTATGATACTATTTATACAGAACCAGCCCCAATAGATGCCCTGATTCAGCGATTCGGCAGAGTAAACAGAAAAAGAAAAAAAGGTTTGTGTTTTTGCCATGTGTTCCGTACACAAAACGAGAAAGACAAATATATATATGAAACAGAAATTGTAAGCCACACCATACAAGTTCTTGAGTATATCAATAACAATATCATACAAGAAAAAAATATCCAACATCTGATAGATAGAATTTACCCCCATTTTAGCGAACAACAACAAAAAGAATATGACATGACTTATACTGCTTTGAAAATTGGAATAGAAAATAGACTTCAGCCATTACATTATGACGAAAAATCGGAAGAAGAGTTTTACAATCAGTTTGATGGAATAAAGGTTCTGCCCATATCACTTCTTGACCACTATAGAAATCTAATGGAGCAGAAACAATTCATTAAAGCAGAAGGTTTATTAGTTTCAATCAGAGAAAGTCGTTTTTGTTTTATGTTCAGAAATGGCGATATATACAGGCAAAGGGTGTGTTATACCTGTTCTGAGGACAATATTATAGACAAACAAGTCCTGGTTATCAATAGAGAATACGATACAGAAAAAGGATTACAATTAGATACAGAAGACTTTACAACAAACTTTTTATGACCATGGCCAACCAACCTTCAAATATCATCATCTACAACACCACCGATGGGAAGGCATCGGTGGCGCTGTATGCCCGTGACGGCAAAATCTGGCTGAATCAGCAACAGATGGCAGAACTTTTTGGAACCTCGAAACAAAGCATTAGTCACCACATCATTAACATATTGAAAGAGAAAGAGTTGGATACCAATTCAGTTGTCAAACATTATTTGACAACTGCTTCGGATGGGAAACAGTATGATGTGGTTTTCTACTCGCTTGAGATGATTCTTGCTGTGGGCTACAGGGTGCGTGGTGTGCGTGGCACCCAGTTCCGCCAATGGGCGACACGGCATCTGTCGGAATATCTGGTAAAGGGGTTCACGATGGACGATGAACGGCTGAAGAATCCAGACGGAAGACCTGATTACTTTGATGAACTGCTGGAGCGCATTCGTGACATCAGGGCTTCGGAGAAGAGGTTCTATCAGAAGTTGCGTGACTTGTTCAAGTTGAGCAGCGACTATGAGGCAAGAGAAAAGGCTACGCAGATGTTTTTTGCTGAGACGCAAAACAAGTTGCTGTTTGCTGTCACTCATCATACGGCTGCGGAGATTATTGTGGAACGTGCCGATGCTGAGAAGCCTAACATGGGATTGACCACATGGAAGGGGAGCATTGTGAGGAAGGGTGACATCATTGTTGCCAAGAACTATCTGGAAGTGGAGGAGATTGACAAACTGAATCGTCTGGTCAACCTTTTCCTTGAATCTGCCGAACTGAGAGTGAAGGAACGTAAGGATTTGACTCTTGACTTTTGGAGGGAGAACGTGAAGGGGTTGTTATCGTTTCAGGGGTTGGACATTTTAGCGAACAATGGGAATGTGTCGAACATGCAGATGGAAGAATATGTGCGTGGTGTCTATGCACAATTCGATGCACGTCGAAAGAGTTATGAGGCACAACTGGCGGATGAGGAGGACTTGAAACTATTGGATGATTTGGAAAAGGAAATCAAAGAGAGGAAATGAGCATGACACCCACGGGCACACACTTCAATTATTACCAACTATGCCACAGAAAACTATGGCTGTTTGCTAACGGCATCAACATGGAGCACACGAGTGATGCGGTGTATGATGGGAAACTGATTCATCAGGGCAGTTATCCACAGCGGTCGGAACGGCTGGAGGAGGTGGCGATTGAGGGCATCAAGGTGGATTACTTCGATGCAAGACAGCGTGTCATCCATGAAATCAAACGGTCGAGCAAAGTGGAACGGGCGCATGAATGGCAAGTGAAATACTACATTTATGTGTTCGAGCGGAATGGCATTGAGGGATGTACGGGACTGCTGGAGTATCCGACGATGCGGAAGACCATGCCTGTGGTGCTGACGGATGATGACCGCGAGGAAATCAAACGCATGGAGAAGGATATCCTGAATATCATAGAGTCGGACATCTGCCCTCCCCTCACCAAGATGCGCATCTGCAAGTCTTGCAGTTATTATGATTTTTGTTTCACTTCTGAAATCGACGATGCATGAAGAAGACATTTTACTTGTTTAATCCGGGACAAATGGAACGGAAGGACAACACCTTGAAGTTTACACCTTTCGCCATTGATGAGGATGGAACGGAACATGCCGGGCAGCCTCGTTACCTTCCCGTTGAGGACATCAGCGAATTTTATTGCTTTGGTTCGCTGAAAGCAAGCAGTTCTTTGTTCAACTTTCTGGGGCAGAAAGACATTTGTGTGCATTTCTTTGACTATTATGAGAACTACACGGGTTCGTTCATGCCGCGCGACTCATTGCTTTCAGGGCGTATGCTGTTGGCTCAAACGGCTGCCTATCAGAATAAGAAGAAACGGGTGGCTATCGCCCAGAAGTTGATTGATGGGGCTGCCTACAACATGGTGCGCAATCTCATGTACTATAACCGCAGAGGGAAAGACATGGAAGGCATCATCCAAATCATCAAAGACTTGGCAAGACGAATATCCGAAACAACCGAGGTTGACGAACTGATGGGGATTGAAGGGCAAATCAGAAAGACCTACTATGAGGCATTTGACCTCATCTTGAATGATTTCCAGATGGGTGAACGGAGCAAGCAACCGCCACAGAATGAGGTGAATGCACTTATCTCATTTGGCAACATGATGTGCTATTCGCAATGCTTGCGGGCCATTCATCAAACGCAACTGAACCCAACCATCAGTTATCTGCACACACCCGGTGAACGTCGGTATTCGCTCTGTCTGGACATCTCGGAGATATTCAAACCCATCATCATCGACAGGGTCATCTTCCGTGTGCTCAACCGTAGGGAGATTCAGAGTAAGCATTTTGATTGGAAACTGAATCGGTGTTTGCTGAATGAATCTGGAAAGAAAGTCTTTGTGCGGGCAATTGAGGACAAATTGGAAGAGACGTTTCAGCACAAGTCCTTGGGCCGGAAAGTAAGTTTCCGACATTTGATTAAATTGGAATGTTATAAACTGGCAAAGCATTTGCTTGGAATTGAAGAATACAAACCTTTTAAAATGTATTGGTAATACGGTATGTATGTGATTCTTGTATATGATTTTGGCGAGAAGCGTGTAGGCAAAATGCTGAAACTTTGTCGGAAATACCTGAACTGGATTCAGAACTCGGTGTTTGAGGGAGAAATATCGGAAGTGAAACTGAAGGAACTGTTGCAAAAGGCACATGTCTTCATGGATAAGACCGAAGACAGCATCATACTGTTCAAGCATTCGTCAGCCGTGTACATGGACAAGGAGGTGATAGGGAAAGAGCGCAGTTCCACAGACGTTTTCCTGTAGTCATAGTGAGCCAGTGGGCTTCGTCGGGTCGGCTACAATCGCCGTTCCAGCAACGTTTTTCTACAGCATTTGTGTGTCGATGCCTGATTTCGAAGAGGAACCTCTTCTATCTGCATATTTTCTATTCCAACTAACCCACTCATCCTTATCCACTTACAGAAGTTGTCGATGTTCCGCCATTTTTTTATTTTCCTTCATCGACATCAAATGTCACAAAAAAGTGCTATCTTTGCAACCGTTATCATTCTGATACACAATCTTCCTCCTGTCGTTTGACGCAGGGGTTATAATCGCACTTATGTAGAATTGAAACATGGTGTTCCCCCCGATGGTGTTCCCCGATGGTGTGTTATAATCGCACTTATGTAGAATTGAAACTTGTAGTTGCCAGCGGCAGGAAAGAATCCGTTTGTTGTTATAATCGCACTTATGTAGAATTGAAACTAGAGTTCCTGCTTAGCATCCGTCACCTTTCCCTTCGTTATAATCGCACTTATGTAGAATTGAAACGACAGTTATGGTGCAGTGCTGACCGCTGGAAAAGAGTTATAATCGCACTTATGTAGAATTGAAACTACCGTTTGCAGCACGACCGCCCATGTACCTGGCTGTTATAATCGCACTTATGTAGAATTGAAACTTCCATAATGCTAGACTGCTTATTCGTTCCTTAACAGTTATAATCGCACTTATGTAGAATTGAAACAGGCTATCTTTTTCAGAGGCATCATAGACAGTAAGTTATAATCGCACTTATGTAGAATTGAAACCTAATATGCTTGACTCGAATAAGATCATTATCCCAAGTTATAATCGCACTTATGTAGAATTGAAACCTAGGAACGAACAATGCGAGGCCAACATTTGAACAGAGTTATAATCGCACTTATGTAGAATTGAAACATACATTTACAATCGACGATAACTTGGTAGGAAGACCGTTATAATCGCACTTATGTAGAATTGAAACTGATGTCGGTAGTTTCTTCATAAGTAAACATCTCCATGTTATAATCGCACTTATGTAGAATTGAAACGCGTATGCCCGTCTTGATCCACCGCACCAACAGGTCGTTATAATCGCACTTATGTAGAATTGAAACATGTAAGGTCGATGCACCATAACAGCCCTTGCCCGTTATAATCGCACTTATGTAGAATTGAAACTCGCATGTCCCAAGCATTCCGTTCGAGCCCCAAGCGTTATAATCGCACTTATGTAGAATTGAAACAAGTATGCGCTTGCCCGTTCAGCCAGTGCGTCTTCGTTATAATCGCACTTATGTAGAATTGAAACGAAGCATGAGCGGTGTGCTCACTGAGTTCTATATGGTTATAATCGCACTTATGTAGAATTGAAACGCACAACTTGCGTCGATTGCTTTGGGCAACACCGTGTTATAATCGCACTTATGTAGAATTGAAACCAAGTCATGTACGAAATCTTCAGAGCCATCGAGCAAGGTTATAATCGCACTTATGTAGAATTGAAACTTTGCATCGTGAGGTTTACCCTCACAAAAAAAGAAGCGTTATAATCGCACTTATGTAGAATTGAAACTTCACCATCCTGTGTCGGCTTATCGGGCTTGGATGGGTTATAATCGCACTTATGTAGAATTGAAACTGCGTCGATGATGCCGCTGCCGTGCTTGATGCTGGTTATAATCGCACTTATGTAGAATTGAAACCTCGTTCCGCGCTCCGCGCAGCCGCCACGGGACTCGTTATAATCGCACTTACGTAGAATTGATACTACATACAAAGCACGTGATATTGGTGTATATGACTCTGCAAAGATACTAATTTGAAAGCAAATCCGAGGAGTGGAGGAAAGGGCTTCGGCAGGTGGTGTCTGCCGAAGCCCTTTCTTTTTTGGGGGGAGGGAAAAGGAGGGGAGTCTTATTTCATGTCTTTTTCTGTCACTTGTGAGCGTACTCGGCTGAGGGTTTCGGGGGTCATCTGGAGGAAGGAGGCGACGTTGTGGAGGGGGGCGCGGCGGATGATTTCGGGGTTTTCCTTGAGGGTGCGGATGTAGCGTTCTTTGGCGGTCTCGAAGCGCATGATGTCGGCCTTCCGCTGGGAGATGATGAGGCTGCGCTGGTAGAAGCGGAAGATGAGTTGGCAGAGTTCGAAGGAGTGGCTGGCGATGGTGTGCATTTCGTCGTAGGGGATGCCATAGACCAGGCCAGGCTCTATCATGGAGGCTACGATGTGGGAGGGTTGGCGGAGGAAGAAACTTTCGATGCAGATGACCATGTCTCCTTCGTGGCTGATGTGTTCGGTCACGCTGGTTCCGTTTTTGGTGTAGTGTTGCAGCACCATGCCGCGCTCCACGTAGAACATGTGGTTGCACACTTCGCCTTCGGCTACGAGTTTATGGCCTCTGAGCACCTTGAAAGGCACAAGGATGTTGGCGAAGGCATGCAGTGCCTCCACACTCAGGTTGATGTCGTAACTGCGGCAGATTTCTCGTGCCACGTCGCGCCGTTTGTCGTTCAGGTCCATAATGTTTAGAGTTTAGGGGGCATGCGGCTTGTTGCTATTGTTTACATTGCATCAGCCTAATTCTCAACCGTTTCCGTAGTTGCGCTGTCCGAAGATGGTGGTGCCGATGCGTACCATCGTGCTGCCATGTTCTTGGGCTATGAGGTAGTCGCCGCTCATGCCCATGGAGATTTCTCTGAAGGCGGGTTCTGTGGCAAAGAAGCGTTCTTTTGCGGTGGCGAAGAGTTGGCTGACGGTGTCGAACTCGCGGGCTATCTGTGCGGTGTCGTCGGTGTTGGTGGCCATGGCCATCAAACCCGCCAGGCGCACGTGCTGCAGGGTTTTCCATTCTTCGGTTGCCAGCATGTCGAGCAGTTCGTCGGGGGTGAATCCGAACTTGGTTTCTTCCTTGGCTACATGCACCTGCAGCAACACGTCCACCACCCTGTCGGCTTTTGCTGCCTGCTTGTCGATTTCCCGGAGCAGTTTCACGGAATCGACGGAGTGGATGAGGCTGATGAACGGGGCGATATATTTCACTTTGTTTGTCTGAAGGTGTCCGATGAAGTGCCACTCGATGTCTTTGGGCAGTGTTTCCTGCTTGGCCACCAGTTCCTGCACATGGCTTTCGCCAAAGATGCGCTGGCCTGCATCGTAGGCTTCCTGAAGTGCCTCGGTGGGGTGGAACTTTGACACTGCCACGAGGCGCACACCGGGCTTGAGGGTGGCTTTCACCTGCTGCAATTTCTCTGTTATCATCATGCTTCGTATTCTGGTTTGGCGGCTGCCTCGCCGTCCTCTTTCTTTTCGCGGGCCACATAGCGGAAGACGTCCATGAGTTTTGTCTCCTGCACGGAGGCGATGCGGTAGTCCATGAGTGAGCCTTTCATGCCCTTGTCGAAGTTCTCCACTGCCTCGTGGAAGGTGCCGGCCTGCACCAGCATGTTGTTGGCAATCTCTTTCTCTGTCTGTGTCTTCTCGTCGATGGTGATGAAGAGGCAGCGCACCTTGTACCACTTGTCGGCCACGTCGCTGTCGGAGGGGAAGATTTCGGCATACTTCACGCGCTTGATGTCCGTCACGTCGAGGTTGCCGCTTGTGTAGGGTTTCACCTCTTCGATGATGCGCGACTCGGCTTCGGTGAAGTTGAGTGCATCGACCAGATAGACAAAGGTCTGAGGCTTTGTGGTGCCGTCGTCCTGCATCACGTCCATTTTCACTTTACATTCAAACCAACTATTGATTTCCATTGTTTTGTTTCATTTTTTAGATGGATAACTGTAGTGCAAAGGTAAGGATTTTTCTTTGTTTTTTCCAACATTTCCAACCATGTCTTTGCAGAAATCCGACACTTTTTCTTGATTTCTTTGGATGACTGGCCTTTTTCCCTTACCTTTGTAGGCAGAAACTGAAACACATGCAACATTATTAACCTATTCAAACTGACAAGACATGAAGAAAAACCGAAGCGGCAATTCCTTGCTGCGAAAGTCACTCATGGTCCTACTGCTGACGCTGTCGGCATGGGGCAGTGCGCTGGCACAAGACTCCTACAGCGGCACCGTGGTGGCCGAGGAGGGTGCATGGTGCTGGTTTGCCGACCCGCGCGCCTTGCACTATGAGAACGCCGGAGGCACTATCAATGCCACCTACATTGGCTACATTGACGTACATGGCAACGTGAAGGCCACGCAGTATGACTGGCTGACGAAGCGGAAGACGGATGTGCTCATCCGCTCCTACTTCCAGCCCGACGACCACAACAACCCCACCTTTGTGGTGCTGCCCGACGAGCGTGTGATGATTTTCTACACACGCCACACGGACGAGCCTTGCATCTGGTACCGCATCTCCAAGCGGCCAGGCGACATCACCGCGCTGGGTGAGGAGAAGCGGCTGGCCACGGCCAACAACACCACCTATCCGTCGCCTTTCATCCTGAGCGACGACCCCAACCACATCTACCTGTGCTGGCGCGGCATCAACTGGCACCCCACCATCGCACGGCTTACCATGCCCGACGAGAACGACAACTGCCAGTTCGACTTCGGGCCGAAGCAGATTGTGCAATCGACTGGCGCACGTCCATACGCCAAGTATCAGAGCAACGGAAAAGATAAAATTTATGTGAGTTACACCACGGGCCACCCCGACAACGAGATGCCCGACTGGCTCTACTTCAACGTCATCGACATCAACAAGGGCAACGGCCCCATCCTGCGCGACCTGAACGGCAAGCAACTCTCCATTATAAATAATGGTGTGTTCAATGTGAACAAGACTGACACCTACGCCAACAACTATCCTGCCACCATCGTCGATAAGACCGCCAACATCCGCAACTGGGTGTGGCAAATCACGCTGGACAAGGACGAGAACCCCGTCATCGCCTATCCACACATCGACGATGCCAAGACCACCCATGTCTATTGGTACGCCCGGTGGACTGGCTCGGCATGGCGCAACACATGGGTGCAGTATGGCGGTCATGCTTTCCACCAGAACTGGAACTCGACCGAGCGGTGCTACAGCGGCGGCATGGCTATCGACCCCGACCACATCAACGACCTCTATCTGTCCATCCCCACCAAGAACGGTGCCTACAACAAAGACGGCGTGTATGAAATCTGGAAATACACCATCGACGATGACGGCAAGGTGGCTGGTTCGGAACAAATCACGAAGAACTCCACCAAGAACAACGTGCGTCCGTTCGTCATTCCAGGCTCCAAGAACTCGCCCATGCGTCTGGCTTGGATGAACGGCGACTACTACTACTGGATTGTAAAACAGGGCTACCCCTTGGGCTACCCCACCGGCATCCGTTGCGACTATGCATGGGAGGAGGAACTGACTGCCGAGGATGCCACTGCACCAAGAGCCGATTGCATCTGTCTGGGCAAGAACAAGGCCCTCAATCTGGGCATTGCCATGAACGAGGCTAAATACAACGGCACCATCTTCACCATTGGCGAAGACTTCACCTATAGCCTCGACAACAACAACTATCCCGTCATCACCATCGGCAGCAAGACCTACAAGAGCCAGAACCGCCTGCTCACCTCCGACGACTGGGCCACCAAAAGCAGCGGAACCAGTGGCGACAATCACCCCACGAAAGTTGCGACATGGACGCTCTCGCTCACCTACGACGGCTCCACTCTGACCACCTACCGCAACGGACTGGTCGATCAAGTGATTGAAGTGGAAAACCTGCAAGGCGGAACCGCCAATGCTGTGGGCGAAGGGTTCAACCACTCCATCGTCGTACAGTCGGACTTCTACGCATGCGCATCGCCCCAGACCGTGCAAAGCCTCATCGCCAACTTGCAGCAGGACATGCAGGAGGAACTGGGACGCGCTGCCCTACAATCCATCAACCTCAATGCAGAGACACACACAGACCTCGTGCTGCCCACCAATGTGCTGGGATTGGATGCCGTCTGGACTTCTTCTGACGAAAGCGCCATCACCTCCGACGGTGTGCTCATGCCGCTCAAGGCCGACAAGACCGTCTCCCTCACCGCCACCATCGGCGAGGAAAGCCGCACTTGGGAGGTGAAGGCCCTGGCTCGCGACATCGAGAAGAACCTGCTCTACTTGAAGGATGGACTCGACCTGACCAAGAACACGGCCTCGGGCTTCAGCACCAACACCTACGAGAAGGCTCCAGAAGGACTGCTCACCGACCTGCGCTCCTACACCTTCCTCACGACCATCAAGGCCAACAGCCTCACCAAGTCGCCCCGCATCTACGACTTCGGCTCAGCCAGCGGCAACAGCGTCTTCCTCCGTGCCAATCCCCTCTCGGCTGGCGTGAAATATAACGGCGGAACCACCACCATGGTGCACAGCGCCACTCAACTCGCCACGGGCAAAGAATATAAACTGGCTGTCACCTACGATGCCGCCACACGCACCACCAAGATTTACATCGACGGTGAGGAGGCAGCCAGCGGCACAGCCAATCAGGTGGAAGCCTATCAGTTGGAGCAACTGGCCAGCGATGCGCGCAACTACATTGGCCGCACTCAGTGGTGGGACACCAACGTGGCTGCCGACAACGTGGATTTTGTGGGCACCATCGATGGATTCAGAATGTACAACACTTGCCTCACCCGCAAGGAAATCTGCCAACTGCAAAGCCTCCCTTTTGAGCAAAAGGAGTTGCCCACCGCACTGGTGAACGGCGACTTCGAAGGCACTTACACCAAGCAGACGGGCAACGGAGTGAAAAGCGACCGCGCCATCTACGTGCCAGAAGGCTGGAGCGTGGACCGTGCCAACGGCGACGAGAACGACCTGACCGCCCTGAAGAGTGGCGACCTCTACTTCAGCAACTTCTTCGCCACCTTCCCCGCCCCCTCGGCCGACAGCAAGCAGACCTACTGGATTCGGCAGAACTGGGGCACACCCACACAGACCCTCTCGCAGGAAGTGCGTCTGCCCGAAGGGAAATATACCCTGACAATGGACCTCTGGAAGAGCGGCTTGGGTGGCGACGCCACGGTGAGCATCATCACCGAAGGAGGTGCCACCGTGAAGAGTCCCTCGCTCGACAACAAGGAAGCCTGGCAGCAGGTGAGCCTCCCATTCGAGAGCGACGGCGAAGCCTCCACCACCATCCAACTCGCTGCCATCCACACCTCTGCCGGCTCAGCCAAAATCATCGGATTTGACAACGTGACACTTACGTTTGACACCAGCACAGGCATTCAGACCGTAAGCGACAACACTTCCACCCCAAAGAGCAACGATGCCCTCTACGACCTGAGTGGCCGCCGCCTCAACACCCTCCAGCCCCAGAAAGGCATCTACATCAAAGGAGGCCGCAAGGTGGTGATGTAGGGAGAACACTAAACGTTTTTCCGCATCGCTGATAGCATCATCAACTCATCGCAAAAACAGCGTACCCCTCGGCTACGGC
>DGSP01000039.1:38744-46815 GCA_002393555.1 Prevotellaceae bacterium UBA4359
GCCGTAGCCGAGGGGTACGCTGTTTCGTAGCCGAGGGGTACGATTATTTCAGATAAAGTATTTATTGCACTATCAGCGATTCAAGTCGTTTAAGCAATTGTTCCACTTGCCCGAAATAGGGCATGATTTCCTCTTCTGTAGCATCGAACTTGTCATCATAGTCACCCGATTGGCGCAATTCATACAAGCGAGATATCAGACTACCATATTTTCTGTCAAGTTTACCAGCCAATATGAAGTCTTGCCCAATCTTGTGAATCATCCCTGCATGGCGTCTGGTGATTTCTCCATGACTAAGAAGGAGGGCTTGACACATGTGGAAAACCGAATAGTACAAACGGTTGCCTGTCAAGTTCCAATGCCCCAATTTTGCATTGTCCCGCGCTTCTCCTAATACTCTATAGGACTTTTCTATACGATAGCGCACCAATTCATTTCGGTCTTCCTCGTTTAGCATAGCAAGATTCCTTCCCTTTCCACGTTTTTACGAAAGATGGGATTCACCTTTTGGCTCCAATCTTTCTGGGTATATACAGCAGGATGAATCATTGCATCGATTTTCCATCCCAGTTCCCAGAAGGGATAGGAATAGAGGTCGTGGTCTTCTTTTCCCAAATGCTCCTTGTCGAGCAGCACGAGTACATCCCAATCGGAATCTTCGTGTGCATCGCCGCGAGCACGAGACCCAAACAATATCACTCGCGCTCCCTTGGGAATGCCTGTGGCTGCCACATTTCTGATGGCCGATACAATATTGTCTTTGCTCATTCTTTATTTTCTTTTTAGAAGTGCCTGTAACGCCTTTTTATTGCATGTAGTGTTCCACCTTCTGCACCGTTCTGTTGTGCTACTTACGAGGATGAAGACGTTGCAAAGATACACACTTTTTCTGTAAACCACCAAAAAAGGCAAGGATTTTTTGTCCTTGCCTTTTGGGTGCGTATCAAGAGATGTGTGGGTTTATTGCAAGCCGAAGAGAATCTTCAGGCCACCGTCAACACCACTGAAGCCCATGAAGGCCATGGCGAGGAGAGAGGCGGTGACGAGGGCGATGGGTACACCACGGAAGGGCTTGGGTACATCGACGAGGTCGAGTTGCTCACGAAGTCCTGCAAAGAGCACCATGGCGAGCAGGAAGCCGATGCCTGTGGAGAGGGCATAGATGATGCCTTCGAGCAGGTCGTAGTCCTTCTGAATGACGAGGATGGCCACACCGAGGATGCAGCAGTTGGTGGTGATGAGGGGAAGGAACACGCCGAGTGCCTGATAGAGGGCGGGCATGGTCTTCTTGAGAATCATCTCAATCATCTGCACCAGGGCTGCAATGACAAGGATGAATGCTATTGTCTGAAGATATTCGAGTCCAAAAGTGTTGAGCACATAGACCTGAATGAGGTAGGTCACGATGGTGGCAACGACCAAGACGGCGGTCACTGCCATGCCCATGCCCGAAGCGGTATCCACTTTCTTCGACACTCCAAGGAAAGGACAGATGCCGAGGAACTGTGCCAAAACGACGTTGTTGACGAAGATGGCAACAATGATGATAAGAATGAGATTCAATACATAATCCATAATTCTTAGTATTAATGAGGAATTGGGAATTAGGAATTAGGAATGGAATGTTTGCGATTGAGCAGGTTTCAATTCCTCATTCCTAATTCCTCATTCCTAATTATTTGCTGGTTATTTTGTTGAACAATACGATGAGGTAGCCCAGCACGAGGAAGGCACCGGGCGCAAGAACGAACATGAGCATGCCGTAGGTTTCGCCCCACAGGGTGACACCGAAGATGGAGCCTGTGCCGAGGAGTTCACGCACAGCACCGAGGCTGGTGAGTCCGAGGGTGAAACCGAGACCAATGCCAATGCCGTCGAAGATGGAGGCGATGGGACCGTTCTTGGCTGCAAAGGACTCGGCACGGCCGAGGATGATGCAGTTCACCACGATGAGGGGGATGAAGAGTCCGAGGCTCTTGTCGATGTCGGGAGCGTATGCCTTAATGACCATCTGGAGCACCGTCACGAGACTGGCGATGACCACAATGTAGGAAGGGATGCGCACGGCATCGGGGATGAGGTTCTTGATGAGTGCAATGATGAAGTTGCTGAGGATGAGCACGCACATGGTGGCGAGGCCCATCGACATGCCGTTGATGGCGGATGAGGTGGTACCGAGGGTTGGACACATACCCAAAAGAAGGACGAAGGTCGGATTCTCCTTGATGATACCATTCACCAATACTTTGAGGTTATTCATAATTCTATTTACAATTTAGCAATTTACAATTTACTATTTTTCAGCCAACATGGACGCGCCGCATGGCAAATGGCACATTGTAACATTGCAAATGGTACATAAGGTTATTCAATCACTTCGGGGGTTCCCATGTCGGAGGCCGATGCTTGCTGGGTGGCACCAGAGGTGGCATCCTGTCCGGCAATTACCTTGTCATAGGCATTCTGGATGGCACGGAGGAAGGCGCGACTGGTGATGGTGGAGGCGGTGATAGCATCCACTTCGCCGCCGTCTTTGCTCACGGTGAAGTTGTTCTTGCCGGGGTTCATGCCCTTGATTTTATCCTGGAACCACTCTCCTGCTTTGGCACCGAGACCAGGTGTCTCTGCGTGTTCAAGCACGGTGTAGCCAAGGATGTCGCCTTCGGTGCTGAAACCGACGAGGACTTTGAGGGGACCGCCAAAACCATTCTCGGTAGTGACAACTGCCTTGCCCAGCGCATTGCCCTGTGCATCCTTCACATCGTAAGCAGTAAAAGCATCGACTTCCCAAGGTTCTGACACCTGAATGTCGTTGCTGCCCATCACGGCCTTGATGCCTGCAGCGAGGTTTTCCGCATTGATTTTCTCTATCTGAGGAGCGGTGACCGCATTGACCGATGCCAGCACTCCTGCAGCCACGATGGCGATGATGGTGAGCACCGCCAGCATGTTGGTTAATGAAGACTTTAACTTTTTCATACACAATCCTCCTTTACTTCTTTGCAGGCACTTCGCCGAAGCGCTTGGGTTTGAACTTGTTGTTGATAAGCGGTACGAAGGCGTTCATGATGAGGATGGCGAACGACATACCTTCAGGATAGGCACCGTAGGCACGGATGATGACAGTGAGAGCACCGATGGCCACACCATAGACGAGTTGTCCGTTCTTGCTCATGGGCGAGGTGACATAGTCGGTGGCCATGAAGATGGCACCGAGCAGCAGACCGCCGCTCATCAGTTCTGCCAAGGGATTGGCATAGACAGGGTTGGCAAGATTGAGAAGACCTGAGAACACCACGACTGTCAGAAGGATGCTGACGGGGATGTGCCATGTGATGACCTTCTTCACCAAGAGGATGATGAAACCAAGGATGAGTGCGGCGGCACACACCTCACCAAGACAGCCACCTGTGTTGCCGAGAAGCATGTCCTGGAAGGAAGGAAGGTCTTTCAGCATGTCGGGGTTGCCACTCTTGAAGGCTGCCTTCATGATGGAGAGCGGAGTTGCGCCTGTCTCTGCATCCAGATAAGTGCCGAAGCCCTGACCCGGCGTGGGCCATGTGGTCATATCGACAGGGAAGGAGATGAGCAGGAAAGCACGACCTGCCAAGGCTGGATTGAAGAGGTTGCAGCCCAAACCGCCGAAGGTCATCTTGACGATGCCGATGGCGAAGAGCGCACCCACCACGATAATCCACGGCTGGATGTTGCTGGGCATGTTGAATGCCAGAAGGATGCCCGTGAGGATGGCAGAGCCGTCGGTCACGGTCGTCTTGGGGTTCTTCAGCATGAACTTGTTGATAGCCCACTCGAAGAACACACACGAAGCCACCGAGATGGCTGTGGTTATGATTGCACCCACGCCGAAACTGATGAACGAACACAGAAGGGCTGGCACCAGAGCGATGCAGACCCAGTACATGTTCTTCTGCACGGAGTCACCACTATGCACGTGGGGCGAAAGTGATACTACTAATTTATTTGCCATAATTCTATTTACAATTTTGCCATTTACAATTTACAATTTATTCTTTTCATTTACAATTCTTTATCAAGCCTGCACGCCGCATGGGAAAATTGTACATTGTAAATTGTCAAATGGTACATGAGATTATTTTTTAGCCGCCATCTGACGAGCACGGATATTGGTCATTACTGTTGTTTTGCCCACACGGATGAGGTCGAGCAACGGGCGGTTGGACGGACAGGTGAACTGACACGAGCCGCACTCGATGCAACTGGTGATGTCTTCTGCCTCCACCTTGTCCCACATCTTCTTGCCAGAGCAAGTGGCGAGGAGATAAGGTTCGAGTCCCATCGGACAGGCACTCACACACTTGGCGCATCGGATGCAGGGCTGAGCCTCGCCACGACGCGCTTCCTTGCCGCTCATGATGAGCACACCCGAAGAGCCTTTGCAGATAGGCACATCGGTGTTCACAAGTGCCTTACCCATCATCGGGCCACCGCCAATCACCTTTGCCTCGCCATCGGGCAGACCGCCACAAGCCTCGATGAGTTGGCTCATGGGTGTACCCATACGGGTGAGGAAGTTGCTGGGCTGCTTGAGTTGCTTGCCCGTCACTGTGACGATGCGCTCGAAGAGTGGCTTGTTCTTCATCACAGCCTCATAGACAGCGAATGCCGTACCCACGTTCTGGATGATGGCACCCACCGACACGGGCAATGCTGGAGGTGCAGGAACCTGACGACGCACCACGGCATCGATGAGTTGCTTCTCACCACCCTGCGGGTATTTGGTCTTGAGCGGAACCACCTCGATGTTGGGGTGTCCGGCTGCACATTTCTCCGTGAGGAGTTTGATGGCATCGGGCTTGTTCTCCTCGATGCCGATGAAGCCTTTGGTCACCTTGGCTGCCTTCATGAGCAGTTCCACACCCACCAGCACTTCGTCAGCCTTTTCGAGCATCAGACGATGGTCGGCAGTAAGGTATGGTTCGCACTCCACAGCGTTGATGATGACCCACTGGGGCTTGAACTGGGGAGGGGGCATCAACTTCACATGAGTGGGGAAACAAGCACCACCCATGCCGACGACGCCAGCATTCTTCACTTTTTCAATAATCTCTTCGGGAGTGAGTTCGGGCTTATCCTTCAGCGTAACGAGTTTGTCGCTGCGGTCAATGCTCTCTTCCCACTCATCACCTTCGACTGTGATATAGACAGCGGGCTTCTTGTAGCCACTGGCATCTACCACCGTATCGACTTTCAGCACGGTGCCACTGACCGAGGAGAAGATGGATGTGGAGAGTGCCTTTTCCATGGGCTTGCCAATCTGTGTGCCCACTTTCACCTTGTCGCCCTTCTGCACACAAGGCACTGCGGGAGCACCAATGTGCTGTCCCATGGGGAAGACCGCCACTTTGGGCAACTCTGCCACCTTGATTGGTTCAGCAGCCGAGAGTTTGTTCTCTGCCGGATGAACACCACCTATTCTAAATGTTTTCATTGCGTTTTCCTTTTATTTAAGTCCAAGCAGAATCAACTGGCTTGGTGGAAGTGGAGCGTCAGTGCGCTTTGCTTCGAATTGAACTTCTTTGGCTGCAGGAGCCGGATTGCTGATGTCCTTGGGACCTGCGAGGAGAATCTGCTGACTCGGCATGAGGGGAGCACCGTCATACTTGAGTTCGATGGGCTTCCACTCTTTGGCAGGCTTGGCTGGAGCCGCTGCCGAAGCACTAACAGCCTTGACCGCAACCTGTTTTGCAGCAGGCTTGGCACCAGCCGCCTTAGGCATGGTGGCGATGACCTTGCGTTCGATACCCTTGACACTGATGGAAGCAATAGCACCACGGGGGCAAGCCTCGAAGCAGGCACCACAAAGCACACAAGCCTCGGGGTTGATGTAGGCCACATTGTTGCCCACATGCACAGCATCGCTGCCACAAGCGTTCTGGCACTTCTTGCAGGCAATGCACGAACTGCCACAAATCTTCATGGCATCGGCACCCTTGTCCATGTTCATGCAGGTCACCACAAAGGCATCCTTCGTCTCGCCACTCACGTTGCGCACCTCCATGATGCCGCGCGGACAAGCCTTGGCACAGGCACCACAAGCCGTACACTTGGTGGCATCCACCTCAGGAATGCCCGTCTTGGGGTTCATGTGGATGGCATCGAACTGACAGGCTGCCACACAGTCTCCACAGCCCAGACAGCCATAGGAACACAGGGTTTCGCCCATGCACGTGGAGTTGGCCACACGGCAACTCTTCACACCGTCGTAGGTGGTGACACGGGGACGCACCTCACACGTTCCGTTGCATCGCACCACGGCTAACTTGGGAGCAGCCACAGCCACTTCCATTCCTAAGATTCCCGCAACCTTCGCCATGCATTCAGCACCGCCCACAGGACAGTTCAGCCCTTCGAGCGAACCTGCATCGGCTGCCTTCACACAGGCTGCAGCCATGCCGCCACAGCCAGGGAAGCCGCAACCGCCACAGTTGGCGCCTGGCAGCACTTCAAGCACTTGATCGATTCGGGGATCTTCCTTCACTGCAAACCGCTTTTTCACCACAAAGAGCAACAGTGCAAGCACGAAGCCCAACACGGCCAAAGCGACCACAGCAATCAGAATTACTTGAAAATCCATAAAATGTTTATTTAGTTAGTTTTTTTTGAAAGTCTCCCAAGGAAGCAAAGGCGGGACACCGGGCGAAAAGCCCTACCCTATCCAGAAGGCAAAACGTTTCGCCATCCTATCCCTATTTATATATAAGATGTAGAAGTAGAGCGCGAGCATGACCGCCAGCACACCTACCGAAACCAACTCCCCCAAATTCAGCACCACCATCGCCACCAGCATCCACACCACCGTGAGCAGCAGCGGAAGGCCGAAAGCCAGCCAGACGGCCTGCTTGCCCATGCTCAGAGTGCCACACACCTTCACACGCTCCCCCACACGATACTTCTCCGCCGCATCCGCCTCATACACATCAATGATTTTCTCCTTGCTCTCGCTCGACGAACACAGCGACCGCGCCTTACACTCGCTGCATGCAGCCAACTGGACAATGTTCACCTGTACATGGTTGCCATCAACAGACGCAACCACACCCTGATGCTCAATCGTTTCTCTCATGATGATAGGCTAACTATAAATTTGACACACATACGGCTGTCAGTGGTTTCAATTTGCAAAGTGCAGTTTACAACTTAACAGGGCAAAATTACTAATTTTAATCCTATCAAAAAAAGGAAAAAGGAAAAAAACGCACTAAAAGTGAAAAGATTTTGCTTTTTCAGTGAAAATGAAAAGAAAAATGCGTAACTTTGCACCGTCATTACGAGTTAGTGGCACAGTTCACGTCGTCACGAGTTGGCGACATAATCATTAACAATTAAACATTTTTATTGCAAAATGGCAACAAGAATTCGTTTGCAGCGTCACGGTCGCAAGAACTACGCTTTCTACAGCATCGTCGCTGCCGACTCGCGGGCACCACGTGATGGTCGCTTCATCGAGAAGATTGGTACCTACAACCCCAACACCAATCCTGCAACCATTGATTTGAACTTTGAACGCGCACTCTACTGGGTGCTTGTTGGTGCTCAGCCCACCGACACCGTTCACAGCATTCTCTCTAAAGAAGGCGTCTATATGAAGAAGCACCTCCTCGGCGGTGTGAAGAAGGGCGCATTCGACGAGGCTGCTGCAGAAGCCAAGTTTGAGGCTTGGAAGAAAGAGAAGGAAGCCAAGGAGCAGAAGGCCGCCGACAAGGAGGCTGCCAACAAAGCAGCAGAGAAGAAGGCGCGTCTCGACGCTGAGAAGAAGGCCAACGAGGCACTCGCTGCAAAGATTGCAGAGAAGAAGGCCGCTGCCGCTGCTGCTCAGGCCGAGGCTGCCGCTGAAGCCACTGCTGAAGAGGCTACAGAAGCACCTGCTGAAGCATAAAAAAACTTCTCAGGTCTTGCAGACAGACACACTGCTGTCTTGCAACAACCAACAGAGAGGGGGCTACGTTCAACGAACGCGGCCCCCTCTTCTTTTTTCCACTCATCCGATTCTTCACATCTCCTTTCACGTGAGTTCGGTATAAGAATTACG
>DGSP01000038.1 GCA_002393555.1 Prevotellaceae bacterium UBA4359
CCTATGAAAAATCTACTGAGCCCAGAAAAGGCCCCACGAGGCAACACCTCGCAGGGCCTTTCCGTTCATTTGAAGTCCGCTAATTCATCATTCGGGTAGATGGACTTGTTTCCAGAGTCGGAAACGAAAGCCACCGTTTACCACAGAGAACGTTTGAAATCTTCATTTATACCCCAAATGCTTGAACGCTGGTTCGCACTTGGGTCTTTCGATCCATTGGCATCCACACCACCATAGGTGGCATCCACGTTTGCGCCCTTACCGCTCACTCCGTTCAGTGTCTCGCCTCCTGTCAGTTCGACACACTCCATCATTGGAGTCATATATGTCCTTTTCATTGTCTTGTCTATTTTTTTGTTCTATGAATGTTTTGTTCACCTCTCTCCTTAGCGTATAGAGACCTTTTTTCCGTCCATGATGTACACACCCTTTGGCAATGACTTCATGTCTTTCACTTTCACGCCCTGCAAGGTATATACACCAGTCGTGCGGCTGGCGGTTCCTTCGCCGATGCCCTTCACGCCCGTAGCCTCTCCCTCATTGATGGAGAGACGGATGTTGGCGGCGGAATAATACTCGTTTTCCACCTCTGTCAGCACATCGTAAAAGTCGAAGTAGGCCCTAAAGCCCTTTATGCCCGTCGCACCAGTCGAGTACCAGAACTGGTTGCCGCTGAGGAATAGGCACAGCTCTGGCACATTCGTTCCAGCCACATACGTACCCACCAGACTATTATAATGATAAACGTATGGATCCTTTTTCGTTCCAGACCCTGTCCTGTACTCGTCCTTGTCCACCGACACCTCATCTTCTGGAGTGATATCCACTCCATCCACCGTGAATTCGCTTACGGATTGACTCACCTTAATCAGGCAGGGGTGATTAGCCTCTATGGTAGTTGCAGTCTCAAATTTCACCTTCAGCCCCACTATGTTTTCGTCCCCGTCCTCTTCCGTTTCCACACCTGTGAAGTCTGCCAGCTGCACATCCTCACCAAAGGCCGTCGTCACCTGTGCTGCACTCATGTCGAAGGGCAGCACGATGGTGCTCCACTCGTTTGCCTTGATGGTGCGCTTCACACGCACATCCACGCCTGTAGCGGCACTGGGTGCAGTGGTGGAAGTCTCATCCAGCACCGTGCGAGGGTCGAGTGGTTCGCCGATGGTGATGCTGAAGGTGACATCATCAAGTTGATTGGTCGTACCTGCCGTGTTACCGATTAGGCAATCAGAGAGTGTACCTGTCACCGTTGTGCCTACAGCCAGACTCTCATCGGCTGTCAAGGTGATACTCACAACTGTTCCACTTGTGCCTGTGATGGATTCGGTGGACGTGGTGTAGGCAAGCACTTTGAAGCCTTCTTCCGTTGATTGGCTCATCAGCGAGTACAGATACTCGTCTTGTTCTGGATCCTTCATGCTGATTCTCGTTCCACGTACAGGATGAGAAGCAGTGACAGCCTTGTCAAAACTCATGACAAACTGGAAACCGCGACTTTCTGTGTCCGGATTGTTCATCCCAATCTCAATGGTGGCAGAGCCACCTTGCGGAATCTCGATGTCGCTTACGACATATTCGTCCGCCACAGCATTGCCCATTCCGAGGAGGGCAGCCATTACTGTAAAAAGAAACTTTTTCATTTGTCTTTTTTTTATGTTCTGATAATTGTTTAGCGTATGCATAGGAATCATTGCGGGTCAAGTTCCTCGCCTCCCCTCAGGATGATGTTGGCAAGAGCAATGATATCTCCCACGTTAATATCTCCATCCCCATTCACATCGGCAGCCGCAGCGTCAAAATTCGCAGGGTCGTTGCCCAGGATATGGTTGGCGATGGTGATAATGTCACCCACATCGACATGACTATCCTTGTTGGCATCCCCTTGACCGGCATTCACCAGCGTGAGTGTCGCTCTGGCGCTACTGGTCTGCTTGATCATCAGACCATCAGACATGCCGATGATAATGTCCTCCACTTCCAGTTCGTAGTCGCCCAATTCGAGAGTATTGCCAATGGTGAGTCCCAATGAAACGATGACGCCACTATTGCCTGTAATGACAGGAAGGGGAGCACCCTCTTCTTCCGGCAATCTGGGGAATATGAGCACTTTCGCACAGTCACCAATGAGGGATGGGGTGACAATCATACCTGCCATGCGACTGGTCTTCGATACCTTCGGATTGCCACCGATAAGGTCGAAGCTAACGCCCTCTGGCAGTTTCACCTTGAATTCTAGGCCAGCAACATCTGCCACGTTTTCCAGAGCGATCTTCATCGTCGCCTTGCCGCCTCTGATGCCTTGGCTGTTCTCCACAGTCAGCCTGTTGGAAGTCTGTTCAGCATTCTCCATCAGTTCCAGCTCGAAGTCGCTGAAGATTACCCAGTGATTTGTGCCCATCTCCTCAGTGTTCTTCACGCCAATGGTGAGGATGTTGTCCGTCACCTCCACCTCAAGATAGTCTGCGTAAAGCCCTGCATTGAAGTACTGGCGGGCAGCCGCCTGGCTCTTCGGGACGTATTTGCCATTGTATTCTGTCTCTCCACCACCATACGACGTGTCGCTTGCATCTTCGTAGATGTGCTTGAGGGTCTTCTCCTCGCCATTGGCATAGACCACAGCCGAGGCGTTGTTGGTGCCTGCCACATAGTCTGCACATGCACTCTCCCCCGATCCTGGACGATGGTAGCCCTTATACTTCAGCCGATACAGGCCGTTGGGCACACCCATTATCTTCTGATGCATGTTGAACGGGGTCTGGTAGAACTCATGTGTCTCATATTGGGTGTTAGGATTGTCGCTCTCCGCTAGTTTGGCACCAATCCAACCTTCATCTGTGTTATGTTCAAAACGCGGATTGGTGATGAGGACAGTCATATCGACAGGCTGACCATCCTGTGGCATGCCCATCTGCGAGTTCAGCAACGCGGTGGCGCTGATGACCTCCCGCAGCGTTGCCTCGGCATTGTAGTAAACCTCCTTGCAGTTGTTGAGCAGTTCTTCGTTTTCAACATCCGACTGCTCCATGCGGAAGATGGCGGCAAGCAACTGATGCTTCGCCATGAGCAGGTCATAGTCTTCTGCCCTGATGAACTGCCAGAGCGTGTTGTGGGCGGCATTGTCTGTACGGATGACCTCAATGTGGGTGTCAAGAGTGACACTTTGAAGGATGTCGTAATCTTGCCCATTGGGATTGTTGCCGAGCACAACGTTTGTACCTTGATCGCTTTCAAGTTGGATGGTGTAATTGCCATCTTGAGGAGTAATAATCCAACGTTTGGCACCCCAGCCTTCCACATAGTCTATTAAGATTCTATCATAGTAATTACTCCGGTATAGTTTTTGTTCATGGCGGCTGCCTTCTCTGAAGTAGATTTCCCAGTAGCCATCGCCGTCCTGCGTCATGCGCACTGGCAAACCCGCCTCTGCCAACACCGCTTGCGTGCCATAACCGTTGCCGCCATTAAGATACATGCCTGTTCCCACATTATAGATATAATAGGTGTCATCCTCGCTGCTCACCAGTTCCGAGCCAGCAGGCACAACAGCGGCAGCTCCTTCATAGATGAGGCGGAAGTTGTCAATCGCCACCCAGTTGGCTGTCGTGTTGCTCCACTGCACACCGATGGTCACATCCTGGGTCTTGGTGTTTTCGAGCAGCACCGAGAAGTGCTCCGGCTTCTCGTTCGCGGTGGCAATGGTTCTGGTGCTATTGCCCATGAGAAGTGACACGCCCGTCACCTCCACATTTGCGTCCGCCTGCCATGTGGCGATGGCATCCGCCTCCAGACGATAGATGCCGGCAGGAAGACTGGTGAGGGTCTGCACAAGTCTGCCATCTCCCAATCGGACATCGTTCCACCAAGCCTCCAAGAAATTGTGGATGTTCACCTCACCATTCGTATGTTCGTTGTCCTTCTGATAACCAACACTGCTGCCTTGCCAAGTGGTGGTTGCCTCCATATTCCATCCAAAGTCCATGTGGTCAAACTGTGGATTGCGCACGATGGCGGTCACATCCGTTCCTGCTGCGATGGTGGCAGTGCTGAGGAAGGTCTTGGCGGCTGTCTTGACAGCATCCATCTGTGTGCCGATGGCAAGATAAGAGTCGGCATCATCAACGGCAGCGCGTGCTGTCGTGATGGCAGCCTGCAATGCCTCCTTCGCTGCGGCACTGGCTGTGATGCCTTCGGCAGTCTTCAATGCCTCGACACTTGCTACCTCTGCCTCAAACTCCGTCTTCATCCATGCCAGTTCGCTCATGTCGGAGATGTTGTAGTAACCTCTTTCGAGATAATTTCTGGCAGACCCTTCAGGGATGGTGAAGAGAACAGAATGGTTCAGGTCACCGCCTTGAAACAGCTCCGCATGCTTGCATCGTGGTGCACTAATAGGCATTACAACATGCCTCAATTTGGGTACGCTGCCAAATACATTGTGCATATTGCCGGAACTGAGAGTGGAAGGGAATACAACCTCCTCCAGATTAGGACATTCAGCAAAGACGTTGCCACCAACATTAGTCGTTCCTTCCTCAAAAGTGACGGTTGCCAGGTTGGAGCAATAAGCAAACGCATTATATTCTATAGTTCTCATAGAACTTGGTATCACCATTTCAGTCAAGCCTGCTCCCTGAAACGCTCCGTGGGATATTGTTGCTACACTATTCGGAATGACAACAGAGGCAAGATTGCTGCACTCGTTGAATGCATTCTCTCCGATGGAAGTTATCCCTGTGAAGTACTGCAACTCATTGAACGATGTGATGGTTTTGTTCCCCTTGAACACCTCGCCGAGGCTGGTCACGGCGGCAGCCTCATCTTTGTCCAGTTCACCATCTTCGTTCGTGTCCCAGTTGGCCACGCAGAGCGCCTTCACGTTGGTGTCAGTAAAATAGATGTTGTTCCACTCTATTTCGGCAGGCTCCACGGTCGCGAGCTTCAGGGCGTGGATGGTGGCAGGACCGTTTTTGCCCTTGATGGCATGCAGGCGCACCATGCCGTTGCAGTCTTCCCTGATGGCCTTGAGGTCATACACGATGATGCCGTTTTCAGCGCTCACCACATATTGATTATCTGTACTGTTAATCTCCAGCCAGTTGGAACCCTTCCATTCCTCTGTGCCATATTCCGCCTCTGGATTGTGGATGCGGTTGAAGAGCAAACGAGGCATGCCGTTGGTGGCGGCGATGGTCAGATAGTCCCACTCCGCGAGGTCTGCAAACTGATCTGGATTCACGCCCCCATCACCGTAAATGTTGTTCTCGTTCTGGCAGAGATTGAGTATGCCTAGATTCGGGTTTATGATTTCCACTGGCTCCTCCAGCGTCCATTGATAGAACATTTCCGTAGTCAGATCTGTGAAGCGTCGCACAGGATTCTCTGGCACGTATTCCTCTATCGTGGCGAGTTTCATTTCGCCGATGATTACTTGAGCGTCCGGAGCCTTAGCCTTGATGGCGTTCAGGTGCACGTAGCCAGCATCGGCCTTGATGGCTGCGAGGTCGTAAGTGATGATGCCGTTCTTGTTGCTCTTCACATACTTCGTATCGTTGGCATACACAATGATGCGGTCTTCCTCGCCATGACTGTTGAAGAACAGGCGCGGAGTGCCCGATGTCACGGTCACTGTGAGGTAGTCCCAGTCGGAAAGGTCGGCATATGTGTCAACGCTAACATAGTAGTCGCCATAGACAATGCTAGTCTCAACATTCAGATTGACCGTGCACTCAGGTGTAGGGTTCGTTACAGTGGCATCTGCCCCTGCTCCATCCCACAGATGGTAGATGTCCGCAGTCAGGTCAGCCACGGTGGGTTCAGGCGCGGGAGCAGATGCTTCCACAACACCGCCCTTGAACACGTCTTCTGTCCAGCCAGCAGCGATGTAAGCATCACGGGTACCAGCAGGAACGGTCAAGGTGCAGATGGATGGTGAAATAGAGAAAGCAGATGAACCGAAAGCGAAAGGTTCTTCTATTTTAGAGAAAACGTTTGTTAGTATGCTGCAGGCATAGAAAGCTTGATCACCAATGAATGTTACGCTATTGGGTATGGTCACCTCTCTCAATCTCCAGCAACTTCCGAAAGCAGACGAGCCAATAGTTGTTACGCTGTTTGGTATTTCCACAGATGTCAGGTTTCTGCAATAATAGAAAGCATAATCGCCAATGGATGTTACGCTGTTTGGTATGGTCACCTCTGTCAGGCCGCTGCAGCTATTGAAAGCAAACCGTCCAATAGTTGTTACGCTGTTGGGTATGACAGTGTTTTTGCAGCCAAGCACCAAAGTATTGCTTGCGGTCTCTATGATAGCATTGCAATTATCGCGAGAGTCATAGGTGGTGTTCTTGGAATCAACCAAAATAGTGCTCAGCCCGCTGCCGGCGAATGCAGTCGTACTGATGGATGTTACATTGCTATGTATGGTAACGGAGGTCAGTCCTGTGCAATTTTCGAAAGCCCTCTCACCAATTGTTGTGACGCTGTTGGGTATAGTCACGGAAGTCAAATTGCGACACCCACTAAAAGCATAATCGCCAATGGATGTCAAATTAGTGAAATAAGTTCCAAGTTCATTGAAGGATGTTATGTTAGACGATGCAAAATTAATCGATGTTACCAATAAAGCTTCCCCCTCTGATAGTTCGCCATCACCATTGACATCATAGTTTTTGACACAAAGATTTTTCACTTCTGGATCTGCAAACTGGATGGGATTGCCAAGCTCTCCTATTTCAATGATATTCGAGAAATTGCTCCAACCAGTGGCTGCTTCATATAAACCTTTACTTCCTACAGGAACGTATAGTGGTTTTGCGAATGCGCTTGATGGGAATACATTTTCGTTGATTTCAATAGGATTCTCTGCCAAACATGTTATGGATTTAACGGAAGTTATATTTGCAAATGCTCTTTCACCGATAGATTGGATGCCTGCTGGCAACACTAAAGTATTATTCATATCTGGTTCAAAAGCATCCGCCGCAATGGTGGTTACGGTCGAAGGTATATTGACAGATGGTGTATTATTATTTTCACGATATATTTTAGTTATGGTGGTAACACCTTCTGGAATATGCAGTCTTTCAATTGTTGAGTTGCCACCAGAATAATATAAGCCGCTACCCTTATATTTAAAACTGCTATTCTGGTTTACATCTGTAATGCCTTCAGGATAATAATAATCTTGGATGGTGGAAGATGAATACCAGTTTTTTCCATGAATTCCTTCATATACTTTATCTATTTTGGTCCTGAAAAAAGGTGCAACATATTCTTGTGATGAAACCTCTGCCCTTGAAAATAACCTGTCAATAATCAATGTCCCAATAGTAGCTTCTGTAAATACGGTATAAGCATAATAGCTACCTTCTCTGCAACTATATCTTATAGGTGTTTCCGAATATGGAATTTCAACACGATTGATGGTGGCATTAGAGAAACAACTTTCACAAATATATGTCACAGAAGTGGGTATCACGATTTCGTTAATAGTAGCACCTGCAAATGCATATTCGCCAAAGTCGCTCACGCTTTCAGGGAAAGACGTTATGCTTAAATTGTTGCAGCCATAAAATGCATAATTCCCGATGAATGTTATGTCTTCTGGAATAATGGTGTTCTTACATCCTTTCACTAAAGTGTTATATGATGTATTAATGATGGCATTGCAATGATTGCGACTATCATAGGTGGTGTTGTGTTCATCCACTACGATTGTTTCCAGGTTTCCACAATTCAAAAAGGCTTTATTGTTAATGCTTGT
The DNA here is from genome assembly GCA_002393555.1 of Prevotellaceae bacterium UBA4359. GTDB lineage: Bacteria > Bacteroidota > Bacteroidia > Bacteroidales > Bacteroidaceae > Minthosoma. The sequence goes on from DGSP01000038.1 coordinate 7,763, forward strand.
GACACTTTGGGAAATCGTCAAAGAAGTTAAACTGGTGCAACCATAGAAAGCAGATTCGCCGATGCTCTCAACTCCGTCAGGAATGGTGACAGACTCCAGGCCACTACAGTCAATGAACACGCGACCTATGTTTGTCAGACTGTTCGAAATGTTAACCGAAGTCAATCCGCTACAGGAACGAAACGCATCCTCTCCTATGGTCGTGACGCTGTTGGGAATGGTCAAGGAGGTTAGGCCACTACAATAAGAGAAAGCATACTCTCCTATGGTCGTGATGCTGTTGGGGAGGCTCACGGAAGTTAGGCCGCGACAGCTCTGGAAAGCATATTTCCCAATGGATGTTACGCTGTTAGGAATGTCCACCGATGTCAAGCCTATGCAGCCATAGAAAGCAGCACCATAGATTTTCGTTACGCTGTTAGGAATGTTCACCGATGTCAGTCTTGTGCAGGATTGGAAAGCTTCGATGTGGATTGATGTCAGACCTGTGAAGTACTGCAACTCGTTGAACGATGTAATTTGTGTATTGTTTTTGAAAACTGTACCAAGATCTGTCACAGCTACCGCCTCTTCTTCACTTAATTCTCCATCGTTATTCGTGTCCCAATTAGCTACACAGATGGCCTTCACATTGGCATCTGCAAACTCGATGTTTGGAGCAGGTACTTCCACAACGTTAATACCGAGGGCATAAGATTTAGCAGTTAGATTTGCCAACAACAGCAAAAAGACAAGTAGTAGTTTCGGTTTCATGAGTTTTTATGTATTTATTTAAGACTCTATTGATAGATGTTTTATAGTTTGATTCAATTTGAAATCCAATGAAATCAGATGTGACATCCGCCACAACTCTTTGTGTTCACCTTCTGCCGAGAATATCACTATAATTCAGCCAATACCTCTGCAACAGAAATTTGGTTTAGTTTTTTCTTGGTTTTTCTCTGAATAGCCCTTATGACCTTGCCAATATGGCATAAGAAATCTTCCGCTTCCCATGAATTGAGAGGGAGGAAAACTTGTCGTACTGTACCAGAAAAAGGTATTGCAGCATCCTTCTTGACAAGAGGAAGATTTTTCTTTATCGTACAAATCCATTGATATGCCAATAATGGTAGGGCGTGCACGTAAAGTTTGTTCTGAGGGTATAGATGAGTAGCTATTAAAGCATAGAGAAGACGGAAGGTGATGTCGTAGATTGTCAGTTGACGAATATATTTCCCACCCAACCATTTGTCGATATCTTTATACACATCTTCAAACGTGTGATACATACAACGACTGATGTTCCATGGTTTTTGGGACACTATACTACTAATCATCGAGTTCAGCAACGTCAAATGTTTCTTCATCTTAAGATACCATTGATGACATCCTGGCTTAAAGCCCAACCCCCCTATTAACAGCGTTCTAGCCTTTTGGGTATCTGTGTATTTGGTAGACGTGATAATGTTTCGGATGTTCTGAAGATGTCTCATGGTACCTGGAAGAATATTATTCTTATAATACTGTACTAGAGAGGTCAACGAGCAAGCCGTAGTTGTAGGTTTATTGGAGGTAAGAGGTGGATTCATATTGATTATGATTTAAGTTAGTACTTTTTCTTTTCGTTTCAGACACAGCACAAAAGAGTGTGAGCCTTCCGACATTCCCTGTCAGTAGGTTCTGGTATTACCTGTAAGTTGGAGAATGAGAAAACGGCTCACACCTATGGGGGAGGAATATACGTCATGGCATTCTTCCCGCGAGGGGAAGATGAAGTCATGGGTATATGCCCAGCATAGGAGGAATGCGCTTTCACTCTACGTCCTACTTACACAGTTAAATTTACCAGATTTACTGACGGACGGAGCTTGAAGCTTCCTCTATTGCGACACCAAACACGTTGGTGTTGTGGCGGCAAAGATAAGGAAAGTTTCTGAAAGTGGTTCCATTGTGAGCCGTTTTTTTACCATATTTTTTGTTTTCTATGGGTTTACGTGTGCAAAGTTACGGCATTTTGTTCGCCCCACCCTACTCTTTTTCAGTCCATTTCACCAGTCCATTTAGTCCATTTGCGGTTTTAGGGGTAAAAAAGGACAGGAAAAGACCATCAATGTAGATTTTGGCATTAGACAAAAAGAAAACGTGGACCATTACTTGATCGTCTACGTTCTAGAGGTATCGCCAAACACCTAACACACTTTAACGAGTAAAAGCCCACGCCATCGGCGTGAGCATCCGAGCTATTACTCTTGTGTGTTCTTTTGATTTTTGGCGAAATTTCTAGAACAAGATTCTAAGTGGACGCTTTCTTCTATATGTTGTTATGCGGTTTTGTTACATAGGCATGTGGGGATTTTATCGTTTGCAAAGATATGGCAAAATCTCAACTCTTCCAAATATTTCCTCGATTTTTTCTTCTTGGCTGATTATTCCGTGGCTTCCACCACACCACCGCCAAACACTTCTTTGGTCCAGCCGGCAGCAATGTAGGCGGCACGGGTTCCTTGCGGAACGGTGAGGACGCAGTCGTTGGGAATTCCACGGAAGACGTTTGTGCCCAAGGTAGGTGGAGTCGTGGCATGAGAAACGACGGACATGAACTTGCAACAATCGAAGGCGTTATTCTCAATCATGGTTAGGGTGCCGGGCAATTCGATGGACGTCAAAGACACGTTCCAATTGAAAGCATAAATGCCGATACTGGTAATGCCTTCGGGCAGGTGGATGTGCTTCATGAGCCAGCATCCTTCGAAGGCTCCATACGCGAGGGCGGTGGTTTCTTGGGGTACCACAGTGGTTTGGCACCCTGCAATGAGCCGGTTGGTGGCAGTTTCCATGATGGCATTGCAATGGTTGCGCGAGTCGAACACGGAATTTTCTTCAGACACCTCGATGCTCACCAAATTGGGGCATGTAGCCAGAAAATTTCTACCGATGGCACGTATGCCTTTACCGACGTGGATGGATTGAAGGTTTTCGCAATCATAGAACACAGAACTTTGACATACCTCTACGGATTATACGGATTTTTGAGCCTCGGCGGCTCCTGCCATTCGGATTGTTCTGCATCCGGCCATCGTCGCCTCTTGCGACGAAAAATCCGTATAATCCGTGCAATCCGTTGTAAAAATATATCCGAAACTTGAGTTAATAATTAATTGAAGTTTCGGGAGTTCTTTTTCACCACAGATTACACAGATTACTCTGATTTTATCCGCTGGTGGATTGGCCATTACACCGATTCTTCCTTAATTTCACAAATTAGAGTCGTGCCGACTCTTTAGGCCATCCGGATGGGCTTTCGCCAAGAAAGCAAAAAATCTGTGCAATCTGCCAAAATTTCTCTCAGCATAAAATCTGTGTAATCTGTGCAATCTGTGGTTTTTATGACTTCCGAAAGTTAAGTAATTAACGTTAAAAACATCGCTGCCAAGAGGTGCGTGAGGTGGAGCGTCGTTCAATATGCAAATGGTACGGCGTACAAATTATAAATGGTACGGCATACAAATTGAATATGCAACGACGTTTCACGTAGGGGGAAAGTGGGGTTGTGCCGACAGAGGCTGTGGGGATGGACCCGAAGGGGCTGTGGGGGAAAGCCCACAATGAGTAGGGATTTTATCTTCCGTTTTAGGAGAAACGACTTGGCGGGGGGAGGAGAAAGGGTGTAACTTTGCAGCAGAAAACAAAAGAAAGCAACATTCAGTAACCCTCTAAAACAACATTGCCTTATGAAAAAGTTAGTGATTCTCTTTGCAGCCATCATCGGTTCTCTCCTCATGCAGTCTTGCCTCTGCGAGTATGACCTCTGGGACTACGGCTACGGCCCGACCGTGCATGTACACACTGCACCACCGCCCCCTCCGCCACATCACCATCACCGCCCACATCGCCACTATCACTGGTAAGTGAAAGCCACAGGGGTGCCACTTAACGTGTGTTCACTTCAGAATTGACCACAACGGATTAAACGGATTAAACGGATTTTGTAAGTCTCTGACTATCAGTATGGCTTCAATCCGTTTAATCCGTTTAATCCGTTGTCTATTATACAATCTCTGTATTTTGACACACCCTCATATCTTATACTGGACTCACGTTAAGATAAGTGGTTGAAAAAACTCATTTCATGTAAATTTTTCGGACAGTGCCATCGGCATAGCGCACGATGTTGACTCCGCGCTGCATGCAGTCCAGTTTCTGCCCCGAGAGGGAGTAGATGCCAGGGGCTTCCACTGTTGGAGTGGAAGGGGTGGTGTCGGCATCAGGAATGGACTGGATGGAGGTGACGATGGCCTCTTCGTCGTAGGTGGGGTCGGTGATGGCACGTTCGTAGAAGTACCACCTCTGATGGGTGTCGGCCACGGCCAGGGCATTCTCGCCCAGACGGATGCGGTAGTCGTAGTGGTGCTTGCGCAGGGCTTCGCCGTATTTGCCTCCACGGAACTCGTAGTCGGTGTTGAGCGGCACACAGAAGATGACACCGTTGGCAGGCTGGTCGGTCAGGTCGATGCGCATGGTGCCGCAAGTGACAGGCTGACTATAGTGGCACTGGCCGCTGGCGGTGCGGTAGCAGAGCAGGGCGCGCATGTGGATGTCTTCGGGCCGGAACTCCACCTCGGCATAGGTGGCACCCGACTTGACGTGGATGGGGATGATGTTGGCACCCGACCATCCGGGGTTGGTCAGCGTGTCGGGAGCCATCCAGCCGTCGGATGAGTTGCGCTCCACGGCCTGATAGGGGGTGAGTCGGAAGGGTTCACACTTAATCCAGTAGGGTTCAAACTCTTCTTTCACGGTGGTGCCAAAGTGGTTGTCGGCCAACTGGCGGTAGCCGTTGTCCCAGCCGCCGAGGTCGTAGAGAGCCAGACGGGCACGATACTGGGTGATGAAGTTGCGCATGGCTTCGTCGCCTATCTCGTCGGCGATGGTCTCCAGCACACGGTTCTCGGTGTGGCGCCAAATCCAGGCCACCGACTTGGGGCCGCACACCGAACTGAACACCACGGGGAAGACATCGCTGTATTGCACACCGCCGATGAGGTTGCGCCAAGTGCAAACCTGCTGGCCCTGTTCGTTGTACATGTTGACTCCCTCGGCAGCGGGACCGCCGAAAGAGCCGTCTTGCAGCCAGCCCGAATAGCACTCGATGGGCATGAAGGGGCAGAGCACGTTGCCGGCTCCGAGGAAGCCCGGAGTGGTCTCGTAGGAGTTGTCGCGGCGCACGTGGAGTTCCTGCTGCAGCCACACGTTGCCGCCCTCGTGGAACCAGGAGGAGCCTTTGCAGGCATCGAGGTCGGCAAAGAGGGTGTGGATGCCCTCATGCACCATGGCCTCGCGCTGGTAGTTGCCGTCTTGCCAGAGTTGGTCGGCATCGGAGCGGAAGCGGCTGAAGGGCAGGAAACTGGCCCACACACAGGCATAGAAGCCTTCGCCGGTCTGGGTGGCACTCTGATAGCCGCCTTCAGTGGTCTTCGGCTCGTTGTCGTTGGCCAGACCCGAACCGAAGATGTAGATGAAGGAGCGGTAGCCGTTGCGGGCGCTGAGGTTGGGCGGCCAACCTATGTTGTCGTAGATGTACTCGAAGTCGGCGTCATACTTGGCCACCATGTTCTTGGCTGCCTCGAGGGCTTTCTCCTGTCCGCCCACAGCGGAGTTGAGGTCGTCGCCCCAGAAGACTGACCACCACTTGCCCACATACTGGTTGGCAGGCTGACCGTTCTTTTTCTTGATGGTGTGCACCTTGGTGGGGGCAGGAATGCTGCCATACTCGTCGTGGAAGTCGTAGGAGAGTTGCGGCACTTCGCCTGTCCAGTCCCAGGGGGTGCCGAGGGGTTGGGTCTGCACATCGACATAGATGCGGAGGTTGGTCTGGACGTAGATCTCACTACCGCTCTTGTAGGTGAGTTCACAATAGTAGTAGCCTGTATGGTCGGGAGTGGCATTTTCAATCAGCACATGAGGTTTTTTGGTGTAGTCGAACAACTTGGTGCCATTCTGGTCTTTCACACGGAAGTTCACCACCGTGTTGCCGCCTTTCTCGCCACAACAGAAGGTGATTTGGTCGCCTTCCATCACCTGGATGTAGTTCTGTGCGAGCCACTCGCCTTCGTTCCGCCGCATGAGAGGCTGGAGGCCCCACCTGTCGGTCTCGCTGGGACGGCCAATGAAGACGTAGGCCGGCTGGTCGGTCTGGACGCTTTCGGCCGAGCCGATGGTGACGTTGAAGACGTACTGCACGGTGTCGGCACCCTGCACAAAGAGGGTGGTGAAGGAGTATTGGTCGCCAGTGTTGACGTAGGCGAGGCCGCTCTTGGTGAGGGCGGTGTTGTGGATGAGGTGGAAGTAGCCATCCTCATACTTGCAGGCCACGCGGCGATTGACGGAGGTGGAGTTGCAGCGGTAGGAGGCGGCGGTGAACCAGTAGCCGTGGGAACCGTAGGACACGGCTCCGTTGGTGGCGGTGCCTTTGCCTTCCTTGGCCAGGAACTTGACGGTGCCGTCGGCCAGGGCTTTGTGGAAGTTGCCTTCGCTGGTGAGGTCGAAGGCTTCGACGAGTACGTTGGTGCTGAGCCGGACTGTGGTGGGTGTGGTTTCGGCCTTGGCCACGTCGCGCGTCACGTCGGTGGTGTAGGTCACTTTCGAGCCAGCGAAGGCCACGAGTGTGCTGCCGGCAAGGAAAAGGGTTAATAAGTTTTTCTTCATAAAGCAATCTTTGTTAGTAGTTAGTCTTCATCGGGAAAGAAATTCTTTTCGGGGCAAAATTAAAACTTTCTGAAAAAAGAAAATGCCTCGTCAGCCATGTTTTTTTTCGCTGACGAGGCACTTTTGGATGATTGTGTTATAAATGGACGATTGTTGCAAGTTTTTTTAATTCTCAATGGTCAATTCCTTGATGAGTCGCTTGGCATGGCTGTAGTCGTCGATGACGGAGAGCACCCAGCGGATGTCAACACCGATGCAACGCTGGAGGGCATTGTCAAACTTGATGTCGCCCGACATGGCCTCCCAGTTGCCGTCGAAGGCGAGACCGATGAGACGACCCTTGCCGTCGAACATGCCAGAGCCGGAGTTGCCACCAGTGATGTCGTTGGTGGTGAGGAAGCAGAGGGGCAGTTGGCCAGTGCGCTGGTCGATGTACTGCTTGGAGAACTTGCCGCTCTTCATCCACTTATACACCTGCGGAATGAGTTGGAAGTCGAGGTTCTGGGGGTTCTGCTCGTGCTTGTTGAGGAAGGAGCGCGGCGAGGTAATCATGCTGGTGGCTTCTTCTTTCAGGCCGGTGGTGCCAGGGGCGAAGTCGATGGGCTTGCAGAGTCCGTAACTGAGGCGCATGGTGAAGTTGGCATCGGGGTAGTACTCGTGGTCAGCATTCATGGCACGGATGCCGTCGCCCAGAAGTCGCTCATAGGGGTCTTCATGGCCACCTTTGCCAGCCTGCGAGTAGAGCGTCGCCATGATGTCGATGCCCACGCTGACCATGGGGTCTTCGGTGAGTTCGCCCATGTTGTGTACTTGCTTCAGTTCGTCGGGACGGGCAAAGAGGGTGTTGGCATAGAGGTTTTCGACATAGAGGTCGTAGTCGCCTCCCCAGATGGAGTCGATTTCGTGCATGATGCTACGCGGAAGGAAGGTGCTGTCGGGCACATGCTGCACGTAGTTTTTCAGCAGGGCGAGAAAGACTTTCTTGTCGGTGGCCACGTCGATGTCGCGATAGGCTTTGGCCACTTTCTGCTGAAAATCATCATCGTTGGAACCCAAGAGGTTGCGAATGACGAAGTTGAGGATGTCGCTGCCGCTATAGAAGGATTCCACCCAGAGGTTGTAGCCGTAGAGGGGGCTGTACTCGCGCTGGTAGATGGCCTTGAGCGAGTCGGTGATGCCGAGGTATTGGCCGCGTGTCAGGGTGTCTTCGGCTGCCCATGCCATGAGTTCTTTCTCTAGTTGCTGTTTCTCTTCGATGACTTTGAGGTTGTCGAGGGCTGTATTCTGACCCAGGGAGAACTTCCAGTAGTTGGAACTGGAGGCATACTTGGAGGCGTACATGATGCGGAGGGCATCGCTCTGGCGCATGGCTTCGTCGAGAATGGCGAGTTTGACACCACGCACCTGGTAGCGCACGTCGTTGGTGGTGCGCATGGTGCTCTCGATGCCGTAGGAAGAGAGGTAGCGGTCGGTGGAGCCGGGATAGCCAAGAGTCATGGCGTAGGAACCGTCGGTGTAGCCCTGAGTGCTGACGTGGGCATACTTGCGCGGATGGTAAGGCTGGTTGTCCTTGCTGTATTCGGCAGGGTTATTGTCGCGGTCGGCATAGATGCGGAAGACGCTGAAGTCGCAGGTCTGGCGGGGCCACATCCAGTTGTCGGTGTCGCCGCCGTACTTGCCCAGACACTGTGGTGGGGCATAGACGAGGCGCACGTCGTCGTAGCGCTGATAGACGGAGAGCATGTACTTACTGCCCTTGTAGAAGGGGTTGACCTCGCTCTGGATGCCCTTGCCGCTGTAATCGACCATCTCCATGAGTTGGCGCGACACGACGTCTATCACGGAGTCGCGTTCAAGCAGGGTGGCTCCCTGTGGCACAGCACCGAGAATGAGGTCGGTGACATCGACTGTCTTGAGGTGGAAGAGGACGTAAAGCCCTTCGTTGGGCAACTCTTCGTCGAAGGATTTGGCGCAGAAGCCGTACTTGAGGTAGTCATGCTTGGGTGTGGAGTGGTCTTGGATGGCATCGAAGCCACAGTGGTGGTTGGTGAACATCAAACCATCGGGACTGACCACAACGCCGGAGCAGAAGCCGCCCAACTGCACGATGGCATCGTTGAGCGAGGGCTGTTCGGTGCTGTAGAGTTCTTCTGGCGTGAGTTCGAGTCCCAAACTGCGAAGAATCGAGTCGGTCTTGGCCGACAGGTTCCCCATCACCCACATACCCTCATCAGCACGTGCTGAAAGAGCGAGAAGGGTGAATAAAAATAAAACTAACTTTTTCATATACATGTATTTTGATAGAAACTTTTTCTCTGTTTTTTCGTCGGCTTTTCGCTATATACCTTTATTTCTTCTTAAACCGTCTGCCAATGACAGGCAAACTATGCAGAGGAAGGTCTCGGCGGATGATTTCGAGAAGGAAAAGGATGATGAGGGCGGTGTTGAGAATGAGGCGAAGCCAAGAGGGCCATGCCTCGGGCTGCAATTCCATCACCACGAAAAGGACGATGGCTAAGAGGATGTAGCGGATGATGTTTTTGAGGTCGTAGCGGATGGGATTGAGTCGCTGACCGACAATGTAACTGAGCAGCATGGAGGTGGCATAGCCAGCAAAGCCTCCCCAGGCACAAGCCATGTAGCCGTATTGGGGGATGAAGAGGACATTGACGGCAATGAGTACGGTGCATCCCGCCAAGGAGAACCATGCACCCCAGATGGTGCGGTCGATGAGTTTGTACCAGAAGGAGAGGTTGAAGTAGATGCCCATCATGATTTCAGCGGCCATGACAATGGGCACGGTGACGAGTCCCTCGCGGTATTCGGCCCCGATGACATGTTTGAGAATATCCATGTAGCCCATCACCACCAGAAAGGCGAAGAGGGTGAAGATGATGAAGTATTTCATGGCCTGGGCATAATACTCCTTCGAGTCTTTGTCTTTGGCCTTGGAGAAAACGATGGGTTCGTAGGCATAGCGGAAAGCCTGGGTAATCATGGCCATAATCATGGCAACCTTCACGCAAGCACCATACACACCGAGTTGTGCCTTGGCATCGGCCTCGCTGCAGACCAAGGGGAAGATGATTTTATCGACGGTCTGGTTGAGGATGCCGGCAATACTGAGCACGAGGATGGGCCATGAATAGGAGAACATGCGACGGAGCAGAGAAAAGTCGAACTGCCACTTCACCCGGAAGAAGTCGGGAACGAAGAAGAAGGTGATGGCACTGGTGCACCAGAGATTGATGAGGAAGACGTAATAGACTTCTGTCTTGCCGAGCACGACGAAGTAGAAAACGTTGAGCAGGATGTTGAGCAGGATGAACAGCAACTTGAGCGAGGCAAACTTGATGGGTCGCTTCTGGAAGCGTAAGTAACTGAAAGGAATGGCCTGCACGGCATCGAGGACAACAACTGTTGCCATCATCTGAAGATATTCGGGATGACTGGCATAGCCGAGAGAGTGGCTGATGGGGGTGATGAAGGTGAAAACCAGAGCAAGGAACACGACCGAGAGTGTGCCGACCACGCTTATGGCAGTGGAGAACACGGTGTCGGGTTTCTCTCCTTCTTTGTTGGCAAAACGGAAGAGGGTGGTCTCCATGCCGAAGGTGAGGATGACCAGTGCAAGGGCGGTATAGGCGTAGATGTTGACGCTTACACCGTAGTCGCCCGATTCTTTGGGCATGCAGTTGGTGTAGAGCGGCACAAGCAGATAGTTGAGGAACCGCCCCACGATGCTGCTCAAACCATAGATAGCAGTGTCTTTTGCTAAACCTTTGAGATTGGCCATTTTATCAATTTTATTTGAAATGAAGAGTGAAAAGTGAAAAATGAAAAATCTAAGTTACCTGCCATGCGGGATGTTGGCAACTCATTCATTAGCAAAAGTAACTTAGATTTTTCACTTTTAACTTTTCACTTTTAACTTTCATTCAAGGTATGTGTATCCGTAAAGTCCGCTGCGGTAGGTGTCGAGAAACTCCTTGCCTTCTTCGAGGGTTATCTTGCCTTCCTTGATGGCTTGCTTGGCCCAGATTTCAAGGCTGCGCACGAGTTTCTTCGGCTCGTACTGCACATAACTGAGCACATCGGCCACGGTCTCACCGTCGATGATGTTCTTGATGTGGTAGCCATCCTTGTCGGTAGTGACATGGACGGCATTGGTGTCGCCAAAGAGGTTGTGCATGTCGCCCAAGATTTCCTGATAGGCCCCCACGAGGAAGACTCCGATGTAGTAGGAGCCTTTCTTCTTGTCGAGCGAATGGAGCGGAATGAAGTGGCTCACACCAGTCTCGGTGGCAAACTGGGCTATCTTGCCGTCAGAGTCGCAAGTGATGTCCTGCAAGGTGGCGTTGCGGTCGGGTCGCTCGTTCAGCCGCTGGATGGGCATGATGGGGAAGATTTGGTCGATGGCCCATGCGTCGGGCAAAGAGTGGAAGAGGGAGAAGTTGCAGAAGTACTTGTCGGCCAAGAGTTTGTCGAGTGAATGGAACTCCTCCGGCACGTGCTTCATGGTGTGGACGAGGGTATTGATTTCCCTGGCCACAGCCCAATACATGCGTTCTATCTCGGCCCGTGTGCGCAGATCGAGCATGCCGTGGGAGAAGAGGTCGAGTGCCTCTTCGCGTATCTGTTGGGCATCGTGCCAGTTCTCCAGCATGTTGCGCACGTTGATGTTGCACCAGATGTCGTAGAGTTCCTTGGCCAGAGAGTGGTCGTTTTCATCGACGACAAACTCGTCGGGCATGGCAGGCACCTCGGTGGTCTCCAGCACCTCCATGATGAGCACGGAGTGGTGAGCAGCCAGGGAACGGCCCCCCTCGGTGATGATGTTGGGATGAGGAATCTCATTGGTATCGGCTGCATCGACAAAGGTATAGACGCAGTTGTTCACATACTCCTGAATGGAGTAGTTGACCGAACTCTCGCTGCTGGAGGAACGACTGCCATCGTAGTCAACGCCCAGACCGCCGCCACAATCGACGAACTCCACGCCGTAGCCCATCTTGTGCAACTGCACGTAGAACATGCTGGCCTCCCGAAGGGCGTTCTGGATGCGGCGTATCTTGGTGATTTGGCTGCCGATGTGGAAGTGGATGAGTTTGAGGCAGTCCTTCATGCCGTTCTCCTCAATGTAGTGGAGCGCCGTCAGAAGTTCGCCCGAAGTGAGGCCGAACTTGCTGGCATCTCCCCCACTCTCTTCCCACTTGCCTGAGCCTGAAGCCGCCAGTTTGATGCGGATGCCTATGTTGGGGCGCACTCCTATCTTCTTGGCAATGCGCGTGATGATTTCCAGTTCGTTGAACTTCTCCACCACGATGAAGATGCGCTTGCCCATCTTCTGGGCCAACAGTGCCAACTCGATGTAGTCTTGGTCTTTATAGCCGTTGCAGATGATGAGCGAGTCGCTGTTCATGTTGACTGCCAACACGGCATGGAGTTCGGGCTTCGACCCGGCCTCAAGACCGAGGTTGAACTTCTTGCCATGCTTGATGACCTCTTCCACCACGGGACTGATTTGGTTCACCTTGATGGGATAGATGATGAAGTTCTCCCCTTTGTAGCCATACTCCTTGGCTGCCTTGTCGAAGCAGATGGAGGTCTTCTCGATGCGATTGTCGATGATGTCGGGAAAGCGCACCAGCACTGGGGCCGACACGTCGCGCAGGGCGAGGTCATCCATCACTTCTTTCAAATCGACCTCCACCCCATCCTTTCGGGGGGTCACTGCCACATTTCCTTTCTCGTTGATACGGAAATAGTTGACACCCCAACCATTGATACCATAGAGTTCGTTGGAGTCTTCAATGCGCCATTTTCTCATATTAAACCGATGATTTGGTTGACGTAGTTCTTTATCTCTTCTTTGGTGTGAATCACCTCTATCTTTAAGGTGTGCAGGGCTTGCTGATAGTAGGGAAGCCGCTGCCGGAGCGATGCCTCAATGTAGGCCATGAGTTCTTCGTCGGTCTTGCCCACGATGAGTGGCCGCACGGTCTTGCCCATCTGCAGATGTTCCTTCAGCACAGCGGGCGGCGCATCGAGAAAGATTGTCTCGCCCTGCCGGTTCATGTAGGCCATATTGTCGAAGAAACATGGGGTTCCGCCTCCGCAAGAAACGATGACATTCTCAAACTCACCCACTTCGTGCAGCATCTTCTGTTCAATCAGACGAAAGCCCTCCTCGCCTTTCTCGGCAAAGATGTCGGGTATTTTCTGGTGGAAACGGTCTTCGATGTAATTGTCGAGGTCGTAGAAGTCCAACCCCATCTCGCGGGCCAAGACCTTGCCGATGGTGGTCTTGCCTGCTCCCATGTAGCCAATTAGGAAAATCCGTGTCATGCTTTCGTTGCTTTTCGCCCACGTCTCGGAGCAACTTTCTTCTCCGCCTGTTCGCCGTCAACTTTGCTACTGTCGGCCTTCTCTATGATGGCCTTGCACTCCTCGTAGGTGAGATTGGTTGGTTCCTTCACACTCTTGGGCAGTTTGTAGTTGGAGCCTTTGTATTTCAAATAGGGGCCGAAACGACCGTTCATCACTTCCAGTTCGGTATCCTCCTCAAACACTTTGAGGTGGGCAGATGCCTCCGCCTTGCGGTGTTCTTCTATGAGTTTGACAGCCTCATCCAGCGTCAGGGCCATTGGGTCGGCACCCTTGGGCAGCGACACGTACTTCTTGTTGTGCAGCACATAGGGGCCAAATCGGCCTGTGCCAATCACGACTTCGGTGCCTTCGTAGTCGCCCAGTGTACGCGGCAACTTGAAGAGTTCCAGTGCCTCTTCCAAGGTGATGGTGCTGATGCTCTGCCCCTTGTTGAGTTGGGCAAAGCGAGGCTTCTCATTCTCGTTGGCAACACCTATCTGAACCATCGGGCCGAAGCGGCCAATCTTCACGCTGACAGGCTTTCCCGTGCCTGGCTCTTTGCCCAACACACGCTCGCCCACCTTATGCTCGTTCTTTTCATGCAAGGTAGCCTCAACCATGGGGTCCAACTTGGCATAGAAGTCGCGCATCATCTCATGCCAGTTCTCGCGCCCGTCGGCTATCTCGTCAAACTCTTTCTCCACGTTGGCCGTGAAGTTGTAATCGACAATGTCGGGGAAGGAATGGATGAGGAAATCGTTCACCACAATGCCTATGTCGGTGGGGATGAGTTTGCCTTTCTCGTTGCCCACCACCTCTTTCTTCAGCGATTTCTTCAGTTTTCCGCCTGTCAACTTCAGCACTTCATACATGCGCTCTTCGCCTTTCTTGTCGCCCTTCTCCACATACTCGCGCTGCTGAATGGTCGAGATGGTCGGTGCATAGGTGGAAGGACGGCCAATGCCCAACTCCTCCAACTTCTTCACCAGACTGGCCTCGGTGTAGCGCAACGGATGCTGCGTGAAACGCTGTGTGGCCAGCAACTCCTTCATTGTCAGTTGTTCACCTTTCTTCACGGCTGGCAGAAGTGCCTCACCTTCTTCGGGTTGATGGTCATCATCGTAGGACTCACGGTACACACGAAGGAAGCCATCGAACGTGATGACCTCGCCCGTGGCCACAAAAGCGTCATCAGAGCCTGCCACCGAAATCGTGATGGTTGTCTTTTCAGCCTCGGCATCAGCCATTTGGCAAGCCACCGTGCGCTTCCAGATGAGGTCGTAGAGGCGTTTTTCCTGCGAGTTGCCACTGATGGTGTGTTCAGAGATATAGGTGGGGCGGATGGCCTCGTGGGCCTCTTGCGCACCTTTTGAACTGGTGTGGAACTGCCGAGGTTTGGAGTATTTCGCTCCGTGCATCTTCTCAATCTCTTCTTTCGTCGAGTTGATGCAGAGCGAGGAGAGATTCACCGAGTCGGTACGCATGTAGGTGATGTGTCCTGACTCATACAGATGCTGCGCCACCATCATCGTCTGGCTCACCGTGAAACCCAGTTTACGGGCTGCTTCTTGCTGAAGGGTGGAGGTGGTGAAGGGGGGGGCAGGACTCTTCTTCACGGGCTTCTTCTCGATGTCGGTGATGGTGAAAACCTTATCCTTGCACGAAAGCAGGAATGCTTCGGCCTCTTCGCTGGTCTTGAATCCGTGTGCCAACGATGCCTTCACTTCCTGGTCGCCCACTGTGAAGACAGCCGTGACACGGAAACTGGACTCGCTCTTGAAATTCTCTATCTCGCGTTCACGTTCCACTATCAGCCTGACAGCCACACTCTGCACACGGCCAGCCGAGAGACTGGGCTTGAGTTTCTTCCACAGCACAGGAGAAAGTTTGAAACCCACAATACGGTCGAGCACACGGCGCGCCTGCTGTGCATTCACCAGCCCCATGTCGATGGTGCGGGGGTTCTCGATAGCCTTCAGAATGGCCGTCTTGGTAATCTCGTGAAAAACAATCCTTTTAGCCGCCTTGGGATCCAGCCCCAGCACCTGGCTCAAGTGCCAACTGATGGCCTCTCCCTCGCGGTCTTCATCGGAAGCCAGCCAGACAGTCTCTGCCTTTTTGGCTTCTTTGCGCAGGTCTCTCACCACACTCTCCTTGTCTGAAGGTATCTCATATTCAGGCGAAAAATCGTCCAGATTCACACTCATCTCCTTCTTCTTCAGGTCACGTATGTGTCCATACGACGACATCACCTTGTAGTCTTTTCCGAGAAATTTCTCCAACGTTTTCGCCTTGGCTGGAGACTCGACAATCACTAAATTCTTTTGCATATCGTGTTGTTTTTCTTTCCTTTTTATGGAAAATCGGGTGCAAAGGTAAAGAAAAAATCTTTTTCACTATATATATAATGTGTAAATTTTTCAAAAAAAGATTTTCTATCCTATAGGATAGGATTTTTGACACACCACACCAAGACATCCGTCAAAGCACACCCGAAGATGTCAATGTGGCGTACCCCTCGGCTACACAACAGCGTACCCCTCGGCTACGGTCAGTCGTAGTCGAGGGGTACGGTCTATAGAACACACGCCAGTCGTCAGTCGAAGAGACTGCCCATGCCCGTCTTGTCGTTGGGATTGGCCCAAGGGTTGCGCCCCAAGTGCTTGTAGGCCAGTTCCGTCACTTCCCGTCCACGGGGAGTGCGCTTGATGAACCCTTCCTTGATGAGGAACGGCTCATACACTTCCTCCACCGTGCCAGTGTCTTCGCCAATGGCGGTGGCGATGGTGCCAAGCCCCACGGGGCCTCCCTTGAACTTGTCAATGATGGTCGTGAGAATCTTGTTGTCTATCTCGTCCAGTCCGAAGCGGTCGATGTTGAGCGCTTCGAGTGCCATGTGGGCAATGGAGAGGTTGATGGTTCCGTTGCCCTTCACCTGTGCAAAGTCGCGCACACGGCGCAGCAAGGCATTGGCAATACGCGGTGTGCCACGCGAGCGCGAGGCTATCTCGCCGGCAGCATCAAACTCGCATGGAATGCCCAGCAGATGGGCTGAGCGGAGGATAATCTTCGTCAGCACATCGGCATCGTAGTATTCCAGGTGGAGGTTGATGCCAAAGCGGGCACGGAGCGGTGCGGTGAGCAGGCCGCTACGCGTGGTGGCCCCCACCAGTGTGAAGGGGCTGAGGTCTATCTGGATAGAACGCGCCGAAGGGCCTTTGTCTATCATGATGTCGATGCGATAGTCCTCCATGGCCGAATAGAGATACTCCTCGACCACAGGCGAGAGCCGGTGAATCTCATCGATGAACAGCACATCGTTCTCCTCCAGCGAGGTGAGGATGCCAGCCAAGTCGCCCGGCTTGTCGAGCACAGGCCCCGAGGTGACCTTAAAGCCCACGCCAAGTTCGTTGGCGATGATGTTGCTCAAGGTCGTCTTGCCCAGTCCTGGAGGACCGTGCAGCAGAGTGTGGTCGAGCGGTTCGCCACGGAACCGGGCCGCCTCCACAAACACGCTCAGGTTTTCCACCACCTTGGTTTGTCCGCTGAAATCCTCAAAACGGAGCGGACGGAGCGCATTCTCAAAGTCCTTATCCTTCGTGGAGCGCTGCTCACGTATGTCAAAATCTTCTTCTTGCATATTTTTGTTTAGAACTATTTTTTTAGACTAGATAGGCTAGAAATACTAGACAGACTAGATTGGCTAGAAAGGCTAGACCATCCAGAAAACCAGACAACCTATTCATTGATAAGCAGTTTCCCCTCAGGTGTCATTCCCTCGCAAGAGATGTACATCTCGTGACACGAGGAGTTGTTGAAAAACTCCACCGTAGCCTTTCCCTCGGCATCCGTCTTCACTTCTGGCATCCAGAAGAGGGTGCGGCGATAGTCCTCGATGGGGGGGAGTGTGGAGTAGTCTTCCATCTCGAAGGTGGAGGGCTTGTTGTAGCCCTGGAAGTGCGTGTTGCGCAGTCCTTTCTGCTTCACGGGGAAGGTGTGGTGGGTATAGACAAACACCGTCACCGCTCCCGGAATGGCGGGGATGGTGCGGACATAACGCTGGTAGGCAGTAGCATCTTCGGTCACATAGACCGCCTTCACTTCGTCGATGTCGGTGTTGAGCATATTGCCTGCCACATCGGTGTTGGGGTCGGCGGCTTCAGCCATCGCTACAGCACTCTTCTCCTGAATGTCGAAGGTGTCGAACTTGAGGGAACCCAACATCGTGATGCAACGGTAGGTGTTGCCCACCACCCACACGATGGGGCGGTTCTTGTAACCCAGACCGGAGTAGCGGTAGATGCTGCCAGTCTCCCCTTTGTTCTCTTCCACATCAGTCGATTGCTCCATCTGGGTGATGTCGGTGCTTTCATCGGCCACCATGTCGCCTTCGGCAGCCACATCGGTAGTCATATCTGTGGACACTTCGGTGTTGCTCTCGCCGAAGGCACTTTCGGCAGTCGCATCCCCACCGGCTGAGCCATCAAACGTATCCTTGCCCGAACCGCCGAAGAAGGGGTTGCGCATGCGGAGCCAACTGCTGAGCGTGGGCAACGGCAGGCCACGGTCGGCAAACATATCGGCATCGTTGTCAGCGTTGTAGTACATGGAGGCATAGTACTGTGCCTGAGTCTCCGACTCCCAGGCGGCACGAGCATTGTCGTAGATGCGGTTGCGCTTGGCCTTCACCACCACCGTGGGCAACACGTGGTCGCGCTTCTGGATGGGGATGTATTCGTGGTTTTCTTCGGCTGCTTTCTTCGACTGTTCGGTGCCAAAGAGGTTCGCCTTGAGCAGGTTGATAGTGGCAGTCTCGTCGGGCGAAAGCCAACGGCGGGCAGGCGAGAAGTGGCGGTCGATGCCCACATAGTAGTTGGCGTCCTTGTCGCCCTTCTGCGTGTTGATGATGAGTTTCCAGTCACCCTCCATGCCTGGCAGTCCGAAGGCGTAACCACCCAGCGAGTCGGTCACCGTGGTGCCTTCGAGGTGTTGTCCGTGTTCGTTGTAGAAGTACATGGACAGGTTCACACCATCCACCGAGTTCTTCTTTTTCTTCTGCCCCAGTTTGCCAAACACATAGAGTTGGTCCTCGATGGGTTGGGTGAACCGCGCGGTGCTGTCGTTGAAGAGCGTGTAGCCCTCATTCTGCTCGATGGCACCGGCCATCAAGGCCCAGTCGTAGCGGCGCCAACCCTGCACCAGCATGAGCAGGTCGGCTGCCAAGCGGTGCTCTTCGTCGTCGGCCTCGAAGTAATAGCCTGGGTCGGCTATGTAGCCCTTGATGTCGCTGCCGAGCAGGAGCCACGTGAGGGCATTCCCTTCGCGCCCGTTGGTCATGGTGGCGGCATCGATGGCCGAGAAGGAAAGGTTGCTGTTGGGCTGTGCCTGTATGTTGACGGTCACGGTCTTGCAGGGTTTGGGGAAAGCCTGGGGGGAAGAGATGCGGATGGTGTCAGCCTCGCTCGAGGGGGGACAGATGAAGAACTGTCGCTCGGCCTGAATGTGACCATCGGCTGTGAAGAAAGTGAGTTGGCTCACGCCAGCCTGCATCGAGAGGCGGTCGAAGGGCAGCATCATGGCACGTTCGGCATAGACGGTGTCGGCCTGCATCACTCGTCCGTTGTGCATCAGGGTGTAGCCCAACAACTTGCCCACCATCGACGGGGAAGCATAGACGGTGGCTTCTACAGCATCGTCCTTCAGCATGTTCACCTGCATGGCCAGACCTTCCTCTTCGGCACTGGGCAGACGCACATCGTGGGTGCGACCCTTTCGGTCGGCCAGACGCAGATAGCAAGGGGTGTCGTCGGGTTTCACGGTGAACACGCCCCTACCCTCGCGAACTGTCTTGACAGCACAAATCTCCTGCTTCTTGGCATCGAGCAGACTGCCTTCGGTCTCGAGGCTGGCTCCCGTCTTGTCGGTCACCAAGAAGGCCACCCGGTTGGGCAAGCCCTTGACGAGTTTGCCGCCTTCGGGATAGAAGCGCACCTTCAGGCCGTTCTCCTTGTCGTTCTGGCTGTCGTCCATGCGCACATTGGGCAGACGCTTACGGTAGCCGTAGTTGTCCATCACCATCTTGGAGTAGTCGCCATCCTTGGTCGGTGTCTTGAACACAGGGAACACTCGCGAGAAGATGCCGCCATTGCCCCAGTTGGTCATGTAGCGAGTGTAGGCGCGCACCTCGTAGAAACCCGTCGTGTAGAGGCTGTCGAGTTTCATGTCGCCGTATGCCGCACCGTTCTGGATGGGCAGTTTGCGTGTGACCACCACATCGCCCGTCGGGTTGACCAATTCCACATACAGCACCGCACTCATGTCGGTCGGCTTGCCCGTGTCGGCCCGCAACACGTAGCCCTTGAACCAGATGGTCTCGCCCATGAAGTAACCCGTGTTGTCAAAATGGAGATACACCTTCTCCTGCGGCATGGCCTGCGCAAAGTTCATAGCCCGCTTCATGTAGGAGACAACCCCCAGCAGTTCGCTGTTGCCGTTCTCCTGAGCCATCACCGAAAAGATGGACAACACCCCAAAAAGTAAAATAGAAACTTGCCTTCTCATTGAAAGAACCTTATATAAAATGCTAAAAATCAAATTTTCAACTCTAAACCCTCATCCCTCAACTCCCGACTGTTCCGTCAGTCGGTCGGCAGGCTGAAGCACATAAAGCCGGTCGTTCACCCGCACACGGTCGTTCACCTTGATGCTGATGTGCTGTCCGCGCGTGGCCGTCTGCACAGGCTCCAACTCATAGCGAATCTCTTCGCACGGCTGAATCAAGGCTCCCGTCGTGGTGCCCGTCACCAGTATCTTGTCGCCCACATGCAGGTCCTCGTTCTCAATGAGGAACTCCGCCACCCCTATCTTCGAGAAGTACTTCATGCACTTGCCCACATACACCTTCTTTTCCGTAGCCCTGCTGCCATACACCTCACACCACTCGCCCAGCCGCGCTCCCTGGTAGTAGCCATCCCAGAAACCCCGGTTGAACACCGTGCCGAGTTGTCTGTCCCACTCGTCCAGTTCAGCCTCCGTCGCCCATCCTCTCCTCTCTTTCACATCTTCTTGGTTCTTCTCGTCCGCCTCGTCGTGCATGCTGCGGCTCTGTCGCAGCCCCTCATCCCACTCACACACCTTCCTCACCGCCTCATCATACGCCTTCACCACCGTATAGACATACTCCGGCCCTCTCGCCCTACCCTCAATCTTCATCACCCTCACCCCGGCATTCATCATCACATCGATGAACCGAATCGTCTTCAGGTCGCGCGGCGACATGATATACTTGTTGTCAATTTCCAGTTGCGTCCCCGTCTCCAAGTCCGTCACCTCATAGCCCCTCCGGCAAATCTGCACACACTCCCCACGGTTCGCGCTCCTCCCCGCATTCTGCAGCGACAAGTAGCACTTACCGCTGATGGCCATGCACAGCGCGCCATGACAAAACATCTCTATCCTGATGAGTTTCCCCTTCGGCCCCCTGATGTCCTGCTCCACAATCTGCCGATAGATGTCCCTCACCTGCCACATGTTCAGTTCCCTCGCCAGCACCACCACATCGGCAAACCGCGCATAAAACTTCAGAGCCTCCACATTCGAAATGTTCAGTTGCGTGCTCAGATGCACCTCCACCCCCACCTCGTTGCAGTAGGTCATCACCGCCACATCGCTCGCAATCACAGCCGAAATCCCAGCCTCCCTGGCCGCATCCACCATCTCGTGCATCGTCTCGATGTCCTCGCCATAGATGATGGTGTTCACCGTCAGGTACGACTGCACCCCATGCTCACGGCAGATGGCCGCAATCTCCTTCAGGTCGTCAATCGTGAACGCATTGGCCGAGTGGCTCCTCATGTTCAGTTTACCGATGCCAAAATACACCGAGTTAGCCCCCGCCTTCAGCGCAGCAGCCAGACTCTCCCGGCTCCCCACCGGAGCCATAATCTCAAAGTCAGAACGTTTCATGAGTGCAAAGATACACAAAAAGTTACAATGCAATATGCCCTACCCCCTTTTTTCTTCCAACCTCACCCATAAAAAAGCAAAATGATTATCCGCAATCGTACCACCAACTGCTTATTTCAGACATGCGTTCATATCAACACGAATGACATCAGTTCGATATAAGAGAACTCAACTTCGGAAGTTCTTTTTACCGCTTTGCGGGCTTTAGAAAAACAAGAAAAAATAAAAAAATAAGTAGTCGAACAAAAATAGTTTATTGAAGTTTCGGGAGTACACAACTTGTTCATTTTAACACGAACCTTTAGCTCGGCGTAGCCAATTACGCAAATATACACAAAACTATGCAGCACAAGAAACTATCACACAAAGCACCTTCTGTGCGACGAAGAACACGAAAACCATCCGGATGGTTCGTGAAATTCGTCGCCGTCCACGGCTTCGAGTGATAGGAATACTATCCGCATGGTTCGTATTCATTCGTGAAATTCGTGTTTAGATAAAAAACATCGGAACTTCCGAAACTTAAGTAAGGAGCCCACTTTAAAAAGTAGCGTTT
>DGSP01000060.1:0-6141 GCA_002393555.1 Prevotellaceae bacterium UBA4359
ACACCCTACCCGTCGGGGCTTGGGCTGGGGGTGTGTTCATCAGCAGGGGTTCCGTTCGCTCCGCTCACTCCACCGCCTGCCTGTGCTCTTTCGTCCTTTCAGGACTTTGGTGGTGCACGGGGATGGCCGTTAAGCCCAAATGGGTCATTAAGAAACAAATTACCATAATTAAAATAATTTTATCCACAAATTATCATAATTATAGAAATTAGTGGGTGAAATTATGATAATTATTCAAATTTGTTTTACGACAGAGCCACGAAGTGGCCTAATGACCGATTCGGGTTAAAACTTTTCATACACCGAACTCACGTAGGGACAGGTGGGAGGGGGAAAAAGAGGGAGGCGGGCCTGCAGATGAGTTGTGCAGGTCCGCCTCGCCACTACTACGGAAAAAGAGATGTTATGTTTTGAGATTTTTTGCTGTTGTGAGGAGGGATGTGAGCCTTATGGTTTGACATCCACCATTGTGAAATTGAAGACTTGGCTTCCCGTCTTGTTGAACCATACTTGTTCCCAGTCGTTAAACTGATTCACACCCATATACATGGGCTCGTTGTAGTTTTGTCTTTTCAGTTCAAAATTACGTTCATAATGACGCAAGTAGAGATAGGTGAGTTCCTTCCCGGCATTCGTCCATTTCATGAACTTGAATCGTCCATACTCGTTGTTGTCGGGTCTGCTTTCTTGCAGTGTGGGAGCATATGCCCTGTCGCCAGCAGCCGAGACGAGGTACTCGCAGGCACCGACACTGTAGATGAAGTTGTACTTACTATTGCCGCCTTCGCGTTCCACTGCCCACATTTGGTTCTTGTTAGAAGTGTCAACTGGTGCAATCTTCAGTGTTCCGTTATCGTTGGTCAGTGCGTATTTCTTTCCATTCTTCTCAGCCACGAACTGATATATTTTGCGTTCCTTCACGTTGATGTAGATGGTGATGTCTTTGGCGTTGTAGGTGTCGTCGCCGGTGAAGTGGATGGTGAGTGTGGCCTGTCCGCTGTTGTTGCCACCTACCACATAGAACTCCACACCATTATTGTAGAGGTAGGCACCTGTGTTGCCTGCACTGAGTTGTGCTGAGATGGTGCCACTTCCACTGTAGTTGTTCAAGTAGGCTGTCGCTTTCAATTTTTCTCCTGTGTAAATGCTGGCTGTGTGGCTCTCGGTGTCGGCGTTCCAAGCAGTTGTGTATGAATCCTTCAAGTTGATGATGCTACCCCATGTGCCGAAGAATGTCGGGTTCTGCTTGTTGGTCACCACTGTGGTGCCGCTGGTTTCGCCCTCGATGGTGGCAGCCTTTTCTTCGGCTGTCATGTCGGTCACGATTTCCAGTGGGTCAACGGTCAGGGAGTTGGGTGTGCGGTTTTTGTACCACTCTCCGTTTTCCGACATATTGCCGACCCATGCGGCAAAGTCGGGATAGCAGGTGGTGATGCCTACGTATTCCTGTGGCCATGCCCACACGTACTCGGTCTTCTTGCCCACAGATGGCTGGTTGAGGGTGAAGTAGGAGTATGGGAGGCAGATGATGAAGGGTGCCTTTCCTTTGTCGGGTGCCGGGATGCGCGATGCTCCTTGGGAGAGGCTGGTCACGCGGTTGATGTCGAGGTCGGCGTTGTCGATGGGTGGGGTGCCTATCGGGAGTGTGCGGATTTCGAAGCCGCCCATGTTGGGTGCGTACTGGCTGCTTTTGTTCCAGGTGTCGGAACTGTAGTAGGCCATGGTCCAGTCTTCGGACACGTTGAATCGCACTTCGCGGCCCTGTGCGCCTCGGCTGCCACCTTTCACGTTGATGGGTTCATATTCGCCGCTCGATATGGCTCCGGCTCCGAAGAGTTGGTGGATTTCGCCGAAGCACTGGTCAAGTTGCCCGTTGGTGGAGGTGGGGTCGATGAAGAAGATGTAGGAGGCGAGTGTGCCGCCTGCTGCCAGAGGGGTGACGGTGGCGTAGTTCTGTCCGCTGATGTGGTTGATTTTCAGCACCACGTCGTTGTAGTCGAGGTCGAATGAGCCTCCGAGGTCTTCGCAGGCGAGCATCCAGGTTCCTGCCGGTGTGGTGTCTTCGTTGATGATGGTGGGTGTGGCTCCTGAGAAGGCAAAGACGACGTCGTTGAGGTCGAAGTCGGAGGCGTTTGCTGTGTTGGGCCAGTCTTCAAATCCGAGGAACATCTGGTTGCCCAGTGCGTTGACGTGGAAGGTGGAGGCGTAGCAGGGGTGCATGCCTTCCACTTGGGTCACGTGGCCTTGGTTGTCGTCGGTCACGCCGTTGCCGCATCGGATGGGGTCGTTGAGCGAACTTTCGGAATAGAAGGTGTAGGGCACTTGCGAGCCGTTCTCCCAGTCTGCCTTCTTCAGATACATGCCGAAGACGGTGCCTGCGGGGATGTCGATGAGGATGCCCTGTCCGTGCATCTTGTCGCTTTCATACCTGGTGAAGATTTCGGAGCAGAAGATTTCGCCGTAGTTTTGCCAGCCGCCATCAGAGGAAGTCTGGAACTTGAGGTCCTTGATGACGATGTCGCCGATGACATCATTGCCGATGTTGTCCTTGAACGTGGTGTTTCCCTTGTTGTCGCCTGCGAGGCGCACTTCGGAGCAGTTCTTCAGATACTCTTCCCATCCGGCCTCTTCAGTCACGAGCGACTGCAGGTTGATAGTCTTCTTCACGTTCTGTGTGCCGCTGGCCGATGGGCTTGGGTTGGGAATCGGGTAGGCTTTGTTCGTGCCGTCACTCTTATAGAAAAGTACGCGCACACCCGTAGTGTACTTCTTCATGTCCACATCCACCACGAGTTCGGAGAATCGGCTGAGTAGGTCGCCATTCGGAAGACCCATGCTGCCGAGCATGTTGTAGGTCTGGGTAGTCCACGTCATCGCCCTCCAGTCCTTATACCACGCTGCATTACCGATGGTTGTGATTTCTTCGGGGTGGTAAGGAGATTCGTACACACCCACCTTCTTGTGGTACTGCAGTTCGTTGCCCTCGCGGATGGTATAGACATCCACCTCTTGACGCTGTCCGCTCTCGTCGTAGTAGTAGATGCCGATGGTGTTGAGCGAGGAGGTTTCCCAGTAGTAGGGGTAGATGATGAACTTGCCGGTGGAGACATAGGTGAAATCGTGGCTCACACGGTTCAGGTTGGTGTAGGACTTTCGGTCACCAATTTCGGGGATGACGCTCTTCATGTCCTCATAGTTCTGTGCTGTGGCCTCCTTGTACATGGGATAATTTGTGCCTCCGATGGTGATGCCGTTGGCGTCGGTGATTTTAGAGATTCCCACGATGCCTTTTCCGGCATAGACGGTGCGTGTGCCTTGGGTCAGGTCTGCTGTGCCGCCCGGTGTGGTCTGCACGGCGGTACGTCCGTCGCTCACCATGATGCTCTCGGTGCCTTCGAGCATGTCGAAGCCCAGTTCGCGTGTACCGCTCACGTTGCTGTAGTCACCCACGATGCAGTAGGTGCCGCCCAGCAGGGCATAGATTTTCACTCGCGACGCACTGCCAGTGGTCACGGTCACGAAAGCGCGCTCGGCCATGTTCCAGTCCTGCTCGGGGTCGATGTCGTCGAATGCGTTGACGAACTCTTTCTCGAAGGAGATTTTCTTCTCGTCGTAGCCATTGTCATAGTCGCTACAAGCCGTGAGCCCCCACAGGGCGGTGGCGGCGAGCAACAGATGGGTTAATTTCATACTCTTTCTCATCTTTTTTCCGTGATTAGTAGTTAATAGTAATTTTAGTCAGATAAAATCTCGGTGCAAAGATAGGGGGTCTTTTCCTGACGGCCTGTCGGCCATGATACATAAAGTTTTGAAAATGTTACCTTTCTGAGGTTCGGACTGTTAGTTGTTGACGCGACGGCGAAGGGGCACAGGACGGATGCCCGTGCAAATTGCAATAGCAACGGCACACGAATTGCAATCTGTACGGCGTACAATTTGCATGTGCAACGGCGTTGCACGTAGGGGGAAGACGGCACACGGAAAACACGGAAAGCACGGAAGGTTTAGAACAACGAATGAGACGAATGAGACGGATGAGACGAATTTTTTTTTTTAGACAACGGATTTCACGAGGGAAACGATTTTTTTCAACAACGGATTAGACGGATTTGACGGATTTTTTTAGAATAACTCAAGTTTCGGATGTCTTTTCAACAACGAATGAAGCGAATAAAACGAATTTTTTCCATGCGGAGAGAAGAAGTATGGCACGAAGCACCTTTGGTGCGACGAATGACACGAATGAGATTTTCCCACGCAAATCTCGCCATGCAGTTGACATTCGTGAAATTCGTTGCCGCTTGCGGCTTCGTGAAATATATCTCTATCAGCATGGCTATAAAAAATTCGTTCAATTCGTCTCATTCGTTGTTAGAAAAGACTGTTTGGAACATCCGAAACTTGAGTTATCCTAAAAAAATCCGTTTAATCCGTCTAATCCGTTGTTGAAAAAAATCGTTTCCCTCGTGAAATTCGTTGTCTAAAAAAATTCGGCTCATTCGTCTCATTCGTTGTTCTAAACCTTTCCGTGTTTCCGTGCTTTCAGTGTGTAACAAAAAAAGCAGGCGGAGCGCACTGTGCCGCTCCGCCTGCCATGAGTTCGGTAGTCTCCCTCCGTCAATACTCCAGGTCGTCAGTCATCCAGAACACATCCCAGAAATTGTCGTTGCTCGGGTTCACACCCATCTCAACGTCCTGCTCGTTCACATCCAGCCATGCGCTCCAGCCCGTGGCAGCATCGAAGGCAGATGCCTTATACACATTCTGGTAATCTTGGTAGATTTTGTTGTACTTCGTGTAAATCGAGATGCCCACACTGTAGTAGTCCTTCTCCGGCCAGATGGTGTTGATGACCTTGCCATCCGTCACCTGCTTGCGGTGCAGGCCGCTGATGCGGTAGATGTAGGCATCCTTGACGGCAGCCTCCAGGTCGGCCACAATCTGGTTAGCCTCCGCAGCCAAGTCGCTCTCCTCCAGTTCGCTGGCCACATGCACGGCCAGATCGACCAGGTCGGCGTAGGCCAGTTCGCCATCGTAGATGTAGGTGGCCTGAATGGCCGCATTGATATCCACCTTGTTGTCCGCATAGTTGTTCTTCAGCAGCGTGGCCAGTTTCTTCACCTGAGCGTTGATGGCCGCCAACTTGTCCGACCGCCAGCAGGCGAAGTCGCAGTTCTCGTCGTGAACCTCGTGAGTTTTATCATCCTCATAATTCAGGAAATTCTGCGAGAAACAATAATCGCCCGGTGCATCCAGCAGTTCGCCCTGACGCTCAGCCACCTTGTCGAAGTCGTCAGGGTTCTCGTTGATGGCCTGGATGATGGCCGTCACGTGGCGCGGATTGACCAGTGCCACATGGCTGCTGGCAAACTGATAGTCGCAATAGGGAGCCATCTCCGTCATCACCTCCAACTGGCCCATCAGGCAGCCATACCAGTAGATGGCCTTCAGGTAAGTGCCAGTCTCCTCCAGCGCCTGGGCAAAAGCCTTCGTGGCCACACCCTTGCCGCCGTGGTTGTCGTCATAGGCAATGGCACGTGTGAGGCCCTCATGGTCGAGGTCAAAGCCGCCACCGTGGTTCACCGGCATGAGGATGTAGTTCTCGGCCGGAGCCGTCTGCTTGGCCCAGGTCAGAAACTCCTTGATGGTCTCCACCCGGTAGAGTTCCACCTCGCTCGCCGCCTTATACTTGCAGCGCGCATTGTAGTTGTCCTCCGTGATGTCGGTCGTCAGTTCATAGCGGTAGGTCGTGGCCCAGTCGCCATAGTGCAGACGCACCGGCGTGTTGGGATCCACGCGATGGGCCTTATCCGATGCCGAAGTAGAGTACATGACCACGAAACGCACCTGGTTGTTGGCCACGCCGAGTTGCTTCTGCACCTCTTTGATGGCGAAGTCCAACTGCGAATCGACATTCGCGCCGCCACATCCGTAGAACATGATGGTGTACTTGGCCATCTTCGCAGGCTCCGGCTTGCCGCCGTTGTCGTCGTTGTCGTCACTGCTGCACGATGTCGTCATGGCACACATGGCCAAACCGAGTACAGCCAGGAAAAAACCAAAAAATTTCTTCATACGCTTGTTTTTTTTGATAAGTAAATACAAAAAATTATCTCATACAATGATGTCTCTTCTCTTCGC
>DGSP01000060.1:6203-11665 GCA_002393555.1 Prevotellaceae bacterium UBA4359
GGCTTGTTTTTTCGGACAATAATTGCCAATAATTAACAATAATTTTATCCAATAATGAGTATTGGAACCAACCTTTTGGCAATTATTGTCCGAGAACATGCGGCCTGCCGCATCATGTATAACGATTTTTGTTCACCTACTTGTTTGACAATTGTTCCGTTGAAATGATGTGTTGTTTTCGGCTGCAAAATTAACACTTTTTTGGTTAATCGCCAAATAATCCCCCCATTTTTCTCATGCACACATGGTTTCGCCGAAAGCCCACAGAGATTTTCCCACGCAGAAAGCACAGAAAGGTTAGAACAACGGATGAGACGAATTTTTTTAGACAACGGATTTCACGGATTAAACGGATTTTTTTAGGCAGCAGAGATTTTTTAGCCCACAGATTGCACAGATGGACACAGATTCTTTTCGCCTCTATTTTCAGTTTTCTCACACAGATTCTTTCGGGATTACACAGATTGGAGAGCCGCAAGCGACTCTTGGGAACCCTGCCGGATGGGGCTTTGGCTACGCCGAACTAAAGGTTCAGCAGGAAAGCCATCTGTGTAATCTGAAAGAATCTGTGTGAGAAAAAAAATCTGTGTCCATCTGTGAAATCTGTGGGCTAAAAAAATCCTCGTGGTCTAAAAAATCCGTTTAATCCGTCTAATCCGTTGTCTAAAAAATCCGTTTTATTCGCCTCATTCGTTGTCTGAAAAAAATTCGTCTCATTCGTCTCATTCGTTGTTCTAAACCTTTCCGTGTTTCCGTGCTTTCTGTGTGAGACAAAAAAAGGGCGGCCCCCACGTGGAGAGCCGCCCCGAAAAAGAAAGGATTGTTATGTAGTTAGTAATTTTAGTTATTCATTTATAGAAAACTGCCGTGAGACCGTTGCGGTTGAATTCGTAGGTAAACTTCACACCTTCAGGCACATTCGTCAAGCGTAACTGATAGATACCCGCTCCTTTAATGTACACCCTACCACCATTATTATCACAAGTGATTTCTCCACCAGAGACACTTACCACCTCCATCGTAGGACTATTCCACGCAGAGTTACCCATATATATCTGCATAGGTCCAGATGTTACAAGCGTGAGCGTCTGGTCGGCCGTAGAAACAAGACCATCCTCGCCTGACCTGTTGACAATCGGAATCGAAGTTCCGAAATCGAACGGTTCACCATAAGTGGTTTCCAGATTGACAGAAGCAATGTCGAGAGCCACGTCACCATTCTGCACCACATAGATACCGCCAGTCTTCATGACACGGAGGAGTTGCGCCGCATCGAGTTCAAGAATGGTCGAAAGAGTGTTTTGTGTGCCATAGTCATCCTTCAACTGTGTTCCATCACCATAATCCCAATAGAGTGTGGTAGTGGGTTTTGTTTTATAAGTGACAGTCAAGGTCGCTGTGTAACCGTCAAGTGCATTTACCTTGCTGAAATCGATGAAGGTAGCGTTATTAAATGTAGTAGTTCCATTGTTTTGATCCGTGTAAGTGAACGTCTGACCATTCTTGTAAGAGATGTTGCTGGTGAGTGTTTCTCCACCTTCTCCACCTTCGCCGCTCTCGTCGCTTTCGGCCAGGATGAGTTCAGACACGGTGCCGCCGCTGGGGTACATGTACCAGTCGGTGTTCTTGGTGTGGTCTTTCACCCATTCGGCAAACATGGGATAGGTGCCGTCGCCATAGCCCTGTCCGGCTGAGAGCGAGTAGAGTTCCTGCGACCATGCCCAGACGTACTCGCGTGTCTTGCCGTCGGTGCCGGTCTTCCGGTAGGTGTAGGGCAGGCAGAGCATCATGGGAGCCTCGCCCTTGTCGGGAGCCGCGATGCGCGAGCCGTCGCCGAAGGCGGAGTTGGTGCTGGAGATGTCCCCGGTGAGGGGGTCTGTGCCGGAGTTGAGCACCCGGATTTCAAATCCGCCCATGTTGTAGTTTTTGTATTGCTCGGTGGTGTTCCAGTCGGCTGCACTGTAGTAGGCCATGCTCCAGTTCTCGTCCACGTTGATGGTCTTGGGTGTGCCAGCCGTGCCACGGCTGCTGCCGGCATTGATGGGTGCATAACTGCCACTGGCAGCCGGAGTGGCACCGAGGAGTTCGTGAATCTCGCCCAGACACTGCTCGCCGTAGGAGTTGGCCACGGGGTCGTTGTAGAAGATGTAGGAGGCCAATGTACCGCCTGCCGCCAGCGGAGTGACGGTGGCTGTGGTCTGACCGCTCACATGCTCCACCTTCAGCACCACGTCGTTGTAGTCGGTGTCGAACGAGCCGCCCAAGTCCTCACAGGCGAGAAGCCATGTGCCAGCCTCTTTGTCCTCGTTGATGACGGTGGGAGTGGCACCCGAGAAGG
Source organism: Prevotellaceae bacterium UBA4359 (assembly GCA_002393555.1). Lineage (GTDB taxonomy): Bacteria > Bacteroidota > Bacteroidia > Bacteroidales > Bacteroidaceae > Minthosoma. The sequence continues at coordinate 8,542 of DGSP01000060.1, forward strand.
CGAAGACCACGTCGTTGAAGTCCATGTCGGAGTTCTTCCACTGATTGGCCCAGTCCTCAAAGCCGAGGAACATCTGGTCGCCCACATGGAAGGTGGAGGCATAGGAAGGACGGAGGCTGTTGTCATTCTTCACTGAGCCAGCCTTGTTCTGTCCATCGTCAGTCACACCGGGACCGCACTGGTCGGAGGTGTTGAGTTCGCTCTGCGAGTAGCACTTGAAGCCGCTGGCATCAAGAAGATACATGCCGAACACCGTGCCTTCGCGAATATCGACCACAATACCCTGGCCGCGCACCATCTGGGCAGAGTAACTGCTGAAAATCTCGTTGCAGTTACCACCTGTGTAACTCTGCCAAGAGCCGTTGGGCGTAACCAGAATCTGTGCCACCTTCGTCAGGTCATACTTCGTGTTGTCATATTGGTTCACCGTCCACACGGCGGGCTTGAAGTTCGCGCTGGTGTAACCTGCTGCCGCCCAGTTGTAGTCTCGGGCATTGCGGGGGTCTGTGAAGTCGAAGATGTCCTGCCAATAAGGCTCCTGCCCCGGCTTCGTCAGGTACTGCAGTTCGTCGCCGCCCTTGATGGTGTAGAGAGGCACTTCGATACGCTGTCCGCCCTCATAGTAGTAGATGCCGATGGTGTTAGTGTTGCTGGTCTGCCAATAGTAGGGATAGACCACAAACTTGCCTGTGGAAACATAGGAGAAATCGTGAACCACTCGGTTCAAGTTGGTGTAGCAATTGCCATCTACGTTTGTGCGATGTCCGTCGCCAATCTCCGGCACAGCACCCGTCTTCTCGTCGGTCACGGCTTCATAGTCAGCCTTCGACACCTCCTTGTACATGGGATAAAGCGTCTCGCCGATGGTCACACCAGCAGGGTCGGTGATTTTCTTGATGGTCACTGCTCCCTCAATCTCATGCACTGTTCTGGTTCCGCCCAAGTTCGCGCTTCCGCCCACGGTGGTCTTCACGGCCTCGTTGCCGTCGCTCACGATGAGGTCGGTCACGCCCTTGCGCACGTCGATACCCAGTTCGCGGGTGCCGCTCACGTTGCTGTAGTCGCCCACGAGGCTGTAGGTGCCATCGACGAGGGCATATATCTTCACTTGCGAGTTCTGCTGGGTGGTCACGGTCACGCTGGTGCGCTCGGCCACGTTCCAGTCCTGCTCACTGTCAATCTCGCCAAAGACTGCCTTGAAGTCCTTGGCATACTGCAGTTCCTTCTGTGTGTAACCATTGTCATAATCGCTACATGCCGCCAACGACACCATCAGCGCCGCTGCCAGGGGCATAAACACATAAGTAAATCTTCTCATCTCTGTCAATAATCAGTTGAGTTAGTTAATTAGTCGAGAACCTGTCCAGTTCGTTTGTTAATCAGTCGAGAACTTCTTTTTCAGTTCGTTAGTCAATGAGCCGAGAAAAACTCTGCCGGCCTATCTGCCCTGTTCCTTGTTAGTGGATGCAAAGTAACAACTTTTCACACAAACAAGCAAACTTTTTACACATTATTTATATATAAGAACGGCAAAAAACCACCCCAACAACCCTTTTTGACCTCCCCCACCCCACTTTTTCGTCTGCGTTACATCCACTTGTCACTATGTTACATGCCCCACCCTCACGCCCCGCACAGAAATTTTCTCACACAGAAAGCATGGAAAGGTTTAGAACAACGAATGAGACGAATGAGACGGATTTTTTTAGACAACGGATTAGACGGATTAGACGGATTTTTTTAGAATAACTCAAGTTTCGGATGTCTTTTCAACAACGAATGAAGCGAATAAAACGAATTTTTTCCATGCGGCGAGAAGAAGTATGGCACGAAGCACCTTCGGTGCGACGAATGACACGAATGAGATTTCCGTGGGGAATTCTCACCATGCGGTTGACATTCGTGAAATTCGTTGCCGCTTGCGGCTTCGTGAAATATCTCTCTATCAGCATGGCTATAAAAATTCGTCTCATTCGTCTCATTCGTTGTTAGAAAAGACTGTTTGGAACATCCGAAACTTGAGTTATCCTAAAAAATCCGTCTAATCCGTCTAATCCGTTGTCTGAAAAATCTCCGTGTTTTCCGTGGTCCCTCACGGTTCCCCCAGAAATCGGAAAATCAGTTCCACCTGCCGTGGCGAGAACCGCCGCGCATGGCGTCGGTAACCCGTCTGGCGGAGAGCCTCACTCAGTTGCGGATTGTAGTCAATCCAGCGGGAAAGGCGGTTCAGGGCCGCATGTGGCGAGAGGTCGGGTGCGTACATCTCCGCCAGTTCACCCTTCCCCATCCCCACAATTTCCATCTCATAATCTTCATTTCTCATAATACCTATATTTATTTAACGCCCTACACAGAAAGCACAGATTTTTTCAAACAACGGATTGCACGGATGAAACGGATTTTTTTAGACCACGAGGATTTTTTTCACCACTGATTTCACTGATTGCACAGATTTTTTCAGACTCATTTATTTTTCAGATTTCACAGATACGTGAGTTCGGTATAAGAATTACGCCTTCGGCGGACGAAGAAAAAACAGAAAAAAACAAGTAAAAACAAATAAAAACAGGTTCTTCTTGGTTGTGATGGCAAAGATGTTGTGGACGAAGAAATGGTTTTTATTTGTTTTCATCGGTTTTTATTTGTTTTTTCTTCGTCCGCCGAAGGCGTATCATTAAAACGTCTCTTACAACGAACTCACGTATCCGTGTAATCTGTGGTCTAAAAAATCCTCGTGGCCTAAAAAATCCGTTTCATCCGTGCAATCCGTTGTCTGAAAAAATCGTTTCATTCGTGGTTAAAAAATCTCTCTGTGTTTTCTGTGCTTTCTGTGTGAGATAAATATTTTCCATGTCTCATGTATCGTACTTTTTTCATTTGAAATCAAAAATTTTTGTTAAAGTGTTTGGTCGTTTTGCCGATTCTCACTACATTTGCACCGTTTTCCGTTGCAAATGCGTCGCAAAGGTACGCATTTTCCACGAACTACACAATATTTATAACCAATTTCAAGTTGCGGTTGTTTGTTTTACGCCTTCGTCGGCTTAAAAAAATAAGTAGATGAACAAAAATAGTTATATATGATGCGGCAGGCCGCATGGTTTTCTCGGACAATAATTTCCAA
>DGSP01000060.1:11723-11867 GCA_002393555.1 Prevotellaceae bacterium UBA4359
AATAATTTCCAAAAATTGGTTCCAATACTCATTATTGGATAAAATTATTGTTAATTATTGCAATTATTGTCCGAAAGAAAACAAGCCGCTTGCGGCAACACCTAAAAGAGAATCGCCCTCGGCGATGGATTATAAGAAACAAAT
>DGSP01000060.1:11990-30084 GCA_002393555.1 Prevotellaceae bacterium UBA4359
AATTATTGTCCAAGGAAAAACAAGCCGCTTGCGGCGAAAAGAAGCGACATCATTGTATAAGACAATTTTGTTTTTCTCAAGCCCGCAAAGCGGTAAAAAGAACATCCGAAACATTAATTATTCATCAATTAAAAATATCATGACAGACAAAGAAAAACTACAGGCACTCATCGAAAAGTTTGCCAACGGCAACCAACAAGCCTTCGCCTCCATCATCGGCGTACCACGCAGCAACATCTCCACCTGGATGCACCGGGGCAGCATCACCGCCAACGGACGCGAAGCCATCCTCGACGCTTTCCCGCAGGTGAGCCGCGAATGGCTCATGGAAGGCTCCAGCACCGCCTCCTCCTACTCCCCACGGTCGCTCCGCGAAGCCGACCTGCCCATGATTGTCAGCGCCAGCGACTCCATCCACTTCTCACGGCGCGACCTCATCCCCTACTTCGAGAGTTGCCGGGCCTCATGCGGCATCGTGGAGCAACTCGAAAACCCCGAGTACATCAATGACTACGTGCTCATACCCGGAGTGCATGCCCGCGCCGCCATCCCTGCCGAAGGCGACTCCATGCTCCCCACCATCCACGACGGCGACATCTGCCTGGTGGGCGAGGAGGTGCAACTCGACGACATCAGCGGACAGGGCATCTACCTCATCGTCACCACCGAAGGCCACTGCATGTTCAAGCGCATCTACGACGAGGGCAGGAAGAGCGACCACATCCTCGCCCTGAGCGAAAACCCTGCCTACGTGCCCCACGCCAAGATGCTGCCCAAGGACGAACTGCTCCACCTCTACCCTCTCCTGCACGTGGTCCACAGTGTGGAGGAATGACGCCGCGAGGCGCCCTTCCCCCACCCTCCCTGCCGCGCGAGGCAGGAGAAAAACAGGGCAAAGTCACCAGAAGTCATCAGAAGTCATCAGAACTCACATCCGCACACGCAGGATGTCGTAACTTTGCACCGTCAAAAGAAAAACACACAACGAAAATGAAAACTTGACACACATTCATTAACGTCAGTTCGATGAATCCCAACAAAAATAATTCATGAAAAATTCGTGGTTAATTCATGGAAATTCGTGTTTTATTTTAGACATAAATGGTCATGAATTAACCACGAATTTCTCATGAATTGAATATTTGTAGTTTTCACCGAATTCACGTACAACTAAATAACTGATAGGAGAAACACACCATGAAAAACACCACCATCTGGAGAATGATTGAACTGTTTTGTCTCATCCTGCAAACCATCCTGACGCACTATGACACGAGGACAAAGAAATCATAATCCGCTCAACATCCGACGCCAGGACGGCACCCACTGGCTGGGGCAGAGCCGCCACCAATGGGACAAGGAGTTTGTACAATTCAAAGCCGACCTCTTCGGACTGCGCGCCGCCTTCCGCATCCTGCGCAGTTACCTGACGGTGCATGACCTACAAACCCTCCGGCAGGTCATCTACCGCTGGGCTCCACCCGAGGACGGCAACGCCACCCGAACCTACGTTGAACTCGTCACCCTCCACAGCGGCATCGCACCCGATGCCCTGCTGCGGTGGGGCGACAAGGAGAAACTCATCGCCATCGTCAGGGCCATGGCCTGGATTGAGAGCCGCATGGACAACATCGACACCGGCCTGCTCAACCAAGCCTACGAACTGGCACGATGAAACGTGGGTCCTACACCGAACTCACGTAATTATCGGACAAAATTATCGTTAATTATCGGAAATTATTGTCCGAAGAAAAACAAGCCGCTTGCGGCGAAAAAGTGAAAAACCTCATTTCTGTAGTTACTTATCATGAAACTCGCACTCACACGCTACTACCGCGACACACACTCGGCCAAGGGAACCCTCGCCCTCGACGGCCACCCCCTGGGCGAGACCCGCGAAGCCCTGCCCATCGGCCTGTGCCGCCGCAAGCATGGTGCGCTCCTGCCTCCGGGCACCTACCAGTGTCGCCCCACCGCCACCATGCTCTCGCCCATGACCCTGAAGGTGTGTCAGTCGGCTGGCCACACACGGGTGTTCATCGCCTACGACCCCGTGCGGCAGGAGATGACTGACCACATCCTCGTGGGACAGGCCGACCCCCTGCTCCTGCCACAGGAACGTGAACTCACACGGCAGGCTGCCACTTTTGAGGCCCTCACCCAACGGGTCTATCAGGCATACGCCACCGGGGAGGACATCACGCTGGAAGTGACGGAGGAATACATCTAACCTTATTTTGTCTCACCCAGAAAACACGGAAATGCAGATTTTTTTAGACAACGAATGAAACGATTTTTTTCAGACAACGGATTGAACGGATTAGACGGATGTCTTTTCAACAACGAATGAAACGAATTAAACGAAATTTTTTCCCATGCGGCGAGAAGAAGTATGACACGAAGCACCTTTGGTGCGACGAATGACACGAACCTTCAGTTCGGCGTAGCCAATGGGATTTCCCCACGGAAGTCCGCCTTTCGGTTGGCATTCGTGAAATTCGTTGCCGCTTGCGGCTTCGTGAAATATATCTCTGTACATGGTCATGAATATTCGTCTCATTCGTGAAATTCGTTGTTAAAAAAGACTGTTTGGAACTTCCGAAACTTGAGTTATTCTAAAAAAATCCGTTTCATCCGTGAAATCCGTTGTCTGAAAAATTACTGTGTTTTTTGTGTGAGGCCACAAAAACTCGTGTTATTTTACCTTTTTTATTAACCCCTTAAAATCTTAAAAAACTATGGGAATCCAAGTACGTAAAACAAAAATGCGCCTCACTTTCCGTGAGGAGAAACCTGAAGTGTTCAAACTTCGTCAGTTGACCTACCCTGCCGTCACCTTCGCACAGTTGGTCAACGAGTGCAGTAACTCTTGCGGTGTCAACCCCGCCCAGACCAAGGCCGTCATCGACGCGCTGGTGAACCGTCTGGTCCACTACATGGAGATTGGCCACGGCGTGAAGATGGGCGACTTCGGCTCGTTCAAGCCCACGTTCAACGCCAAGACCGCGCGCAGCCTGAAGGAGACCACGCTGGAGACCGTGACCGTGAAGAAGGTGCAGTTCTATCCCGGCAAGGCGTTCAAGCAGATGCTCTCCAACCTCAGCATCACCGAGGCCGAGGCTGTGAGCCTGCACGACGACTCCGACGGCGGCAACGCTGACGGTGGCGACGATGGCAACGGCAACGGCTAAACGCGAAGAGCCGTCTGACCTGCATTCGTGCAGTGCCAGACGGCTCTTACATATATTATATAAACAATTGTGCTATGAATCCATCATTTGCTGAAAAGGAACTTTCCATCCTTATCCACGTCTATCTTGTACCAAGGAGTAGTGCCGTCAATTTTATACTCGCCATCTTGAGCCTGCACCCAGGCATCAAAGTGAGGATAAGCATACTCTATCTGCTGGCTCTCTTTGGTCCACTTGACCGTAGTGTCGTGAATGCAAATCTTCTGAGGTGCGTTGCTTGTGCTCTTGCCCACTGGTGGCAGGAGAGTGATGGCGTTTCCTTTCAGCGCTGTGGTGCCGCCCGTCTTGGTGGTCACGTAGATAGAAATCTTGTCGGGGTTGGTGTCTTCCAAGCCCGTGATGGTAATATCTACAGGGTCTGCGGTTTTGCCTGTACCTACGTTGACAGGAAGGTAAGAGCCGTTAGCCTGTGGCTCAAAACCAAAGAGGCGGTGTACCTCGTGGGCATTATCCTGTTGACCGATGTAGATGGGCAGTGTGCCACCTGCAGCCTGCAGACGGATGTTGGCTGTGTAGTTGCCATCAGTGCCAGTGTAGTAAACATCATAAACGAGGTCGTTGAAGTCGAAGTCGTAGGTGTTGCCCAAGTCCTCGCACATGATGCGCCAGTGTTCGTCGTTAGGAATAGGAGTACCACCACCATTGCCAGGGATAATCTTCACAATCCAATCGTTGAAAATGTAGTCACGTGCCACTTTCTTTTCATCGGCTCCGTTTGACTCAAAGTCGAAACCTACATAATAATTTCCATTCAGTTCTACAAGGCGGAAGTTATCATAGTAGTCAGCGTTATCATAGGAGTTGTGGTATCCAAACTTGTTGGTATTGCTATCATAGATGAGCATCATGCCACCCGTCCCATTGCTGAAGTCTGAGTTGTTGAAGTTGTAGAAGTGGTCATTGCCATCCGCACAGAGATAATCCACCTTATCACCACCTACCACTTCCACCTCATCACCATTTTGTTTCGTACCAGAGTGGACGGCATTACCATGCCAAATCTGCTGCACATAGTAAGAATCGTAGTTAATGTTAGACACACTGATATAACCTGGTATCTGCTTGTCGAACTCTGCCTTCACAGCATACACCTCGGCATCGCTCAGCGTGTTGGGATTCGTCACGTCGCCCAAAGGAATGACCTCAGTAATCTGATTCTGTTGCATGTAGGTAATCATCTCATCATAAGTGAACCAATGCTCCTTATTTGTGCTTGGATCGTTATTAGGGAACATCACATGATATTTCCCATTGTAGTTACTGTAATTGTTTTTTACAGGAAAACCTGGCACAACTACACCGTCTTTCACTTTAATGCTAACAATACCATCATATTCATGATTATTGGCATCGAGTATTTTACCCTTAGTATATTCGAGCCAAATATTGCTGTTAGGGTCAGAAGTACGTGTCCCCTGTTCGTCCACGCTACCCATTTCGCCGAATCCCCATGTGTGGTTTTCGTCGATTTGGCCATAGCGGTCGATGAAGTTGGCGGTGTACTCGTTGATGAGTTGCTCTTCGGCTTCGGTCAGGTTGACGGCTTCCTCGGAGAGTCCGGGGTCGTAGTCGCTACATGCAGCAAGCGCAGCCGCTGCAGCCGCTGTGAATAAAAATTTCTTGATGTTCATAACATAATGTTTTTTATATACATGAATAATTCTACTCTATTTCATTCAATGACAGAGCAGCAAAATCGCCGCTAAAATATTCCTTGGTGCAAAGATACAGACTTTTTCACAAAGAAAGTTAAAAAAAAGGACATTTTTTTGTTTTATGGTATCATTTCATGTTCTTTTTTCCTTTTTTTCATTTTCGACATCCCTTTTTTGAAAAAAAGATGTAACTTTGCATTTGTTTCTTCTCGAAGAAAAAAGTAACAATTCAGCGAATCGCCCTCGGTGATGATTTTAAGAAACAAATTACCATAATTAGAATAATTTTATTCACAAATTTTAATAATTATAGAAATTAGTGAACTAAATTATTTTAATTATTCAAATTAGTTTCAGAAAAAACAAAGTTGGAGTTCTTTCGCTGAATAGTTACAGAAAAAAAAACAATGTAGCAACTAAAACAACGATACTCATGATAAGAAAATTCACATTGGCCATGCTGCTGCTGGCCACGCTGACGGCTCAGGCTCAGGTGGAGACCGAGGCCGAAAAGAGAGCAGAGGCTGAACGGGCGGCTGCTGCGGCCCGCGAGGCGGCGGACAAGGCTGCCAAGGCGCGCCACGAGGCGGCTGGCGAACATGCACGGCTGGGTTCGGAAGAATTTTGGCGCATCATGGAGGAACAGCAGCGGCAGAAGGACTTGGCGAAGGCGAGGCGCGAACATAAGGTGGACAAGCACGGGGTGAGCGACTCGCTGCGATGGGCCAGGAACCAGATGAAACTGCAGGAATGGAGGTATGACTGGTTTGCCGGTGCCAACGTGTCGGCTAACATGGCTTTTGCCGACAACATCACGGACCACCCTCCCTTCCGCCACTTCGGCGATGCCTTCGGACTGGGTGTGGAGGCATACGTGGGCAAGTATATCTCGCGCACGGTGGCCCTGCGACTGGGTGTGGGCTATCACAACGTGAAGAACCGTGTGGATAAGGAGACGGTGGATGAAGCGTGGCGGCCAACGAAGGTGGTGCGCGACCTGCCCGATGGGGGCAGAGAACTGGTGCCTATCTACGACGACAACGGCTTTCTCCGCTTCGGCGCGCTGGAGACGTATGTGGATGCGATGTTCAACGTGAGCGGCCTGTCGGTGATGAACCGCTTCAAGCCTTTCCACGTGCATGTGCTGGTGGGAGTGGGCATGATGTACACGGGCGAGAAGAAACTGAAGGACGAGGGTCTGCTCTACACCTTCGACCGCACGGAGAAGGGGTTGCTTATCATCCCGAACGCCCTGCGCGAGGGGGATGCACCTGACAAGACGCCTTACACTTATGGGGGTGCGGCGAGCCCTGAGAACCGTTTCAGCAAGAAGTCGCACCTGGGCATCGAGGGCCGTCTGGGACTGGCGTTCGACTACCGTTTCAGCAAGGCACTCTCGGCCAACATGGAACTGACGGCCACGGTGACTGACGACAAGTTTGAGGGAATCAAGTTTGACGAACCGTTCGACATCCTCATGAAGGTGTCGGCCGGACTGAAGTACCACTTCTGACCTGTATCACAGGGAGATTTTTCTCACTTTGTCTCACACAGAAAAGACGGAAAGCACAGAAAGTTTAACCACGGATGAAACGATTTTTTTAGACAACGGATTAGACGGATGACTTTTCAACAACGAATAGACGAATGAGACGAATATTCATGGCTATGTCATCGCAATATAATGGCAAATAATTACACTTAACCGATTTATACACAGAGTGTTAAGTAAATAGGTAAAATGATGAAATACGGCAGAAAACATTTCTTGACGAGAAGAAACTACCTGCTTATGGCCATGCTCGCTTTCACCCTCATGGCTCAAGCGCAAATGGCCTATGACAGTCTTCGTGAAAGTCTATGGCATGCGTTTCTCACCCCACCTGACAGCATCCGCGTAGGATGCTACTACTACTGGGTGAATGAGCAGGTGGATCCCAAAGGCGTGAAGGCCGACCTACGGTGGATGAAGGACAACGGCATCACACTGGCATTCCTGGCCACAGACATTCGCAACCTGACGCAATGGGACAATCCGTGGGAAGGTCAGACGTTTGGCAAGAACAAGTTCCAGAGCCGGCTGTGGTGGAAGAACCTGCGCACGGCTCTAAAGACGGCTGGTGAACTCGGCATCGAGATGGGCCTGTTCAACTGCCCCGGCTGGAGCCAGTCCGGCGGGCCGTGGGTAAAGCCGGAAGAGGCCATGCGCAACTGGACAACGAAGGGCATTGAGATATGCAAGACCAAGGAGGGTACCGACGTGATGTGTTCGCCCTGTTCGCCGGAGGCCCAGGGACTGGAGGTTGACAAACTCTCTAAGGCTCACGTTCAGAAACACTTCGAAGCATTCATCGGAGAGATACTTCGCCGGATTCCTCCTAAAGACCGCCCGACACTGACCACCGTCGTTGTTGACAGTTGGGAACGTGGCAAGCAGAACTATACCGATTCTATCTTCTCAAAGTTCCGTCAGCGATACGGGTATGAACTTGACTATACCAATCCCGGTTGTAAGAAGGACCTTGACAGGCTCATTGCCGACCTGGTAGCATCAGAGTATATGGGCGGACTGACAGAGAAAGCCCATCAGTACGGACTGCGCACATGGTGCGAGCCCTATGCCCACAGTCCCTTCCCGGCCAACAGCATCACCTACGGCAGCGCTGCCGACGAAGTGGCAGCAGAGTTTTGGGTGGGTGACCGCAAGTTCCGCCAGAAAGAGGTGGACGCAGCCATCGGGGCTGCCCGTCGCAGCGGCAAGAACAGAGTATGGGCGGAGAGTTTCACCGACGGCTGGCCAGAACTCGCCAAGGACGACTGGAGTTTTGAGAAACTGAAGCCCATCGCTGACCGCTATTTCCACGCCGGAATAAACGCCAGCATCCTTCATGTCATGATTTCTCAGCCGGGCGATGACAGTAAACCCGCTGTGCGCCCATGGTTCGGAACTTATTTCGACCGCCGCAGCCGACATTCCCGAGAACTGAAACCGCTCGTCACATATCTGCGACGATGCAACTTCATGCTCCAGTTGGGCAGGAGGGCGGATGATGCTTACGACCAGCGCATCCTGTCCAATGGCACCACCATCCGTTTTACTGATGATTCCCGGTTTGAGGTTACCTTCCCCGACGGCCGTCAGGAGTTGTGGGACCCAATGCAAGGAATTCTGAAGACTGGGGAACAGAAGTAAATTCCAATTTACCGAACAGAATAAGCGAGGCCACATGGCTTCGCTTATTGAGTATTTAACCCGAATCGGTTATTAGGCCACTTCGTGGCTCTGTCGTAAAACAAATTTGAATAATTATCATAATTTCACCCACTAATTTCTATAATTATGATAATTTGTGGATAAAATTATTTTAATTATGGTAATTTGTTTCTTAATGACCCATTTGGGATAAAAAAATTCGTCTCATTCGTCGTTGAAAAGACATCCGTCTAATCCGTGAAATCCGTTGTCTAAAAAAATCTGTGTTTTCTGTGTGAGATAAAAATCCCTGTGATTCCTGTGTGAGAAGGTTCAGTAGTGGACTTTCTCGGGCAGGAGCAAGTGGACTGGCACGGTGCCGAAGTCGCCCCGCATGCTCACCACGGTGGCCTGCGGCTTCTTGTACATCACCATGACCACACGCGAGGGGTCTTTCTTCGACTGCAGCATGCGCACGTGGATGCGCTTCTTCCCTTCGGGGTCTGACGGGTCGGGCTGGTCGCCGCTGTAGCGTTCCTCGAAGCCTTTGCCCATGAGTTGCTTGGGCAGTTTGTTACCCATCTCCTTGCCGGCCTTGTCGCCACGCGAAACGAGGATGGTCATCGCTTCGATGCGCGACACCATGTCTTGCAGACCCGGCACGTTGAACTGGTCGAGCGAAACCTGCTCCAGCATGCCTTTGGACACGTAGGTGGTGTTTACGTCGCCCATCTCGGTGTATTTCTGCAACACCTCATCTTGTGCCCCTGCCACCAGTGTGGCCACCAAGGCAAGACTCATCAGAAAGAATCGTTTCATGTTTTCTTATGGGGGAGTTGTTAGAAGTGGAGTTAGGGGGAAATGGACTCCCTCCCTAACTTCCCTTTTTAATCCATTATACGAACTCGAAGAGGCTGGTGAAGCCTGTGATGGCGAAGACGCTGCGGATTTCTTCGCTGATGTGGCGGATGCGCACTTTGCTTCCCACGGTCTTGGCGTTCTTCAGGATGCTGAGGAAGATGCGCAGGCCGCTGGAGGAGATGTACTCAAGTTTGCTGCAGTCGAGGATGATGTCGTGGCCCTGGCAGTCGTTGAGCACTTCGCACTCGGTGGCTGTCTGGGGAGCGGAGGCGGTGTCGAGACGGCCTTCGAAGTACATCACTAAATCGTTGTTTTCTTTCTGGAATGTTGTTTTCATTGCTTTCTATGTTTTTACTGTTAATAATGTATGCACGGAGGGATTCAGAGGGGGCTTTCGCCCAGTTTCTTGGTGAGGGTGAGGATGTTTTGGCCGTCGGCGCGCTGGTAGGCGACGGTGTCCATCAGTTGCTTGACCAGCAGGATGCCCAGGCCGCCGATGGGACGTTCCTCGGCTGAGAGCGTGGTGTCGGCATCTTCCTTGGCGGTGGGGTCGAAGGGGGTGCCGCTGTCGCTCAGCACGAAGGTGAGCGTGTCGCCCTCGACCTGCACGGCAAGGCGCACATCGCCCTGTGTGCCAGCGGGATAGGCATAGTTCATCACGTTGACCACGGCTTCCTCAAGGGCGAGGTTGAGTTGCATGGTGGTGAGCATATCGACACCGGCCTCGTCGCACACGGCCTCGACAAACTCGGCCAGACGCGGCACTTCCTGCACATCGTTGGGCAGGGTGATTTGGCGCTGCAAACGCACCCCGGATGGGGTCGCTGCGGCTGATGCGGGGATTTTCTGTTGTTCTTCCATATTTCTTGCAAAGGTACAATTTTTTTCTGCCTCTGTCAAAAGAATGGGGGAAAAAATGAGGTGCAATGTGAAAAGAGTCTTGTTTTTTTCGTAACTTTGCAGTCGGAAATGGGGAAAAAGAGTATTTCCCACATATTTTATATATAATATATAGATTTAGGAGAAAAAGACTATGGCTTTCAAAGAAGTACCTGTGCTGCTGCTCACGGGCTATCTGGGCAGCGGCAAGACCACATTGCTCAACCGCATACTCGGCAACAAGAAAGGGATTAAGTTTGCTGTCATCGTGAACGACCTCGGCGAGGTGAACATCGATGCCAGCCTGATTCAGCAGGGAGGCATCGTCGATCAGAAGGACGACTCGCTCGTGGCTCTGCAGAACGGCTGCATCTGCTGCACCCTGAAGATGGACCTGGTGGAGCAGTTGACCGACATCGTGAAGATGAACCGCTTCGACTATATCGTCATCGAGGCCAGCGGCATCTGCGAGCCTGCCCCCATCGCCCAGACCATCTGCTCCATCCCGACGATGGAGCCGAAGTATTGGGCCGACGGACTGCCACGGCTCGACTGCATCGTGACTGTGGTGGATGCCCTGCGCATGAAGGACGAGTTTGCCAGCGGCGAGAGCCTGACGAAGCCGGGCCTGGGCGAGGAAGACATCGAGAATCTGGTCATCCAGCAGATTGAGTTCTGCAACATCGTCTTGCTGAACAAGGCGGCCGAGGTGGAGCCAAAGGAACTGCAGCACCTGAAGGAGATTGTGCGCGCCCTGCAGCCGAAGGCCGAAATCATCGAGTGCAACTATGGCGACGTGGATTTCGACAAGATTCTCCACACGGGACTCTTCGACTTCGACAAGGTGGCCACCAGCGCGGCTTGGATTGCTGCGGTGGAGGGAGAGAATCATGAGGAGGAGGAAGAGGAGGAAGAGGATGAAGAGGATGAGAATGGGTCTGATGGGGAGAATGAGGAAGATGGGCTTTCCCATGAAGGGCACCATGAACACCATGAACACGAGGAGCATGAGCACCATCACCATGAGGAACATGAGCATCATGACCATGAGGGGCATGAACATCATCATCACCACCACCATCACCACGACGAGGGGGAGGCGGAGGAGTATGGCATTGGCACATACGTCTATTTCGCCCGCAAACCCATGAACTTGGGCCGTTTCGACGATTTTGTGGCGCGCCTGTGGCCGAAGACCATCATCAGGGCGAAGGGCATCTGCTGGTTCAAGGGCGAGGAGGACATCTGCTACCTCTTCGAGCAGGCGGGCAAGCAGTTCTCACTGAAGAACTGCGGACAGTGGTATGCCACCATGCCGAAGGACCAACTGAAGCGTCTGCTGGAGGCTGAGCCGAAACTGAAGGCTGACTGGGACGAGACGTATGGCGACCGCATGCAGAAACTCGTCTTCATCGGCCAGAAGATGGACGCGAACATGAAGGCGTTTCTGAAGGAGGCACTGGACATGTGCCTGGCTGAGTGAACTACGAATATTTTCACTAAAAAGATTTTTTCACAAAGCGGGTGTGTCAGAATTGACCACAACGGATTTCACGGATTAAACGGATTTTGTAAGTCTCTGACTATCAGTATGGCTTCAATCCGTTTAATCCGTGAAATCCGTTGTGGTCAATTCTGCTTTTGGGGGTTCCGTGTTTAGCGGTCAGCCTTCACATAGACCTTGCGGAAGGAGCCGTCGGCATATTTCACCACATAGACACCGGGGGTGTGGGGTGTGGTGAGGCTGACTTGCTGGCCCGAGAGGCTGTAGTAGCCCACGACGGTGGTGTGGGGCGAGAGGCCCGAGGCGAGGTCGGCGATGTCGGTGGGGTCGGCAGTGCCCATGTGGAAGACGAGGGGTTGGGCCGGGGTGCCTTGCACGTCGGCGGTGAAGGCGAGCGTCTCCTGCACAGGATAGGCCGTGCCGTCGTTCTCGTCGAGTGCCACGTACTGGAGAGTTTCATTGCCTTGTCCGTAGGTGGTCAGATAGAGTTGGTTGCCCACCCATTTGGCCATGCCTCGGCACTCACCGGCAGCGTAGGCAAGGAGCGTGAAGCGGTCGGGGTCGGCGGGGGTGCCGTTCTCGTCGAGCAGGGTGGCGATGACGCCCATCACGTTGGGATAGGCATACTTATCCACTCCGTAGTTGGTGGCGGCGCGGCGAGTGAGGCGCACCTGACTGAGGTTGACGGCATTTTCGGGCCGGTGGAAACTGAAGGACTTGGCCTTGGCGGTGTAGAGCAGATAGCCTTTGCCAGTCTCGAATGAAGAGAGGGAACCCACCCACTGGCCGCCTGAGTAGGTGGCAAATCCGTCCTGTCCGATGAGTTTGTCGCCTTCCTGTGCCTTGTAGGATGCCAAGGCTGCGGTGAGGGTCTGAGTGCCGTTGACCGGGTAGCCAATCCAGTTCCATCCTGCCGTGAGTGCGATGGACATCTGGCTGGAGCAGTGCTGACGGTCGCTGGTGTAGGTGTCGGCCTGAGCCATCTGCACCTTGAAGAGCCGGCCCGCGTCGAGATAGTTGAGGGTGCCAGTCATTCGGGTGCCGTTGCGTGTGGCCTCGGCGTTCTGGCCCACGATGCGCTGTGCATGGGGCGAGAGGGTGACGGGTTCGAAGGGGGTGTAGAGACAGTGGGATGTCCAGTTCCATCCCTGTGCCAGGTCGAGGGTGAAGGCATCGGGCAGGAGCGGCATGAGGCTCTGGTCGGTGCCCACTTGCTCGTCGGCGGTGGTCAGGGTGTTGGTCTGTTCGATGGTGGGTCGGCCCATGCGGTAGAGGTTCTTTCCTCCGTCGGGGAATCGTCCCACGGTCTCGTCGCCCCGGTGGGCGTTGTAGGAGAGTCCGTCGATGAAGTTGCGCATGTCGGGATGTGCCTCGAAGTAGGCGGCATTGTTGCTGACGAAGTCGTCGCCGCTGAGCAGGAGGACCATCTGTCCGTCGCTGTTGCCGAGTTTGAAGTTGGCATGCAACTGGCTGAGCGACAGGGCGGTGGTGGTGTTGAGGTTGTCGGCCCACACGATGAGGTGTCCTCCAGCGGGGATGATGGTGTTCTGTGCCTCGGAGGTCTTCTGAATCTGGAACTTGAGGGGCTGGTCGGGGTCGTCGCTGAGGAAGAGTCCTGCTGCGTCGAGCGGTGTGTCGGTGGTGTTGTAGAGTTCGAGCCAGTCGCTGCGTTTCCAGGTGTCGCTGCCGGCATAGATGCTGTTGCCTGCGCTCACCTCGTTCACCTTGATGGGCATGGCGATGTCGGCCTTGCGCTGCTCGTCGGTGGCGAGGGGTTCATAGATGGCCTGGAAGGCGAGTGTGGTGTTTTGTGCCTCGTTGCTGCCAAGTGTGCTGAGGTTGAGGGTCTCGGAGCGTGAGAGCCATGAGCCGTCGGTGGTCTGCCACCCCTTGAAGGTGTAGCCCTCGGGAGCCGAAGCCTTGAGCACGGCAGGGGCGAAGAGGGTGCCGTCGAAGTTGGCGAGCGGCACGGGCAGTCCGTTCACTTGCAGTTGGGCCGCCGGGATGTTGGCTGAGAACTTCACGCGGTAGGCTCTGGTGGAGGAGAGTTCTGAGTAGGTCCAACTCTTCAGTGCGTTCATCATGGTGGTGCGTCGGGTTTCGGAGAGGGTCTGCTTCATGTATTCGGCTGTGGGCGAGGTGGAGAGTCCTTCGAGTGCGAGGGCTGGGTTCATCTCGTCGGAGAGTTGGTCGATGATGCTGTGTGTCCGCTCCACCTGCATGACGCTTCCGCCGAAGAGGCAGAAGGAGTCGATGAAGAGTTTGCGGAAGGTGTCGTTCTGGAGCATGTTGCGGAAGAGGACGATGATGGGTGCGCTGCTGCTGGTGATGCGGTTGAGGGCTCCTTGGTCGTAGCGCAGGGCCTGGTCCACGTCGAAGAAGACGATGTGGAACTTGCCGTCGTTCCCCTTGAATGCCTTGCAGTTGTTGGTGGGCCAATCGTCGCCTCCGAGGTAGAGTTCGGCGGCCATGTAGTTGGCAAACTCATCCACATCGACCATCTGGCAAATCTGGGTGTAGGTGTTGTCGTCGCTGGCTGAGTAGGAGAGGTTGCGCCACTGGTTGTAGGCATCGAGGGTTCCTTCCTTGAGGGTGACGCCGCCGCCAAACTCCATGGCATCCATCTCGTCGGTGTCGATGCCGTAGTCGGCCAGTGCGAAGTGCTTGTTGGAGGGTTCGCGCAGGTTCTGCATGCCGTAGTACTGTCCGTTGATGTAGCAGTGGACGGGCTGGTAGTCGAGGCAGTCGAGGTAGAAGCCAGAGCGGAGAATCATCTGCTGGATGGCCACGTCCTTGATGCGGCAGAAGACATCGTTGCCGCCGTTGCGCACTTGCAGCACCTTGTGTTTCAGGTAGGGTTTGCTGTCGGCGAAGAAGGGGTACTGGAGGTATTCTTTGCCTTCATACTGCTTCTGCGCTTTCACCTTAAAATTATAAGGCACCCACGAGCGGCTCCATCCGCCGAAGCGGGCGATGTTGACGTCCTGGCTGAAGAGGCTCTGTCCATCGCTGTCGAGCAGTTCCATGTGGGCCGAGCGATCCCAGTCGAGGTTCCAGTTGCAGGGGTAGTTGATGCCCGAGCCGGAGACTCCCTCGGTGCCGGTGACGAAGATGCCGCGCTCGTCGCTGTAGAGGTCGGTGGGGTCGGCGGTGACCATGAGCACGGGCAGGGTGTGGCGGTGGGTTTCTGCCGAGTAGGTGTAGGTGGCCACAGGACTGGGGAGCCTGCCGGGCTGGAAGGCGCGGAGGCGCAGCACGGTGGTCTGGTTGAGGGCCGGGAGTTGGTCGATGGTCAGGCCGTTCTCCTCGGTGGGCACGGTGCCGTCGAGGGTGAACCGGATGGTGCCTTCGCCCGTGACGGTTGGCTTGAAGTCCTGCATGGCATAGAAGCCTGAGCCTTGGGTGGCCACGGGGGCAGGCAGGCGGCTGGCTCCGAGGGCGAGAATTTCGCGGCTGCCGGAGTTGCTGGCACCGGGTGTGGGATAGGCGGTGATGCCCCATGTGCCCGTGCCGTCGGCCATTCGGGCATAGGAGGTGCGCGAGGGGATGGAGGGATAGTTCTGGCTGGCGAGCGGTGTGCCGTCGCTGGTGTAGAGGCCGATGGTGCCGCCGTCCATGTCGAGGGTGAAGGCGACGTTGCCGCTGTAGTTGCCGCTCTCGCCGCTGCTGTGGCCGAACCACACGATGGCAAAGCCCTGGGGCGGCACGGCTCCGCTGTTGCTGTTCAGGCGGTGCTTGAGGGGCTGGTCGGGGTCGTCGCTCACGTAGAGGTTGCGCAGGGAGATGCCCTGCGAGGTGGGGTTGTAGAGTTCTATGTAGCCGCCGTAGTTGCCCGAGGGGTCGAGGTACTGGTCGAGGTTGGAGACCTGGATTTCGTTGATGACGAGGGAGGCGGCATCGCCTGTGCTGACGGTCACGGTGACGGGCAGTTCCTTCACCACGCTGGTGCCTTCGGAACCGAGGGCGGTCACATAGATGGAGGCGGTGCCGGCGGCTTTGGCCGTGAGCAGTCCGTCGGCATCGACGGTGACCACGCTGGTGTTGGACGATGACCACGAGACGGCCTGCTCGGAGGCGTTGGCGGGCAGGACGGTGGCGGTGAGCCTGCGTTTCTCCTGCACGGTGAGGGCGAGGGAGGTGATGGCGGCGGACGAACCGCTGCCTGCAGGCGAGGAGGAGGAGGACGAGGAGGAGAGCAAGCCGGGGGCGGCGAGGACTTGGAGGTCGGTGGCATAGACGAGGTTCTGCTGGCCGAGGTAGTGGAGGCGGAAGTCGTCGAAGCAGGTCCAGTCGTACTTGTAGCCGAGGGTGGGCTTCTTCACGCCGAGGCGGAGGGTCTGGTTGGTCACTGGCACGAGGAGTTCCACCTCATAGTCGCCTGCGGTGAAGGCTTCGGCGGCGGCTGCCGGGGTGTTGGGCACCCATCCGAACTCGGTCTCGAAGTCGCCGGAGTGGGTCTCGGTGGTGTGGGCACCGTCGAAGATGGAGGGGAGGCCCACCTCGCTGCTGTTGCCGAAGAGTGTGGCAAGGTGCCGCTCGGTGCCGATGCGGTGGGTGATGGTGGCGTAGGGGATGGTATAGACGGCCCAGACGTTGTTCTGGGTGTTCTCGTTCCATCCGCCGTAGGTGTCGTGCTCTTCCATCTGCACGTCGCCGTAGCGGTAGAAGCCTTTGGCCTTGATGCGATACCAGCCGTTGGGGATGTTGGTGAGGGTCTGGTAGAGGTTGAAGTTGACGTTGGCCACGCCGGTGCCGCCATAGGAGGCGATGGAGTTGGAGCCGCCGCTGCCCCGCTGCAGGCCGCCAGTCCATCCGCTGCTGGAGTCGAACTGGGGGTTCTGGATGAGGGCTGTGCAGTCGGCAGGACTGTCGGGTGTGGCATGGGCGAAGTCGATGTCGCCGGTGGGGAGTTCGTCCTCATACTGGTAGTCGGTGTTGTTGCCCGGCTGGAGGAGGGTGAGGGTGAAGTTGTCCCAGCAGGTCCAGTCGGTGCCGGGATGCTCCGTCTTGCGCACTCCCACGGTGAGGCGGTTGTTGGCCACGTCGATGGTGAGGGTGTTGGCAGCGTAGTAGCCCCACGAGAAGTAGTTGCCTGCCGTCTCCATGCCCATGGGCAGAGAGCCTGCAAGGTCGTCCTCGCTGGCGATGCTCTGGATGGGGGTGGACTGTTCGGCAGTGCCCGACTGGGCATAGAGTTGTGCCAAGAGTTGCTCGGTGCCGTCGGCATGGGTAGCCACGGCTCGGTCGTTGCTGTTGTTGGAGGTGTCGTTGTAGCGATAGTAGCCCTGCACGGCGAGTTGGTAGCGTCCGTTGGGCAGATGGGTGATGAGTTGGCCGACATCGAAGGTGGGATATTTGCCGCCCCATGCCTCGGCCACCTGGTTGCCATAGCCCGACCAGTCGATGCCGCCCTGGTCGAAGGTTCCGCTCCAGGCTCCACTGCTGTAGCCCCGGTCGAAGCGCGGATTGGCTATCATGAAGGTGGCATCGGTCTGGGTGCCGTCGATGAGGGCCTTGATGCGGTCGTGGCGCGTCACAAACTCCCACTGTGCGCCTTCGGCTGTGGGGTCGGTGCCACGGGGAGTGATTTCCCATGTGTCAGCGTCGCAAGTGATGTAGCCATAGCCGTCCTGATGGAGGGTGAAAAAGCCCTCCGCACTGGCAGGCTGGATGGTCCACACCTGCTGCGAGCCGTCGAGATAGAGGATATTCTCCTGAGCCATGAGCCAGTGGATGTCGCCGTTGTAGTAGTCGGTGGCGAGGGTGAAGCGGCTGTCGCTCACCTTCTCCACCTGCACAGGCACACCGTGCTGATCGACCACCGCCAGAGTGCCCCACTGGCCTCCAGCCTCCAGATAGGTGCCAGTGGCTCGGTTGCGCAGGTAGTATTCGCCGGGCAGGAGAGAGCCGTTGCCCCCCAGATAGTAGAGTTTCACGTCTTTCCACGCCACCCAGTTCAGTTCGGTCTCGGAGGCTCCCGACACGTTGATGCCGAAGTCGAGCCGTCCGTCAGTGCCCACCTCGAAAGTGAGTTCGGGCACCGAGGTGACATGCGCACCGCCCGAATAACTGGTGGTCGCCTTGCCACTCAGAAGGTCGTCTGACGTGCTGCCGTTGGCAAAGAGCCTCACGCCCGCCATCGGAGCCACGCCATCATAGACCTCGGCATAGCAGCGCACCCTCATGGAGAGGCGGTACTTTCCGGCAGGCAGCCCCGTGATGGTCTGGTGACGAATCTCCGCATCGGGCAGAGAGCAGAAGCCCCCGTGCTGATTGCGCGATTCCCTATTTTTCCAATATTCCATGAAGGGAGTGGTCATCTGCGAACCGTCGCTGCCGCCACGTCCCGACCAGTCATCCATCTGCAGCACGGCATCGTAGCCGTCGCCCACCGACAGATAGTAGTTGCCACTCCCGTTGGTCGATGCATCCACGATGTACCAATACCGGGCATCGTCACACGCTGCACCCGCCACCCGGCTGGTGTAGTCCTGTTGCTGAGCCACTGCCGTGTTCACACACCAGCACATGAGGCTCCACAAAATCCATGTAATTCTCTTCATATATATATAAAGTAGGTATAGTTAGTTCCGATTGCGCTGCAAAGGTAACACATTTTTAATAAATAAAGTCTGTTTTGTACAAAATATACGCCATCGGCGGCTTGAGAAAAACAAGAAAAAACAAAAAAATAAGTAACTACACAAAATTATCTTATACAATGACGTCTCTTCTTTTCGCCGCAAGCGGC
>DGSP01000060.1:30195-41998 GCA_002393555.1 Prevotellaceae bacterium UBA4359
TCCAATAATTATTATTGGAACCAATTTTTAGCAATTATTGGAAATTATTGTCCGAGAAAACAATGCGGCTTGCGGCGAAAATTACAACTATTCAATTCATGAAAAATTCGTGGTTAATTCATGATAATTTATGTCTAAAATAAAACACGAATTTCCATGAATTAACCACGAATTTTTCATGAATTATTTTTGTTCGAAGTCATCGAACTCATGTATTAGGTTCTCAGAAAGTTACTGTCCGGCAGTCTTGAGGGCGGTCATCCCGTGGTGGGGTGACCGCCCTTTTTTGTTGCAAAGTTACGGCTCCCGGCGGGGCGAGCGGTGACTTCTGATGAGTTCTGATGACTTTCTATTTCTCAAACATGGATTTCAGCGGGATTTTCTTCTTGAAGACTTCTCCTTCAGCAACTCCCGGAAGAGTTGCATCCACCTTTGGGCAATATCCTCAATCCTGTACTTCTCCGACTCCTTGAGTCCTGCATGCCCCATCTGCTTGCGGAGCGGTTCGTCTTCGATGAGTTGGCACACACGCTCGGCAAAGGTCTTCTCGTCACCCACCGCCACGAGGTAACCATTCTGTCCATCTTCAATAATATCCCTCGGTCCTGTCGGACATATGTAGGAGACCAAGGGAAGTCCCACAGACATGGCCTCTATCAACACCAGCGGCAACCCTTCGTATTGAGAGGTGAGCAGATACATGGATGTCTGGCTCATCTTTTTCAGCGGCTCAGCAGTGTAGCCCATCAGACAGACTTTCCCTTCCAGCCCAGACTCCTCAATCTGTTGGCGCAAAGCAGCCTCCAACTCTCCCTTTCCCCATATCTCCAGCCGCCAGTCGGGATGCTTCTCTGCCACCCTGCCCCACATGCGGATGAGCGAGGCAAAGTCTTTTTGTTCTGTCATGCGTCCTGCCGCAATGGCAGTCTTGTTTTCGCAGGTGGATTTCTCCTCACACACTGATGTGATGGGATTGGGCATCACCAAGACATTCTTCCAGCCCTTCCAATTCTGTTCCTTGTCTTCCTTTGTCAATACGACGATATAGTCATAACCTTTTATCTTCCAGAGATATCCATATTGATTCTTTATCCAATATATGATTCTATGCCGCCAACTCTTCGTGTTTATTCTTTTGAGCCAATATTTCTCAAAATGCATCTCACGGATGAGTAATGGCTTCGACACCAGATGTAATGAAGGTATGAGGTACGCCTCATGGTTTCCTGTCGCCACAACCACGTCTGGCCTGATGTCATTCAGCACTTTCTCCAATCGCTCCTTGTGGAGACGGTTCTTCTTATAATACCCCCTGAAACCAAAATACTCATGGAGATAATTCACGCCCAAATCCACCAGATGGACACCTTCCAAAGGACGAAGTGGGTCATCTTGTGCATCGGCGACCACAATCCACACCTCATTGCCCACCATCTTGGCAAGTGCGTTCGCCTTCACAATGGTGACAATTTCTATGCCACCCAAGTGGCCAACAGAATCAACACAATAGACTATTTTCATATCCAAATATAGGTTAAACTAATATGCGGCGGAACTCAGACCTATCTTTTTCTCTTCTTCTCCAATAGTTCCCGGAAGAGTTGCATCCACCTTTGGGCAATATCCTCAATCCTGTACTTCTCCGACTCCTTCAGTCCGGCCTGCCCCATCTGCTTGCGGAGCGGTTCGTCTTCGATGAGTTGGCACACACGCTCGGCAAAGGTCTTTTCGTCGCCCATCGCCACGAGATAGCCTGTCCGCCCATCTTCGATGAGATCTCTCGGTCCTGTGGGGCACATGTAGGAAACGGCTGGAATGCCTACCGACATGCCCTCAATCAACACCAAGGGCAATCCTTCATGCTTGGAGGATAGCAGATACATAGATGCCTGGCTCATCTTTTTCAACGGTTCAGCAGTGTAGCCCATCAGACAGACTTTCCCTTCCAGCCCAGATTCTTCAATCTGTTGGCGCAAGGCAGCCTCCAAGTCTCCCTTTCCCCATATCTCCAGCCGCCAGTCGGGATGCTTCTCTGCCACCCTGCCCCAGATGCGGATGAGGGAAGAAAAATCTTTCAGGGATACCAAACGCCCCATAGTTATGGCAGTCTTTTTTTCGCAAGTGGACACCTCCTCGCACTTTGACGTGATGGGATTGGGCATCACCAACACATTCTTCCAGCCTTTCCAGTTGCGTTCCTTGTCCTCTTCTGTCAAAATCACGATGTGGTCATAACCTTTTATCTTCCAGTGATAATCGTACATCTCGCCCACCCATGCCAATAACTTCCCTTTCAGACTCGTGCAGTCTTTCCTGCGATAGTTTTTCTCAAAATGCACTTCGCGAATCAGCACGGGTTTTGAGACCAGTTTCAACGAAGGAATCACTCCTTTCTCATACTGCCCCATGGCAATGACAACATCAGGCTTGATGTCATTCAGCACTTTCTCCAGCCGTTGCTGATGCAAGCGCAATTTCTGAAAAAGTGCCAAAGTCCCCTGCATGGTGAAATAGTTCACACCCAAGTCCACCAGATGCACACCCTGCAGGGGGATGACTGGGTCATGAGGGGCATCGCTCACAGCAATCCACACCTCGTTGTCTGGCATCTTCGCCAAAGCATTCGCCTTGACAATGGTGACAATCTCTGTGCCTCCCATCAGACAAACAGAATTGATACAATAAACTATTTTCATCTCCGAATACAAATTTTGTTCCACAAAGATAAACCTTTCTGCGGAATCAAGCAAAAAAAGAAATGTTTTTTTGTAAAAATCAAGCCGAAGAAGAGAATCAGCCCCCCACACCCTTATTGTACATATATCCAGTCCTTCGGTTCAGTTCTTAATCATTTGCTTGCGCAGCCATCTGTCGAAGATGTGACGGTAGAGCCAACTGTTGAAGCGGTAGCCGTTGTAACTATGCAACGAGTAATACTTGAGCCATTGGATGACGCATGCAGCGAGAGTTCGTCCCTTGGTGTCTTTCAACATCTCAATGTCGGCAGGGCGGAGCAGTCTGGTGTACCGCTTCCATTCTTCCAAGGTGAGGGGAATATGCCCCATCTTATTGGCAAAAGCAGCCATGAGAGACTGGATGGCACGATGTGCAGCAGGTGCCATGTATGGGTTTTCCTCCGAGTTGATGTAATTACGCATGGAAACCATGTTGTAGTAGAGGTCGTTCAACTGCACGAGCACACGTTCCTTGTTTTGTGTGCGCATGATGGAGACTCCATTACACTGCTCGTAACGGTTCACATTGCAAGTGACGCGCACCAAATGCGGGTGGTGGCTATACACGTCGAAGTTGAACATCTCATCCTCCCACACCACAATTTCAAACTTTAGATCATGCTCATGAAGAAATTCCCTGCGGAAGAAATTGGTCCACACATACAGGATTTTCGTGCGGTTATACTCGTCGGCACCATCGCCATCAAAAAAGACCTCGCCATCCGGCTTGGCATCGGGGTCATCGAGGGTGGTCCCGTCGGTGAAGACCATTCGGAAACCGAAGTTGAGCACGTCGGGCTTCTCGGACAAAGTTTTCCCCCCCAGATTTTGCCCTGACGGCACAGGGGCGGACTGGCAGAAGTGGTCGTAGAGATAGCGGAAGGCACCGTCCACCACGTAGTCGTCGCTGTCGATGAAGACGAGGTATTCGCCTCGGGCCAGGAGCATGCCGGTGTTGCGCGCGGCGGAGAGGCCGCCGTTCTTCTGGGTCACGACATTGATGAGGTCGGGGTGCTTCCTCTCATAGTCTGCCAGAATCTTGCCACTGCCGTCGGGCGAACCATCGTTCACACATATAATCTCATACTCTCCCACTTCCATTCCTTGGCGCAGCAGGGAGTCGAGGCAACGAGGAAGGAACTTCTCCACGTTATAGACTGGAACGATGACGGATAGCTTCATATAAAAGCCTTTTTGTACTTGTTACATCAATTGGTTTTTCTCTTTCGATCCAGAAGTTGCTGAAACAACTCCATCCAACGCTGGGCAATTCTCTCAATCCTATAATTTTCTGACGCTTTCAGTGCTTCTTGCCCCATCTTCTGACGCAGTTCCTCATCCGCAATCAACTTACATACCTTCTCCACAAAAGCATCTTCATCACCATTGGGAATAAGGAATCCTGTATGACCATCATCTATAATGTCTTTTGGACCTGTTGGACACATATATGAAACAACGGGTAAGCCAACCGACATTGCTTCAACTATAACTAATGGCAACCCCTCATATTTGGATGAAAGCAAATACATGGATGCTTGACTCATTTTCTGAATCGGTTCTGGCGTGAAACCTTTCAACAGAACCTTATCCTCCATTTTCAGTTCCTCTATCTGTTGTTGCAAAGCATTTTCCAACTCGCCCTTTCCCCATATCTCCAACTGCCAATCAGGATACTGTTCTACGACCTTCTTCCACATACGAATAAGAGCAGGGAAGTCCTTCTGCTCGGACAATCGTCCTACCGAAATGGCAGTGTGAGCAGTACGATTAGACTTCTTTTCACATGTTGACGTGATTGGATTGGGAATAACTGAAACTTTATCCCAACCACGCCAATTCTTCTGTCGATCTTCTTCTGTCAAAAGCACAATGCAATCGTATCCCTTAATCTTCCAATGATAATCATAAATCTCCCTCCCCCTTGCAAGCATCTTCTTTTTCCAATTCTCTGCCATGATAAGGCGAAAATGCTTTGGCAGATGTAATTCTCGAACTACTACAGGTTTTGAAGTTAATTGCAAGGACGGGAGAAATGATTTTTCATCTCGTCCCGTAGAAATGACAACATCTGGCATGATGCTGTTCAAGCATTCTTTTAAACGTTTCTTGTGTTGTGACTTTTTTCGGAAAAATTCTAAAAAGCCAACATTCTTGTCATAATACCTTACATCTAAATTGACCACATGTACTCCCTCCAACGGTATCAAAGGATCACCTTGTCCATCTGTCACAACAATCCAAACCTCATTGCCAGGTATCTTAGACAACGCATTTGCTTTTACGAGGGTTACTTTTTCCACACCCCCTAGCAAAGAAATAGAATTAATACAATATACTATCTTCATTACCGTATATATTTGTGTTCATCATTTTTTCATAAACAGAATAGGACGGAGAAACTGGTAAAATACCACTTTCCGAATGAAAGTGAACAGCATGTAAAACAGATAGGACTTTCCTGCCCACTTCTTGCATAAAGCCAACCTATACGCACTCTTGCCATTACGCTGCTCCAGCGGTTGATAGGGTGGCAATTTCCTCATCTTTTGCCGAAAAGTAAGCCACTTCCCGAATGGAATGAATGCCAAAGAAAGTTTATGATGGTAAACATTCAGAAAGTTATTAATAACTCGCATGGCCGCAGGAAGCATCTCTTTTTCACCGCTATCTATATAGGCACATATATAGTCTATATTGGAGAACATGTCTTCTGAATATTGAATGACTTTCTTCTTGTCGGTAGTGCGCTGGATGGATCCCTCGTTACCCAATTCGTAGCGCACCACATTACATGTCACGATACGTGTGAAGGGATGATGCCTAAAGACATCGAAATTAAATAACTCATCTTGACTCGCCACAATCTGTGATTCGATATGGTGAAGTTCAATAAAAGATCTCTTGTAGAATTTGGTCCAAACATTATAAAGAGGCCAACGATTAAATGCCTCAGTTCCATCACCTTCAAAAGTAACTTCACCTTGGGGAGTGGCTTCTGGGTCATACAAGATTAAGCCATTGGTGTATATTTTGATATAATCGTAACACAGCACTTCAGGCTTGTCCTTGCAAAAAACATCCAAAAGATAGCTATAAGCATTATCTATGAGATAGTCATCACTGTCAAGATAAGTCACATACTCGCCTTGAGCCATTGCGGTTCCCGTATTCCGTGCGCCGCCTAACCCCTGATTCTCCTGGGTGATGACCTTGAAGATGTCGGGATATTTCTTCTCATACTCTGCCAGGATGGCTGCGGAATTGTCGGGTGAGCCGTCGTTCACGCAGATAACCTCCCACTCCCCCACCTCCATGCCTTGACGCAGGAGGGAGTCGAGACAACGGGGAAGGAATTTCTCCACGTTATAGACGGGTACGATGACGGATAGTTTCATGCGGTCAGGGTGTTCATTTGTGTATGTTCAGGTAGGTTTTTGCGCCTTATTCATGGCAAAGATAGGTTTTTTTCTTTTATGTCCACGCTATTTTCCGAAAAAAGAGTGGATTGGCGTGTAAAAACGGTGCTTTCGGGGCGTTTTGTCCCGAAGGCACCGTTTTTTTTGTGCCTTTTTTCAAGTTTCGGGGGAGGGGGGCTATTATACGCCTTCGGCGGACGTGTAAAGTGACTGAATGTCACTTTGAAAAAAAACAAATAAAAACAAATAAAAACAGGTTCTTCTTGATTGTGATGGCAAAGATTTTGTGGACGAAGAAAAGGTTTTTATTTGTTTTCATCGGTTTTTATTTGTTTTTTTCAAAGTGACATTCAGTCACTTTACACGTCCGCCGAAGGCGTAAAAAACACTGCCGCTGCCACGCTACGTGCAACGCCGTTGCACATTCAATTTGTACGGCGTTACAATTATATATTGTGTGCCGTTGCTATTGCAATTTGCACGACGCTGCACTCACTGGGGGTTCCTCTCCGCACGGAAAACAGGGAAAACGCAGCATGAAGCAGCATTGTGTAGTTACATAATAAAATAATTTCGGTTAAATGTTTTGTCGTTATCGGGAAAATCCGTAACTTTGCAACCATTCTGATTGATAAAGAAACGTTTATAGCAAACACTCTGTGCTCCGAAAGGAGAGAAAGGACAGGAAGAAATGACAAAGATTATCAGTTTTCTGAACCACAAGGGAGGGGTGGCCAAGACCACCACGTGTGCCAATCTGGCCACCGCACTGTGGATTCTGGGCAAGAAGGTCCTGCTCATCGACACCGACCAGCAGTGCAACCTCTCGGGCGTGCTGGGCTTCTCGCAGAAGGAGGGCGACCCCACGCTGAGCGACTGGCTGAAGGAGCCGGTGCCTGCACCTATATATATAAGATATGAGGGGCTGGAGTATGTGCCGGCCTCGAAGGCCCTCCGCAACATGGAGGCGGAACTGCTGAACAAGCGGAGCCGCGAGACCATCCTGGCCCGCAAACTCGCCGAGGTGAAGGCGGAGTATGACTACGTCATCATCGACTGTGCGCCGGGCGACTCGGTGCTGAACGACAACGCCCTCTCGGCCTCCGATGCCGTCATCATCCCCACCGAATGCTCGGGCTTCTCGCTGCAGGGCATGCAGAACCTGCTCCTGGCCATCCA
The DNA here is from genome assembly GCA_002393555.1 of Prevotellaceae bacterium UBA4359. Taxonomy (GTDB): domain Bacteria; phylum Bacteroidota; class Bacteroidia; order Bacteroidales; family Bacteroidaceae; genus Minthosoma. Next base: position 37,529 of record DGSP01000060.1, read on the forward strand.
CGAGATTCAGCAGGAAATCAACCCCACGCTCCGCATCGAGGGCTACCTGCTGGTGAAGTATGACAAGCAGACGAAGATAGCCAAGGAGGTGAGCCGCTACTTCGAGCGCCAGCAGGACGTGCCCATGCTGAAGACCCGCATCCGCCGCTGCGTGAAGTTCGACGAAAGCCCCCTGGGCCACCAGACCATCTTCGAGTATGCCCCCGAAAGCAACGGCGCCGAGGACTACATGCGCCTGGCCGAAGAACTGACAGGCCAGAAACGGCCCAAGGACTGGAAAAACCGAGCCAGGAAAGCGGAAGAAGAAGAGAAGAACCAGGAAGAATAGGAAGAATAGGAAGAATAGGCAATCCTAGGCAATCCTAGGAGAACCTAGGAAAGCCTAGGATGGCCTAGAAAACCCTAAAAAAACAGACTCCCCAAATAGAAACAACCATGGCAAACAACAAGCGAAAAGACCTCAACATCGGCTCCTTCCTCAACGAAGTGAAAGCCGACAGCACCGGCTCGCAGCGGCTCGCCAGCCCCACCACCGACCCCGAGCCGCAGTCGCCCTCTGCCCCCATGCAGCGCGGCACCACCGAAATGCCCCTGCAGGGCATCGCCTACCCCACCGTCGGGCGGCCCGCCAAGCGGCAGTCGCTGCTGAGCAAGAAACTGGCCAAACTCGTCTATATCGACGAGGAGACCGAACTCCAACTCAAACTCATCAAGACCTTCCAGAACTACGACTACAAGGAAGTCATCTTCACCGCCGTCCACGAGTTCATGGAACGCCACTACCACGACATGCGCCTGGACGAACCCGGCGTGAAGAAGGTGGAACGCATCATCAAGGAATACAAAACCCGCAGTTGATCCCCTCCTCCCCCCTTCCCCGCCCTCTTGTTCTCCTCTTGCCCTCCTCTTGTTCTCCTCTTGCGGTTGCCGGTTCACCCGGCAACACCCCACCTCCTCCCCCCAAAAAAGAACCCACAACCCCAAAACCCCAACCGACCATGACATTCCAACAACTGGCCAAGACCCGCTACTCCGTCCGCTCCTACAGCAGCGAACCCATTGCCGAAGAGCAACTCAACTACATCCTCGAATGTGCCCGCATCGCACCCTCAGCCGTCAACTTCCAGCCCTGGCACTTCTACATCGCCCGCTCGGCCGACGCCCTCGACAAGGTGCGGCAGACCTATCCGCGCTCCTGGTTCGCCACCGCACCCCTCGTCATCGTGGGCTGCATACGCCACGACCAGTCGTGGCACCGACCCACCGACCAGAAGGACCACGGCGACATCGACCTGGCCATCGCCACCGAACACATCTGCCTGGCTGCCGCCGAACAGGGACTGGGCACCTGCTGGGTGTGCAACTTCGACGCCCAACTCTGCCACCAACTCCTCTGCCTGCCACCCAACGAGGAGGCCGCCGTACTCATCCCCATCGGACACCTGGCACCCGACGCCGCACCACGGCCCACCACACGAAAGCCCCTCACGGAGATTGTGACAGACCTCTGAGACCACGAAGATTAGTAGAACAAGTTTTTTAACAACGAATTTCACGAATTAGACGAATTTTTCTCTTTTGCTTCTATGCCGCAAGCGGCAGCGAATGGGACTAATGCCAAACGCTTTCCATTCGACTGATTCGTCGCCGCTTGCGGCATTCAGAAAACACTTCTGCAAAAGAAAAAAATTCGTCTAATTCGTGAAATTCGCTGTTTAAAAAAAATCGTTGTTAAAAAAACATCCGCTGTCAAGCACCCACCAGGTAGTTCACCGTCTGCACCTTCCCCATGATGCCGCCGAGCGTCTCCTTCAGTGTGCCGATGAGGTTGTTAGAGTCGATGAAGTCCGACACCTCCTCGTGGGGGATGAGCAGCACCACCGTGTCCTTGCGGTAAGACACCACACGCACCTGCATCAGATACATCGTATAGACCCGCGCACCGAAAGCCGACGTGAGACGCTCGCGGAACGGCTCCTCGGTGAACGTCTTCCCGTCCCACGGCGAAGCCTCGCCAGCCGCCGCCTTCCGTGCCTGCTGAGCCGCCAGATGCTGCTTGCGCTTCTCCGCCCCGGCCTGGGCAAAGAGCGGCAACTCCTCCAGAATCTCCTCGGCAGCCGCCTCCTCAAAGTCGTCCAGCACATTGCGCAAGGCCGTGAAGAGATACTTCTTGCGGTCCTTCACCTTCGACGCCTCACGGGCCATGTAGGCCGTCGTCTCGTTCATCTTGGCCACAAACACATCGATGTTCTCGTCGTTCACACGCTGCACCAACTGCCGCAACTCCGAAGCATGGAACCCGAAGTCCTGCCTGAGCGTCTCCTCCACCGCCATGAGTTTGCGCGCGTTCGACGACGACTGGCTCTGCTGCTTGCCCAGGTCGCTCACCGTGATGACAAACACAATCTTCTCCGGCGTGCCGCTCTTCTTCCCCGCCGGATAGACCTCGTGGAAGTCGAAGTAGCAGTCCGCCTCGCCGCTCTCCGCCAACTGGCGCAACTCGTCAGCCGCCGTCTTCAGCACACGACGCTTGAACTGCCTGTACTCCGTGTATTTCTTCTCCACCCAGTCCCACTGGCCATCCTCGCCCTCCTCATAGGCCAGGAAACCCAGAATCTTGCGCAACTCCGAATAGTCCACCACCCAACGCCCAAACGACTTGTAGGCCGTGATAATCATGTAGAGGCGGCTCGTGTATTGGCTCGACGAATTGCGCGCCACCGCCTTGATATACTTGCTGTAGCGCGTGAACGTGAAGATGTCCCTCGCCTGCTCACGGTTGAAATAAAAACGGATGAACCCCTTGCGCCGACCCCGCTCATTGTCCTCGAACGGCACACTGATAGAGTCGAACACATGGCTCAACTTCATCATCCGCTGACCCTCAATCTTCTCCGGCTTCTTGATGGTGGCCGTCATCAGCCTGTAAGCCATCTGCTCCACATCGCTGTAGTAGTCAGGACGGTTCGACACCGCCGCCAGACTCACATCCACATGCGCCACCCCATCCTCGTTGAAGTCCTCCTCCTTGAACACCGCATTCCCCTCCTCGCCCATGTGAGCAATGAAGTCATTGATTTTCACCTGCAAAGCCCCCATCAACTCCACCATGATGTGCGTCTGCGTCAGCGACAAGTCGCCCCGCATCACCGACAGCGCATACGGCTGTTTAATCCACTCCACATTCTGCGGCAAGTTCTTCATAATCGTCTCCTCCTGCGCCGCCTTCGTCTTCTGCGCCGCCTTCCCGCTCTTCGCCACCATCACACCCCTGCCTCCAGCGGCTTTCCCACCATCAGCACTCCTGCGTCCAGCGGTTTTCCCGCTGGAAACAGCCACATCCTTCTCTTTCGCCTTTTCCGTTTCCTTTTCCATGATACTTTTTCACAATTTTCCATGCAAAGATGCAAAGATTTTCCCTACCCCCAAAACATTTCCCCCTTTTCTCCACTTTTTCCCCACAAAAAACCTCCCTCCCTCCCCCAACTGCCACTTCCCTCCCCCCTCCTTGCGACAAAAATGTATTAACCCCTCCCCCCTCGTCCCCCCTTTTCCCCCTCTTCTTCCCCTCTTCCTCCCTTCCTCTGTCCCCCCTTCTTCTTTCTTCCCTCGTCCTCTCCCCGTCCCCCGTGTTGAGTGTGCTGCGACTTTGTCGCTGCCCTCCCCTCCCCCTCCTCCTTTCTCCTTCCTCCTCCCCCCACATGGGAATTTGTCACGCCCCTCTTTGGTTTTCGTCACATCCCCACCTCCGCGTTTGGTTTTTGTCACACTCCCCCCTCCCCTCTCCATGGAATTTGTCACACCTCACTTGAGAATTTGTCCCCTCCACGTTGGGTGTTTGTCACCCTCCTGATGGGAATTTGTCACGCACACCACACATCATCCCCTGTTTTTCAGCCACTTACACAACCGCCTATTCCCCTATTCTTCTTATTACTTCAAAAAGAAGGATTCTTTCTTTTCCCTCAAAAAAGAACTGGATGTGTCATTTTTAGGGTACATTTATTGGGAATTTGTCACAAAAAGGCCTCCTTCTTCCGCCTCGTTTGGTTTTTGTCACACCCTGCTCTCCCCTCTAATCTACTTATAATCACCCATTTACACCACACGCCCCCTTTCGCTCTTCTGATGGGAATTTGTCACGCTTCCCTCCCCTCCTCCCTCTTCTTCCGCACTCTAATCCATTCTTTTTCAGCCATTTGTCCTCATCCTGTTCATCGTACACTTGAATTTCGTGACAAATTTGGGTTGAATAGAGTGACAAAAATGTGTTGTAACAGCCTCTTCCTCCCCCTCTCCCCCCTCATTTCCAACCTCCCCACAGCCCTTTCCGCCGTGACAAAACTGGGTTGGAAACACCCTCTCCCCCACCCTTCTCGCCTCTTTTCCTCCACCCTTCTTCCCTTCTCCCTCTCCCCTCCACTGACGTGAGTTCAGTGTAAAAAATTACGCCTTCGGCGGACGAAGAAA
>DGSP01000060.1:42183-43282 GCA_002393555.1 Prevotellaceae bacterium UBA4359
GGCGTATCATTAAAACGTCTCTTATACCAAAGAGATGCCACTTGCGGCGCGACAAATTTGGTTTGTAATTTGTCACGCTTGCAGGAGGAGGTATGTCCTCCCCCTCCTCCTTCTCCTCCTCCCCTTTTTCATCATTATTCACCATAGTTCATCATTTTTCATCGTAGTTCATCATTGTTTTCCAGATTTTTTGTACATTTGCAACCGAATCACCCAAACATCCATTAAAAAACTAAACAAAGCCTATGAGAAAGAAACTCTTGACTGTGGCACTCGCGCTGGCTGGACTGTCGGTGCAGGTGCAGGGACAAAATCCCAACTCGGCAAAGAATCTGCCCACCGTGAAGCCCAGCCAGGTCTGGCTCATGCCCACCGATGCCAAGATGGAAGAGTGGAAATCGCTCAACGAGCAGGCCTCGAACGAAGATGCCGACCTGCCCCAAAACATGTGGGAACGCTATGAAGAACTGTCGGAAAACCCTGTGCTGGACGAACTCTACTCGGGCAAGTGCAGTTGGTATTGCGGCGGCGAGGTGCAGCGCGTCACCGCCTCCAGCCACCTGAAGGCGCAGGGCAAGTTCAACTACCTGCCGAAGAATGCCCACGACTTCGACCACGAGACGGTGTGGGCCGAGGGTGTGGCCGGACAGGGCGAAGGCGAATGGCTGGAGTATGAGTTTGCCGGCAACTGCCCACGGGTGACGGGGGTGAAGATTCTGCCCGGTCATGTGAAGACAAAAGCCGCATGGGAAGCCAACTCGCGCCCTAAACTCATGAAAGTCTATTACTTGGGCAAGCCCATCTGCCTGCTCGAACTGCAGAACGCGCGCGGCATGCAGGTGTTTGACCTTGAGCAGTTTGGCCCCTTCGGCTACCACGATGCCAACAAGCCCGCTTGGCGGCTCCGCTTCGAGATTGTGGAGGTCTATCCCGGCACGAAGTATCAGGACACCGTCATCTCCGAACTGGAGTTTGACGGCATTGACGTGCACTGACGTCACTTTTTCTGACATTCTTTTTTAAGATTTCGTTCCTTTTCTCCACCTTTGTATCGAATATAGACTAACCTAACTCAAGTTTCGGATGCTTTTTTCAACAA
>DGSP01000012.1:0-39498 GCA_002393555.1 Prevotellaceae bacterium UBA4359
CTTTTGCACCGGTGGTGGTGGAGGCATCGTCTTTTGCACCGGTGGTGGTGCAGGCATCGTCTTTTGCACCGGTGGAGGTGGAGGTGTTGCTTGTTGCACAGGTGGCGGAGGTGCAACCCTTTGTACAGGTTGCTGCGGTGGTGTAGCAATCGTTACAGGCACCTTCTGGCCACAGTTGGTGCAGAATTTTTGTCCGGGTGCAAGCGGTTTACCGCATTTTGTACAGAATGTCATGGTATGTTTAATTGATAATTTTTAATTCATAATGGGTTTTTGACTGGCGCGTGAGCTGGTCGCTCAGCACGTGGTTCGGTTATCCGATGGCTCTGACCACATCGCCCATCTCTTCTGCCACCATGTCGCGAGTGTAGCCGAGGGCGGCGAGGGCAGTGTCGATTTGTCCGAGGGTGGTAGTCCCCTTCTCGGCGGTGCGCATCACCTCGATGGCGGCGCGGAGGTTGTCGGAGATTTTTGACACACCGTTGATGTCAATGCGGGCGATGTCGCGCGAGTCAACGAAGTTGTCGAACACCTTCACCTGCTGTCGGCAACCTTCCAGCATCTCGCCGATAGCATCGCTCTGCTTAGCAAGTTTCTCGACAGGGTCTGTGAGCAGTTCGGCTTCTTTTAGCAAAGCCTCGCCACGGGCAAAACGCTCCTTCCCCTTGAAGGTGACGGCATCGCCCACCTTGTTGGGATTGACCAAAGCCTCCTTGTGCAACTTCGGGTCGAGGGCGCGTTGCAAGTCTTCGCCATAACTTTCGGAGTGATGGAGCACGTCCTGCACGTTTGTCTGGTCCATCTTGGTGCCGTACTTGCTGGCGAGTCCTTCTTCCATCTTCTGATACTTGTTAATATCGACACCTTCCTTTGCGAGTTTGTTGAGGTCGGAAGTGCTTGTCTTCTTGATGCCCGTCGCTTTCTCCTGGAATGCATCCCTATACAGTTTCTCGATGTGATCTTGATCGTTGATGGCCACCCAATCTCCTTGGGCATTCTTGCGGTAGTAGGTGATGTCACGGTCGTAGGTGATGGTTTGCCCACTCTTCAGTTTCGCCTTGCTTGACGAGGAGGCGTTGCCCACTTTGATTTCACCGCCATACTCAGCCTTCAACCTGCTCAGCACCGCATCGTCCGTGTCCTTGTAGATTTTCTCCATCGTGTTGTTGAACTCCTTGCGTACCGCTGTGAACTCGTCATCTGTATTCTTGAGCAAATACATCGTCTGCTTGTCGCTCTGGCATTTCAGAATGAGGTCTTTTTTGAGTTTGAGGTTTTCGGGCGATGGGTTCATGTCGCAGAGTTCGCAAACAGAACGGAGGTCTTCCATGTTCTGCTTGGCTCTTGCCTTGCCGAAGCTGACGGCATCGTCGAGGCTTTCTCCCTTGAGTCCCTTGGTGTGTTTGCCCGAACGTTTGAGCACATTGTCAGCATTTGCCGCAGCCCGTTTGCCAGCCGCTTTGCTGTTGCTGGCAGCTCGTTTCAAGATACCTCCCTTCGAACTGGTGCTGAACGGATTCTTAATGTCATCCACCATCTCGCCCAATGCCTTCTTCATGTTATCTGGAGTGAGACCTGCTTCCTTCGCCACCTTGCCCAGCTTCTCCATGCCCTTGTTCATCGCCTTCTCCATAAGGTACTCTCTCACAGCCACCTTCGCACCCACACAGAAGCAGCCCCACACGCTGTCGCCACCCTTATCCACATATTCATACATGTTATCGACGATCTCCACTGCCGTGAACACCACGTCGGCACAGCCCAAGGTGCATACGCCTACGAAGAGGCGAGTCAGGAAGCCCATGTCCTCGTTCGTCTTCTTGGCAGTTTGGAACCATGCCACGCAGAACATCTGGAAGTCATCGGCCAGCGTGAGCGGTTTGGGTGGTTCGGCATTGGCACCCATCTTTCGTCCTGTCATCACGTCGGTATAGGTCGTGAAGATGGTGCGAACCGTCTTGGGGTCGTAGCCAAATTCATCGCTATACCCTTCGAGCACGAAGTGGATGTACTTGATCAGCGGGAAGAGGTTGTTGACCATGTGCCGCTTGTAGATTTCAGCCTCGATGTGCTCGAGTTGCTCCCTCACGCGGTTATCCTGCTTGATGCCATCGTTCCATGCTGCGTCGGTGGCGTATGTACGCAAAGGCTGTGAACAAAGGCGCACCTTCTGCTCGCAAGTCACTTTCTTGCCGTTGTGCATCACGCTCACCTTGATGATGGCCCCCAGACGGTTAGGTGCATCGAGCACGGCACGGCAGCAACGCAACAGGCAGAATGTGCCTTGTGAGTCTCTGTCCTCAGTCACTTCGCCAGCCCCACCTCTCACTTCGAGATGGAGGGCGAGTTTGTCCACCATCTCCTGCTTGCTCTCGTCTATTGCCTTGATGCTGAAGTCGCACGGCACGGGGCAGTAAACCAAAATCTTGTGCTCTTCCTCGTCGTAGTCGTAGAACTTCAGGTGTGTTTTCGTTTCCGCAGGCACATACTGCTTGCCGTCGTTCTGTCTGGCGATGAAGCGGTTGGAGAAGTGGTTCATTGGGCTGTATTCTTCGATGAAGCACTTTACGTCCTTTGCCTCGAATACCAAGCCCATGTAGTAGCGGTAGATGGGCAAATAACCCTCGATGGGCTTGCCACCTTTGTGCTGTCCTTTGATGCGGAGCGTGTAGTTCTGGTACTTGCCAGGCACACCCTTGTCCTTTGTCTCGTCCAGCACCTTGTCATGGATGATGGCATAGTAGAGTTGCTCCTTCTCGTTCCATTCTATCTTCAAGTCGTAGTTCGTGGTTGGTTTGCCAGTCGAGTCGAGGATGCTTGCCTCAATTTCTTTTTGGCTGTCGTCCATGCCCACCACCAAGAAGGGCAGACGCACCTCCTTCTCATAGCGTGCCGGCAGAGTGAGGTTGTCCTGTCCGAAGAGCACCTCGCCAGCATCCACCTTGAAGTGCAGATGGTTCGTATAGGAGCCTCCTGCATTGCCCATATAGAAATCCACGATGCCCTCGTCTGGCACATTACCCGTGTCAGGTGCGGAAATCCACGCCGTGCGCCATTCGCCGTACATGCCCCCATCGCGCACTTGCAAGTATTGGTCGCCAGGCGTGATGGTGATGAGGCTGGTCATGGCAGAGTCAGTCACCTCGTTTCCATCATTCTTCTTGCGCACAATCTTGGCAAAGACCTGCTTGGGTGCATCTCCCGCAATGAGCGTGTCGCCAAAATCCTTGTAGATGTGCATCTCGCGCGGGTCGGGATACTTTTGCTTGTCCTCTTCATCTTTCCCTTTCCTCTTCCCCTTGGTCAGCGTGTAACCCAACATGCCAAGGATAACACTGGCTGGGATGGCAAACTGCCACACCCCCTCTTGCCCCCATGCATCATGCTTTTCTTCCACGTGGACATTAGAATTATCCTCATCTGTGCCTTGCACATACAATATGACACGAACATACAGCTTTCCGTACTTCATCGGTCTGCCAGAATGATCGTCATTGTAATTATAATTAGGGGCCTCTGTCGAGCCCGTCTGGAATATGATCTCCAAACTGTCAAATTCTTCCCAACTTTTGAGGGAATGACAGGTGGCTGTGTCTAATCTGACATCAAACGACCTCGTAACGGAAGGAAGGCCCTCCCAAATGTTTTTTGTATCATCGATAGTGCCATTGTTACTACCCGCACGTTGTGTGTCGTTGTAAATTGGATATGTATAGATTGAAGCAAAGAGCAGTTCGTAGTAGGGTTTGGTTTCTCCACTGAGTCCCATACATTGGAACTTGAGTGTAAGGTGTGCATTCTTTTTTACATATCCACGATAATACCTGTAAAAGTTATGTTCACCCCAGTCTTCTTCTTCTCCTTTTTTTGTAAGTTGAATGTCGTAGGCGCCTTGGACGGAATATTGCCATGTTGCAATGGCTTTTTTCCCATCCCAGGTTTCGCTTAATGTTGACACGGTTTCATTGAGATTTTCTGCAGCCATGCCCAGCGGTATCATCAGCAGGGCAATCCCCCCAAAAAGTTTATGTAATGTTTTCATGTTCATATTGAGTGACTGATTTAACGTACTTCAAGGGCGAGGCGGAAACCTACAGTGTCGAAGCTTGCTTCCTCGTCCTCCCCTTCGCGGGATGATACACGGCATCCTTCCTCTTGGTCAAACCAACTTCCACCGCGGACGATGCGCCAGGAAATGGGTGTGTCGGTGTGGTAGGCATCATCCCACTCGTCGCTCACCCACTCACTCACGTTTCCGCTCATGTCGTACAGACCCAGTTCGTTGGGTGCTTTGGTCTTCACGTCACAACTGCCTTTGCCGCCTGTGTTCCCATCGTACCATGCTACCTTGTCAATATCATTGCTGCCACTGTACAGATAACCTTTGGAACTTTTACCGCCTTTTGCCGCAAACTCCCACTCCGCTTCGGTGGGCAGGCGGAAGGTGCATCCCGTCGCCTTATTCAGTCTGTTGGTGAACTGCTGGCAGGCATACCAGTTCACAAAGCACATGGGACGCTGAGAACCTATGTAATCCCTTTGGGACACCCCTTCAAATTCGGGAGGGTTCGTCTCAAAGTCCACTTTGTCCATCACCGCCTTCCACAGTTCTTGCGTCACCTCTGTCTCTCCTATGTAGAAAGTTGTGACACTGTCGCCCTCCACACGAATCATCGTGAACGGAATGCCGTTGATGGTGAAAGTCAGTTGGGACCCGGCCCTGTCTTCTGGCATCGTCACTTCAGCCGTTGCCACCCACAAAGAGTCCTGCTCTTCTGTGTCTTCTTCTGTCTCGGGTTTGTTGGGGCAACAGTCCGCCAGAAGTGTTGCCGTCACGATAGTTCCTATAGCCCATAGGTAACTGCTGAAAAAACGTATTGTTTTCATGTGTTGTCGAGGTTTTGGCGTAAAAGATGTTTGCAAAAATAACGCATTTGTTGTTACGAACCCAATTGAGGACGAATACCGATGGCTACTTTACTCTTGGGCAATGTTCCCTAATGTAGTTATAGACGAAATCGAAGTCCTCGTTGCGGACATAGACTTGGTTGTTGGAGAGGATTTCTCTGATTTTGATGACGTTGCCCCATCGGCCGCGTTTCACGCTGCGCACTTTGGCGAAGTCGGAGTACATGGAGGTGCGGGCGGCACTGCTGGCACCCAGGCCCACCATGCTCGGCTTGCCAACGGCTGCTCCTACTGCGGCGGTGATGGCTCCCAACATCCGTGCCTTGGCGGCTTGTTCGGGTATCTGTTCGTGATTGATGCCACGCTCGTCCATCGTGAAGAGGATGGTGTATTTGCCGCCATACATGCCTGCCACGAGGGCATAGGCGAGTAAGATGAGTATGCAGAAGAAACCGAAGAAGGCGAGGAAGGGCCATGTGTCGTCCCACATCTTTTCGGTATTTCCCCATTCGATGGTGTTCCATGTCAGCAGTAGAATCATCAGGCCGATGCCGACGAAAATCCAGAAGAATATCTTGTAGATAAGGAAGAGAATGGTGGGGTTGGTCCACATGTTGAAGGGGTAAATCCAGCGGTATTTGCCATCGGCACAGAGTTGTATGCCCTGCATCAGGGTCTCGTTGTCGATAGACCTTCGTGGGTGGGTTTTTCGTTTCTTGGGGGGTGATGGTGGGGCTGGTGGTGCTGGCGATGGCACAGCAGGCGATGGCACAGGTGCAGGTGGTGGCACGGATGGTGGTGCAGGTGGTGGCACGGCTGTACCACATTGGTGGCAAAACTTCGCATCGTCAGAGAGTTGGGCACCGCATTGTGAACAGTATTTCATGGGCTTTTCGGTGTTGATGAATAGTAAAGAGTAGAGTTATTGTGCAAAAATAAAGAATTTTATAATTCCCTCCAAGTGTTTTCGCAATATTTTCTCTTCTTTCTCCGACGAGTCATTCTTTTTGCTTAACTTTGCACAAGATTTCAGAAATTGTATTGAGATTTTGAATGACAGAAGGGAAGAGACATGCTAAGTTGTGGCAGTTCTTGCGGTTTTGTGTGAATGGCGGTGTGTCGGCCGGCATTCATTATGGCGTGTATGTGCTGGCGATGCAGTTGATTCAGATAGACATAGCCTATTCGGTGGGCTATGTGGTTTCGTTCATTTATAACTATTTCATGACGTGCTACTGGACCTTCCATGCCCGTCCCACGTGGATGAGGCTGCTGGGGTTCAGCGGAAGCCATGCGGTGAATTATCTGATTCATGTGGTGCTGTTCCACTTGCTGACCCAGTGGGGCGTTCACCGTCTGCTGGCTCCTGTGCTGGTGCTGATGGTGGCTGTGCCCACGAATTTCCTGATATTGCGTTTCGTGTATAGAAATAAGAAAAGAGATGAAAAAGGTAACGATTTTGCTTCCCGCTTACAATGAGGAGGCTTCATTTCCCGTGTTGGAGCAGTGCATGAAGCGGGTTCTGGAGGAGAATCCCGGTTATGAATGGGAGTTTCTGATGGTGAACGATGGTTCGACCGACCACACGTTGCAGCAGATGGTTCGGCTGCACAGAGAAGATCCTGCCCATTGGAACTACATCGACTTGTCGCGCAACTATGGGAAAGAGTTGGCGATGATGGCGGGTTTTGACTATGTGAAAGGCGACGCGCTGATTATCATGGACTTTGACATGCAGCATCCTGTCGATGCTATTCCTGAAATGTTGCACTGGTGGGAGGAAGGATATGACGATGTGTATGCCACGCGGCAGGGGTCGAAGGAGACGTGGATGAAGCGGAAGACGTCGCAATGGTATTATCAGTTGCTGCAGATGTTCACCCGTGTGCCGATACAGAAGGATACGGGCGATTTCCGTCTGCTCGACCGTTCATGTGTGGAGGCACTGAAGCAGATGCGCGAGGTGGAGCGGAACACGAAGGGCATGTATTCGTGGATAGGATTCAGAAAGAAGGGCATCTTCTATCAGCAGCAGGAACGTCAGGCTGGTGAGTCGAAGTGGAGTTACAGGGCCTTGATGAACTTGGCGCTGAATGGCATCATGGCCTACACGACGGCACCACTCAGGCTGGCCAGTGTGTTGGGGGGGGTAATTTCCCTGTGTGCCTTCCTCTATCTCATCTATATCATCATTGTGACCAACGTGTATGGCGAACCCGTGGCGGGCTATCCGACCATCATGGTGACGGTGCTCTTTCTGGGAGGTGCCCAACTGATTTGCATCGGTGTGATAGGGGAATACCTGGCCCGGGTGTTCAACGAGTCGAAACGTCGCCCCGGCTATTTTGTGAGCAGTTACAATGGGGAGAGGAGGATATATAAGTGAAGAGTGAAAAATCTAAGTTACTTTTGCAAATGAAAAGCCAACAAGCCGAACGGCGGGTTACTTAGATTTTTCACTTTTCACTCTTCACTTTTCACTTTCCACTTTTCACTTAAAACTTTGTATAGTTACTTATGAATACCAAAATTGAGAAGTTTTTCAAGCAGCCTTGGCTGAGCGACTATCGCACACTGGCGGCACTGTGGGGGCTGGTGGCGTTGTTTTGTATCTACAAGATTGTGCATAGCGGCAGCATCGATGCCGACTATCTGATTTTCACCCACTCGTTCGACCATGCTTGGGCGAACATGCCGCTCTATCCGCTGTATGTGGAAGACACGAACTATTTTCTCTATGGCCCCACGTTTGCCTCGCTGATTATGCCTTTCTCGCTGATGAACGACTGGGTCGGAGTGGTGATTTGGGAACTTTTCATCACGTTCTTCCTGTTCTTCACGGTGCGTCTGTCGTGGATGACGAAATACCAGCAAGTGTTCATCTTCTGGTTTTGTGCGCAGGAGGTCTTGAACTGTGTGCTGGACGCGGAACTGAACACGCTGGTGGTGTCGGGCATTCTGCTCAGTTTCATGCTGGTGGAGAGGGAACAGGACCATTGGGCCACGTTCTTCATTGCCATGGGCACGATGACCAAACTGTTTGGTGTGGTCGGGCTGCTGTTCTTCTTCTTCTCGAAGCACAAGGGGCGTTTCGTCTGGACATGGGTGGTGTGGATGATTTTCTTTGCCGTGCTGCCCATGCTGATGTTTGGGTTTGAGTTCACTTGTGGCGAATATGTGGAATGGATGAAGGCTTTGGCGGTGAAGAATGACCACAACCTGCTGTTTGAGACCAAGCAGAACATCTCGCTTCTGGGCTTGGTGCGCAACTTCAGCGGATGCACCACTTATTCGGACCTCTGGGTGTTTGTGCCTTGCGCGCTGCTCTTCTTCACACCTTTGCTGCGGAAGAGTCAGTATCAGCACCTTGCCTTCAGGGAGACCATGCTTTCGTCTGCCCTCATCTGCATCTGCCTTCTGAGCACCAGCACGGAAGCATACGGCTACATCATTGCGATGGTGGGTGTGGTGATTTGGTACACTGCTGCCCCGTGGAAGCGAGGCAAATGGGAGATTGCCCTGATGGTGTTTGCCCTGATATTGACCAGTCTGAGTTCCACCGACCTGTTCCCTCGCGAGTTCAGAAAAGTCATCATGGTGCGCTATGCGTTGAAGGCATTGCCGGTCACGCTGATTTGGTTTGTGGAAATGTGGGAACTGCTGACACATGATTATAGGAGGATGGTACGATGATACTGCTGAGTTTTGACACAGAAGAGTTCGATTTGCCCTGCGAACATGGGGTGGAGTATGACCCGATAGGGCAAGGCATGGCGGTGTCGGTGCATGGTGTCGGACGCATCCTCGACCTGCTGAAGCAGGAGGGAGTTCGCGCCACCTTCTTCTGCACCACTAACTTCGCCACCCATGCGCCAGAAATCATGGAGCGCATCCTGAACGAAGGGCATGAAGTGGCCTCTCATGGATGTAACCACCTGCATCCTCAGCCCGAAGATTGGGGCAAGTCGAAGCAACAGTTGGAAGCCATGACGGGACGGAAGGTGAACGGCTATCGTCAGCCTCGAATGTTTCCCGTTTCGGACGAAGAACTGGAGCGTCTGGGCTATCACTACAACTCAAGCCTCAATCCAGCCTTCATCCCTGGGCGTTATATGCACATCTCGGAACCTCGCACTCCGTTTTGGCGAGGAAAAGTGTTGCAGATTCCCGCCTCTGTCACCCCTTGGTTCCGCTTCCCGCTGTTCTGGCTCTCCCTCCACAACTTGCCCTTGTGGCTCTACAAGAGTTGGGTGCGATGGACATGGAGACACGACGGCCAGTTCGTCGTCTATAATCACCCCTGGGAGTTTTATCCGCTGAAGGAACTGCATGGATTGAAGATTCCGTTCATCATCAAGCGCAACAGCGGCGAGGCTCTGGTGGAACGGTTGCGCGAAGTCATCCGCATGTTCAAACAGGAGGGGGCTGCTTTTGTGACTTATGAAGAATATACACAAAAGCAACAGAAGCCTCACTGACACGAAAGAATGAGAAAGAAAAGGCAAGGGGATGTGTCGAACTGGCACATCCCCTTGTGTGTATAGGGAAATCTCCCTTGTTGGTGTTGGGAGATTTCCCTTGTGCATATAGAAGATTCGGCTTTTAATCCTCGTCCTTGTTCTGCTCCTCGAACTCCTTCATCAGTTGCTGCTGGATGTCGGTCGGAACCAACTCGTAGGAAGCGAACTTCATGATGAAACTGGCGCGTCCGCCCGTGATGGAACTGAGGGTGGTGGAGTAACTGGAGAGGCTCTTCAGTGGCACTTTCGCAATGAGTTTCTCGTAGCCGTTCTCGCTCTCGCTGCCAATAATCATGCCTCGGCGGCCCTGCAGGTCGCTCATCACGTCGCCCATCTTGTCGCTGGGCACGAACACTTCCACGTCGTAGATGGGTTCGAGCAACTTGGGCCCAGCGGCCTTGAAGGCGTCGGAGAATGCGTGACGACCAGCCAGCATGAACGAGAGTTCGTTGGAATCAACCGGGTGCATCTTGCCGTCATAGACCACCACGCGAACATCGCGGGCATACGACCCTGTGAGTGGGCCTTGCTCCATGCGGCTCATGATGCCCTTAAGGATGGCAGGCATGAAGCGGGTGTCGATGGCTCCGCCCACCACCGAGTTGATGAACACGAGTTTTCCGCCCCATTCGAGGTCGATTTCCTCTTTGCTCTTGGCGTTAATCTTAAACTCCTGGTTGCCAAACTTGTAGGAGGTGGGGTCGGGCATGCCGTCGTAGTATGGTTCCACGATGAGGTGAACCTCGCCAAACTGACCTGCACCGCCCGACTGCTTCTTGTGGCGATAGTCGGCACGAGCAGCCTTCGTGATGGTCTCGCGATATGGAATCTTGGGCTCTTCGAAGAGAATCTTGATTTTCTCGTTGTTTTCCATGCGCCATTTCAGGGTGCGCAGGTGGAACTCGCCCTGACCCTTCACGAGGGTCTGCTTCAGTTCCTTCGACTGTTCCAGAATCCAGGTCGGGTCTTCCTGCGACATCTTCTGGATGGCGGCCACCATCTTCTCGGTGTCGCTCTCGTTCTCGGCCTTGACGGCACGGATGTACTTGGGGTCAGGATATTTGACGAAGTTGAAGCGGTTTTCACAGTCCTTGCCAGCCAGCGTGTTGCCAGTGCGCACGTCTTTCAACTTCACGGTGCAGCCGATGTCGCCTGCCACCAGTTCTTCCACCTTGATGCGGTTGGCTCCGGCACAAGCGAAAATCTGTGCGATGCGCTCTTTCGAACCACGGTCGGTGTTGGTCAGGTCGTCGCCTTCGTGCACCTTGCCCGACATCACCTTGAAGTACTGCACACCACCGATGTGTGGCTCGTTGGCAGTCTTGAAGAAGTAGAGTGACGTGGGTGCATTGGGGTCTGGCTTTACCTCTTCGCCGCGAGTGTTGTGTACCTGAGGCATCTCATCCACAAACGGAACCACATTGCCGAGGAACTCCATGAGACGGCGAACGCCCATGTCCTTGGTGGCACACACGCAGAACACCGGGAACATGCTGCGGGTGGCAAGACCGCGACGGATGCCCAGACGCAGTTCGTCTTCGGTCAGTGCCTCTGTCTCGAAGAACTTTTCCATCAAGCCTTCGTCGTTTTCGGCAGCAGCCTCCACCAGTGCGCGGTGCATTTCCATGGCCTTTTCCATCTCTTCGGCTGGGATGTCTTCGATGATGGGTTCACCACCTTCGGGCTTCCATGAATACTTCTTCATGAGCAGCACGTCGATGAGGGAGTTGAAGTTGGGGCCTTCGTTCAGTGGATACTGGATGGGCACCACCTTGGAGCCGTAGATGCTGATGAGGCTGTCGAGCACCTGATGGTAGTCGCACTTCTCGGAGTCGAGTTGGTTGACGAGGAAGATGACAGGCTTGCCCAGTTTCTCGGTGTAGCGGAAGTGGTTCTGTGTGCCCACTTCGGGTCCATACTGTCCGTTGATGAGCAACAGGGCCGTGTCAGTCACATGCAGGGCTGTCATGGCAGCACCCACAAAGTCGTCGGCACCGGGGCAGTCGATGATGTTCAGTTTCTTTCCGTTCCATTCCACATGGAAAACCGTGGAGAAGACACTGTAGCCATACTCTTGTTCTACAGGAAAATAGTCGCTCACCGTGTTCTTGGCAGTGATGCGACCACGACGGCTGATGATGCCGGCTTCATACAGGAGTGCTTCGGTAAGAGTAGTCTTACCGGCACCGTCATTGCCAAGCAAGGCAATGTTCTTGATTTCGTTGGTTTGGTAAACTTTCATAGGTAGGTTAGTTTTTATGGATTGTATAGACTGTTTCAAAAAACGGCATAAAATTACAACATTTTCTTCTTATGAAGCGAAAAAAACTTATGTTATTCAACACTTTTCATCTTTATTAAGCAAATAATGAGTATTTTTGCAACTTGATGGCTGGCATTTATGCACATATTCCCTTCTGCAAGTCCCGTTGTGTCTATTGCGGATTCTTCTCCACCACCTCTTTGGAGAAACGCTCCGTCTATGTGGATGCGGTGGTGGAAGAACTGAAACGCCGTCGGCACTATCTGGCAGGCGAGCCTATCGACACCATCTATCTGGGGGGCGGCACCCCCTCCGTCTTGCCGCTGGCGCAGACGGGGCGCATCTTGGACGCTATCTATAATATATATAATGTACGCGAGGGGGCGGAGGTGACTCTGGAAGGCAACCCCGACGACTTGACTCCTGACTTCCTGCATGACTTGAAGTCACTTGGGGTGAATCGGTTGAGCATGGGAGTGCAGACATTCGACGATGCCCGTTTGGCTTTTCTCCACCGTCGCCATTCGGCTCGCCAGGCCGTCGATGCCGTCCGTTCGGCAGTGCAGGCAGGTTTCCAGAACATCAGCATCGATTTGATGTTCGGATTTCCGATGCAGACTCTGGACGACTGGAAGTGCGATGTGCAGAAAGCCTTGTCGCTGGGCGTTCAGCACATCTCGGCCTATTCGCTGATGTATGAAGAAGGAACTCGCTTGCAGCAGATGCTTGAAGCAGGCATCATTGCGGAACTGGACGAGGAGGCTTCCTTGCAAATGTATGAATACTTGATAGATACACTCTCCGCAGCAAGTTTTCGCCACTACGAAATCAGCAATTTTGCTCTTCCGGGCAAGGAGTCGCGGCACAATTCGGGCTATTGGCAGGGTGTGCCATACTTGGGAGTGGGGGCTGGTGCACACTCCTACGATGGTCGGAACCGCCACTACAACGCCGATTCCTTGGCTTCTTATTTGGCAGGCGAACCTCTTGTGGAGGAACAACTGACAGAAAATGAGCGATATGACGAGTTTGTCTTCACAGGATTGCGCACATCGCAAGGTCTCAATCTCACTCTGTTGGAACAGCGTTTTGGCACGGCCTCACTTCGCTATTGCCTGCAAAATGCCCAGCCTCACCTTCGCTCAGGTCGCCTCGCTCTGTCCGGCAACACACTCCGCCTCACGCGCCAAGGTCTTTTCGTCTCCAACGACATCATGTCCGACCTCATGCAAGTGTGAGGCCTTATTTAACGTCAGTCCGGCTTTTACGGTTACTTTCCATAAGGGCTTCGCCGTTACCTCATCAGACTCTACTCCACAGAGTCACGTGACTCTCTTCCACTGCCCCTCGTGACTCTGTGGAAGAGACTCATCCGCGACTCTGGAAGAGCCTCCTCGCAAGGTGTGGAAGACAGGGTCTCATTCATTATTAATTACTAATTATTACGTGAGTTCGATGTAAGAATTACGCCTTCGGCGGACGTGTAAAGTGACTGAATGTCACTTTGAAAAAAACAAATAAAAACCGATGAAAACAAATAAAAACCATTTCTTCGTCCACAACATTTTGCCATCACAACCAAGAAGAACCTGTTTTTATTTGTTTTTACTTGTTTTATTCGCTCTGATTGTGGTGATGCACTTGTGTACGTACACAAATATACTAAAACGGAAATAAATTGTTTTGTTTTTGTCTTAAAAAGGTTTTTTTTTCTTGAAAACGGAAAAAAAAGACGCTTGGATGGATAACGTATCTTAAAAGTGCGTACCTTTGCATCGGTTTTGAAAGCAAATTGATTGTTTAACAAATTAAAAGTAAAAGAAATTATGAAGAAGTTGGTTTTTGCAGCCGTTGCTGCTATCGCTCTCACTGCATCTGTATCATTCGTATCTTGCGACAAGAAGGCTGCTCCTGCTGTTGACACTACTGCTGTTGACACTACTGCTGCTCCTGTTGTAGAGGACACTACTGCTGACACTGTGTCTGCTGACACTACTGCCGCTGATTCTGCAGTTGTTAAGTAATCAAGGGCGATTGACAACTTCTTGGGCTAAGATGCCTAAGAGAGAATTGGACCTGCAAGACTTTTGTCTGGCAGGTTTTTTTGTTTTCAGTGTTTGTGGACAGTCACTGCCGCTCGCGGTGGAACTCCGTGCAATTTGTATATGTAACGCCGTTGCTATTGCATATTGTGTGACGTACAAATTGAATATGCAACGGCGTTGCACGTAGGGTGGCAGCGGAAACGAAAAAGACAGGGAAACGGCGAGGCGGATTGGGCTTCATCGTTTCCCTGTTTTGTGGTGGAATGGATGTGTGTGGTTGGGTTGTGTTTTTATGATGCCATGCTGATGCCCTGCTCGGCTGCCATGTGGCGGAGGTTGAGGATGGCGTAGCGCATGCGTCCCAGGGCGGTGTTGATGCTGCAGTTGGTTTTTTGTGCGATTTCCTTGAAGGAGAGTTCGTCATACACGCGCATGAGGAGGACTTCGCGCTGTGCGTCGGGCAGTTTGGCGATGAGTCCGCGCACTTCGGAGAGGGTCTGCTGGTCTATCATTTCCTGCTCGCGGTTTTCGTTCACGGCGATGTCGGCATTGTTGAAGAGGTCAACTTCCGACTCGTCGTTAGAGATGATGCGTTCGGATGGGGTGGTGCGGTAGTGGTCGATGAGGTGGTTGTGGACGATGCGCATCATCCACGAAGAGAATTTTCCGTTTTCGGTGTATTGGCCGTTCTTGATGCGCACCACCATCTTGACGAAGACGTCCTGAAAGAGGTCTTCGGCCAGTTCTTGGTTTTTTACGGAATAGAGGAGATAGGAAAAAACCTTACTCTCGTAACGCTTCAACAAGATGTCGAATGCGCTATTATTGCCTTCCTGATACAGGCTGACCAGTGTTTCGTCAGCGAGTTCCTGCAATTTCTTCATTATGCTTAGTGTTTGATTTAGCGTAATGTTTTCTCGATAGGCAAAAGAGTTTTTAGAGTGTTAATATTTAGGTTTTTTAATGTTTGATGTTGCAAAGTAACTGCATTTATTTGAAAAAAGCAAATTTTTCACACAAAAAGTGCGTCTTTTTCTAACTTTAAGCCTCTGAGCAGGTCGGTGACGGGCATTTTCTTCTTTCCTTCAAGTTGCAGCACCTTGATGTGGAGCCATCCGTCGGCAGTGGCGGCGCGGAGGTATGTCTTGCCGTCGGAGAGCAGTGTGCCGGGTTGTGCGGTGGGGGTGGCGGTGTCTTTTTCGGCTTCGTATATCTTGACCGACTTGCCGTTCAGCGTGGTCCATGCAGCAGGATAGGGGCTGAGGCCTCGGATGAAGTTATAGACTTGCCGGGTGGGCTGGTGCCAGTCGATGCGGCAGGTTTCGCGGAAGATTTTTGGGGCAGGGGTGAGTGGCACGTCCTTGAAGTGGGCTTGGGGGATGGAGGTGACGGTGCCTGCCAGGATGTTATCGACGGTCTCGGTGACGAGTTTGCCGCTGAGCGCCATGAGCCTGTCGTGTACGGTCTCCACGTTGTCGGTTTCGGCAATGGGGATGCGCACCTGCTGGATGATGTCGCCTGTGTCAATCTCGTGTTTCAGGAAGAAGGTGGTGATGCCGGTTTCGGTCTCGCCATTGATGACTGCCCAGTTGATGGGGGCTGCACCGCGATACTTGGGCAGCAGGCTGGCATGGGCGTTGAAGGTGCCGAGTGGGGGCATGCTCCACACGACCTCGGGCAGCATGCGGAAAGCCACCACTATCTGAAGGTCGGCTTTCAGTGCTCGCAGTTCCTCCACGAAAGCGGGGTCTTTCAGTTTCTCTGGCTGCAGCACTTTCAGCCCATGCTCTACGGCGAATTGCTTGACGGGACTGGGCTGGAGAACGCTGCCATGACGGCCCATGGGCTTGTCGGGCATGGTGACCACGGCCACGACGTTGTAGCCGCCTTCGACTAAGGCTCGGAGGCTCTCCACGGCAAAGTCGGGAGTGCCCATATAGATGATTCTGAGGTCTTCTTTTGTCATAAATATCCTTTTTTTGTTTGTCAACTCTTAACCCTCAACCCTCAACTCTCAACTCTCAACTCTCAACTCTTAACTCTCAACCTTCCTATTCCTGACTGAACTTGAGCAATGTCTCCCGATAACTGGTGAAGAGGCCGGAGCGTGAGATGAAGCCGATGTAGAGGTTGTCCTCGTCCACCACGGGGAGGTTCCACGCTTTGGTTTCCTTGAATTTCTGCAGGGCCACCTTGGGCGAGTCGTTGGCCATAAGTACGGCGGGCGGGTCTTTCATGAAGGTGCCCACGGTGTATTGCCGATAGAGTTCGGGGCGGAACATGTAGAGGCGCACCGAGTCGAGGGTGACGACTCCTAAGAACTTGCCGCTTGCTCCCACCACGGGGAAGATGTTGCGGTGTGATTTGGCTATGATGGCGATGAACTTGCCGAAAGGCAGGTCGGGGGTGACGGTCTTGTAGTCTTTCTCAATGAGCGACTCGAGGTTGAGGACGGTGAGGATGGCGCTGTCCTTGTCGTGGGTGAGCAGTTGGCCCCGGCGCGCCAGTCGCATGGCGTAGATGCTGTGGGGTTCAAAGATGTTGATGGTGAGATAGGACACGGCCGAGACAATCATCAGCGGCACGAAGAGGTCGTAGCCGCCAGTGAGTTCGGCAATGAGGAAGATGCCTGTAAGTGGTGCGTGCATCACGCCCGACATGAGGCCTGCCATGCCGTAGAGTCCGCAGTTCTTGGGAGAAAGATAGCAGGTGTTGTCGGCCATCAGACCAAAAGCCATGTCCCAAAGATTGGCGAAGATGAAGCCGGCGATGCAGCCGAGGAAGAGGCTGGGGGCGAACACTCCGCCGCAACCGCCTCCGCCATTGGTGGCTGTGGTGGCAAAGACCTTGAAAATGAGCACTAAACCCAGATAGAGAAGGATGCTGCCCTCGTCGTTGTAGAAGAGGGTGTTGTGCATGATGTCTCGTTCCGAAGCGTCGTTGATGAGTTGATTGATGACATCGTAGCCTTCGCCATACATGATGGGGAAGAAATAAATCAGCACACCCAGCACCCCGGCACCGAGCATGAACTTGTAGGCTTTGTTCTTGATTTTGCCAAACAGACCCTCGAACCAGTTCATGGCACGGGTGAAGTAGAGGCTGACGAGTCCACAGGCGATGCCCAAGACGATGCAGCCAGGGATGATGTCGATGGTGAAGGCTTTGTGGAGGCTGAAGTCGAAGAGCGGCTCTGTGCCGTAAAAGGCATAGGACACGCAGACGGAGGTGATGCTGGTGACGAGGAGAGGAAGGAGGGAGGAGAAACTCAGGTCGAGCATCAGCACTTCGAGCACGAACACAAGGCCGGCAATGGGGGCCTTGAACACGCCCGACACGGCACCTGCCGCGCCGCAGCCCACCAGGAGCATCAGGGTCTTTGGGGGCAAGTGAAAACGTTTGCCGAAGTCGGACCCCCAGGCGGCACCTGTCAGGACAATGGGTGCCTCGGCTCCGACCGAACCGCCGAAGCCAATGGTGATGGCACTGGCGATGACGCTCGACCAACGGTTGTGGGACTTGATGCGGCTCCGGCCTCGCGACATGGCATAGAGTATCTTGGTCACGCCATGGCTGATGTCGCCCCGCACGATGTAGGTCACGAACAGCAGCGAGAGGAGGATGCCGACACCGGGAAAGACGAGGTAGAGCAAGTTGGGATGTCCGGCAGCAAAGCCCGATGTGAGCAGATGCTTGATTTCCTCGATGAGCGACTTCAGCACAAAGGCCGTCAGCCCTGTAAACACACCAACGAAGAAACTAATCATCAAGATGACTTGCTTTTCTGTGTGGTCGCCTTTCAGCCATTCGGTGATGGCATTGAGGAACCTGATTTCTTTGCGCCTTATCCCAATGAGGTTCATGATGTTCAGTTTTTTTCCTTGTCTCGTTATGCTGTTGCTTCGTTTCTACTCTCGGATGATGGTGAACTGCCCGTTGGCGTTTATCTTGATGATGCTGCTGGGCTTGTGCTTCTCGCGGCTCTGACGGCTGTACTTCACCACATAGTCAACGGCATTCTTGATGTCGTCGCTGATGTCGTCGAAGGTCTGTGGTGTTGGCTCGCCGCTGATGTTGGCACTGGTGCTCACGATGGGCTTCTGGAATCGGAAGCAGAGTTCCTTGCTGAACTCTTCCTTTGTGATGCGGATGCCGGCACTGCCGTCTTCGGCTATCACGCTGGGAGCCAGCCCGGTCACATGGTCGAAGATGACCGTGAGGGGCTTGTCGCTCAACTCTATCATGTCCCAAGTGACATCGGCCACGTTCCGCACATAGCGTTGCAGACGCACGTCGCTATCGACCAGACAGATGAGTGCCTTGCTGTCCTCGCGTTTCTTGATTTCAAACACCTTTCTCACGGCTTCCTCGTTGGTGGCATCGCAGCCGATGCCCCACACCGTGTCGGTCGGGTAGAGGATGACCCCTCCCACCTTCATCACTTCAATGGCTTTCTTTACTTCGTCCTGTAACATAAAATGCTTCTCTTTGTTCCATGAAAAATGAAAGACGCCCAGCGCATGGGCTGGTTAGAACTCGCTGGTGAAGTGGAACTTGATGTGCTTGAAGTCCTGCTGTGCCATCTGCAACACGTAGTTGCTGTCAGCAAGAAAGACATCTCTTCCCTCTTTGTCTTTTGCCATATACTGGTATTTCCGCTTCTTGAAAGCCTCCAGTTCGGCATCGTCGTCGCTCTCTATCCAGCAGGCTTTATACAGGCTGATGGGTTCCCACTTGCACTTGGCGTTGTATTCGTTCTCAAGGCGATACTGAATCACCTCAAACTGCAACTGTCCCACCGTTCCGATGATTTTCCGATTGTTGAACTGGTTGACGAACAACTGTGCCACACCTTCGTCCATCAACTGATTGATGCCTTTCTCCAACTGCTTTGTCTTCATCGGGTCGGCATTCTCAATATACTTGAACATCTCGGGCGAGAAACTAGGCAAGCCTTTGAAGTGCAACTGCTCTCCCTCGGTCAGTGTGTCGCCTATCTTGAAGATGCCGTTGTCGGGCAGGCCGACGATGTCGCCCGGATAAGCCTCGTCGATGGTGCTCTTGCGTTGCGCCATGAACTGTGTGGGGCTGGAGAAACGGACTGTCTTACCGTTCCTCACGTGCAGATAGGGAGCATTCCTCACGAACTTGCCCGAGCAGACCTTGCAGAAAGCCGTGCAGGAGCGGTGGTTGGGGTCGATGTTGGCAGTAATCTTGAAGATGAAGCCCGTGAACTTCGGTTCTTCGGGTTGCACCATTCGTTCTTCTGCTGTTGTTGGGCGAGGATTGGGGGCAATCTCCACAAAACAATCCAGCAGTTCCTGCACACCGAAGTTGTTCAAGGCCGAACCAAAGAAGACGGGTGCCACATCAGCCTCCAAGTAGGTCTGCACATCGAAAGGGTCATACACACCGTCAATCATCTCCAGGTCCTCCCGCAGTTTCTCCGCATCCTGCTCACCCACCTGCTCGTCCAGTTCCTTCGAGTGAATATCCACGTTCACCTTCTCCGTCACCATCTGCTTGTTGGGTGTGAAGAGGTTGAGGTTCTCCTCATAGATATTATACACTCCCTTGAATCTGGCTCCCTGGTTGATAGGCCAGGAGAGCGGCCGCACCTTGATTTGCAGTTCGCTCTCCACCTCGTCCAAGAGGTCGAACGGGTCTTTGCCCTCGCGGTCCATCTTGTTGATAAACACGATGACAGGGGTTTTCCGCATGCGGCAGACGGTCATCAGTTTCCTCGTCTGTGCCTCCACGCCCTTTGCTCCGTCGATGACGATGATGGCCGAATCCACCGCAGTCAGTGTGCGGAACGTGTCTTCCGCAAAGTCTTGGTGGCCCGGTGTGTCGAGGATGTTCACCTTGTAGGGTGGTAGGGATGGGTCGGCCGAAGGTGGCAGATAGTCAAACTCCATCACCGAGGTGCTCACCGAGATACCACGCTGTTTCTCAATCTCCATCCAGTCCGAGGTGGCCGTCTTCTTGATTTTGTTACTCTTCACGGCACCAGCCACCTGAATCTGGCCGCCAAACAGCAGCAGTTTCTCCGTCAGTGTGGTCTTGCCCGCATCGGGGTGCGAGATAATCGCAAATGTTCGTCTTCTTTCTATTTCAGTCATGTTCAATCAAAAAGAGAGGGCGCACTGAACGGCTCAAAGCCGCTCGATGCACTCTCTCAAACTCTCTTCCCAGTAGGGAATTTCGATGTTATATGTATTCTTAATCTTAGTCTTGTCCAGCACCGAGTAGTGGGGACGTGCCGCCGGGGTGGGGTACTCGGCTGTGTGCAGTGGCTTCACGTGGCAGGTGGTGATGCCAGCAATGCGGTGGATGGCCTTCGTGAAGTCGTACCACGAAATGACGCCTTCGTTCGAGAAGTGGTAGATGCCTGGCACAATGCCCTGGTTGATGGCGGCAAAGATGGCCACAGCCAAGTCGCGGGCGTATGTCGGAGTGCCCACTTGGTCGAAGATGACACCCAGTTCCGTCTTCTCCTTGCCCAGCCGCAGCATCGTCTTCACAAAGTTGTTGCCGAACGTGGAGTAGAGCCAAGCGGTGCGGATGATGAGGTACTGCTTGCAGTTCGCCTTCACGCTTTCCTCGCCTGCCAGTTTCGTGCGACCATACACAGAGTTGGGGCAAGTCGGCTGCTCTTCCGTCACAGGCTTGTGGCTTGTGCCGTCAAAGACATAGTCGGTGCTCACCTGCACCATGCTTCCTCCTCGCTTGCCCACCGCTTTGGCCAGATAGCCCGGGGCGATGTTGTTCAGCAGATTGCACAGTTCCTCGCTGCTCTCCGCCTTATCCACAGCCGTGAATGCTGCACAGTTCACGATACAGTCAATGCTGTTCTTTTCCACAAAAGCCTCCACTTCGGCCTCGTTGGTGATGTCAAGTCTCTGTGCCACAGAGCCTTCAGGTATCACTACATCGGTGAAGAAATACTCATGCTGAGGGTTCTTCTTTGCCAGCAACTGCATCTCATTACCGAGTTGTCCGTTGCATCCAGTCACTAAAATTCTCATATTTATAACTATTCCTTTGGTTAAAATTCCAACTCTCCCGCCTTGTCCTTCTTGTAGTACTCGCTCAGCATGCCGATGAATTTGGCGATGTTGTCCATCGCCGTGGCGGTTTCTGCCGAGATTTCCTTCTTCTGCGCCCTCAGTAGCATCGTGCCATAGAGCGCGTCGAAACAGTTCTCAATCTCTCCCTTCTCCTGGCTGTCCGCACTTTTTGCCCTCAGTTCCACAATGAATGGCAGGGCCTTGTAGTAGGCTGCCGAGTAGAACGGGTGCTTGCTCGACTTGAGCAACTGGGCATGCAGGTCGGTCAGCAAGATGAGGATGTTCTTGTTCACCTGCAGATGCCCTTTCTCCGTCACACCTTCCTCTCGCATCATCTGGATGAGGTTCTCATACCACTCCTTCATGGCTTCGCTCTTCTCCTTGTCCAGTCCAAACTGCGGAATATACTCTGCTGCCATTCGGTCGGCATCCAGACCGAAAGCGCGTAGCGTGTCCTCCACCTGCCACATGTACAACAGGTACTCTGCCACGCTCTTCTTCTTCAGTTGCTCTGCTATATACATTTATTCAAATAGTTGAAATCCAGGGTCTTTCCCGAATGGGATATAGTGGAACGTGTGCCCGGTCAGCGCATACACAATCATGATGGCACTCACCACCATCACCGTGATGCCGATGATGCGGTTGATGCGCCAAATCACCTGGTTGCTGAATCGTGCTCTCACCTTATCGACCAGCCAAGTGAGGCCAAACCACCATGCCAAGGCACCCACCACAATGAAGATATATCCCACCGTCTGCACCAGCCAGTTGCCTGCCAAGATGAAGGTGAACTGGCCGTAGAGAGCCACGAACAGGAGGATAATCAGCGGGTTGGACACCGTGATGGCAAAGCCGCTGATGACAAACCCCGTCAGTCGGTTCTTCGTCTCCACAGGCGATTCCCTATCTACAACTTTCTGCTTCGGGATGCTCCTGAACGTGTAGGCACCAAAGGCAAACAGCAGCACAGAACCTATCACCTTAATCCACAGGGCGATGATGGGGTCCTCGATGATATCGACCACCAGATACATGAAGTAACCCGTGATGATGGCATAGAGAATGTCGCTGATGCTGGCGCCGATGCCCGTGGCAAAACCCTCCCAGCGCCCCTTGTTCAGGGTGCGCTGCACGGTCAGAATGCCCACAGGACCCATCGGTGCCGAGGCCAGCACCCCTATCAGGAAGCCCTTCATCATCTCCTCCAGCACACCCACGTTCTGCATCCAGTCCTGAAAATTCAGCGTAGGTATCTGAGGCATTGCTTGTACTATCATAGAAAACAGTAGTTCTTTTCGTTTTAGTGTGCAAAGGTACACATTTCTCACGAATTATCGAGCGATTTCCACAGAATAATTTCAACTTTCCTCCGACCGGGTGTGCTGCGGCTGCGATAGCGTCAGTGTTGCGTTTGTAACAGTGCCAGTGTTACACTTGTAACAGTGGCGGTGTTACACTTGTAACACTGGCGATGTTACACTTGTAACACTTCCTGCTTGAAAAGTGTTACAAGAAGACACGCGCTCCCGTCGTTCAGGCGGAAGCGCGTGTGTGGTTGTTCCGAGTCGTTGGCCGCTGCATGCGGCCAGCGGATGTGCAATCTTATGGCCTCATTTCACTGTTTCCAGCCAGGCACTCAGGTCGCTCATCATCTCCTTGTGATACTTGAAGTTCTCGCGGCTGCCCCAGCCGTGGCCGCCCGAAGGATAGATGTGCATCGTGGCCTTGATGCCATGCTGCTTCAGGGCCAGATAGTAGTTCACACTGTTGGGCGAAGGCACCACACGGTCGTCGTCGCTCAGCAGCATGATGGCAGGAGGCGTCTGTGCTGTCACCTGCTTCTCGTTGCTATACAGGTCCACCATCTCCTGCGTGGCTTGTTCGCCGATGAGGCCATGACGGCTCCCCTTGTGCGTGTACTTATAGTCGAAAGTCACCACTGGGTAGAACAGAATCTGAAAGGCCGGCGCGGTGAGCGAGTCGCTGTGGGTGGCCACGGTCGAGGCCAGATGTCCGCCTGCCGACGACCCCATGATGCCCACTTTCCGAGGGTCGATGTTCCACTTCTGCGCATTCTCCCTCACCACTCGGAGAGCCTCCTTCGCATCGCTGATGGGCACATCCGTGTGGCCATGCGGCATTCTGTATTTCAGCACGATGAGCGCGATGCCACGCTCGTTGAAGAACGGTGCCCACGCATAGCCCTCATGGTCTGTGGCCAAGTGGCTGTAGCCGCCGCCGGGGCAGCACACCACCGCTCTGCCCGTTGCTTTCCCTGCTTCGGGCAGAAACACGCGGATGGAGGGCTTGAAGTTCTGCTTCTTGTCGTCAAACGGTTGTGTCTTGTCGATACCGTTGCTGTTGGGCAACCCGTTGGGCCACAAGTCGATGTCGAACGCTGGTTGCTGGGCTTGAGCCGCTAAAAAGGAAAAGATTCCAAGCATAAGAAGTGCAAACTTTTTCATCGATTCTGTTGATTGAGGGTGAATTTGTTTTGCAAAGATAGTGTTTCTTATCGGGAAAAAGGCTAACTTTGCCCACAAAACTTTCTAAAAGCATAAAAAACTATGGATACTCAGAAACCTTTTGTGATTGGTGTTGACCTTGGCGGCACCAACACCGTCTTCGGCATCGTGGATGCGCGCGGACAGATGATTGCGGAGAACAGCATCAAGACTCAGGCTTACAAGACGGCTGAGGACTTTGTGGAGGCTGGCACACTGTGTCTCCGCCCCCTCATCGAGCAGGTGGGCGGCATCGGCAACATTGCGGGCATGGGCATCGGCGCACCCAACGGCAACTACTACAGTGGTTCCATCGAGTTCGCCCCCAACCTTTCGTGGGCTCATGAGGGCATCGTGCCGCTGGCCCAGATGTTTTCCGACCAACTCAACGGGCTGCCTGTTCGTCTCACCAACGATGCCAATGCGGCAGCAATGGGCGAGATGGCCTACGGAGCAGCCCGTGGCATGAAGAACTTCATCGTCATCACCCTCGGCACGGGCGTGGGTTCGGGCATCGTCATCAACGGACAACTCGTCTATGGCCACGACGGCTTTGCCGGCGAACTGGGCCATGTGACGATGGTGCGCGGAGAGAAAGGCCGCACCTGCGGATGTGGCCGCAAGGGCTGTCTGGAGGCTTACTGCTCGGCTACAGGCGTGGCCCGCACGGCTCGCGAAATTCTGGCCAACACCGACCGCCCCTCCCTCCTTCGCAATAAGCCTGCCGACCAACTCGAATCGTTCGATGTCTCCATCGCTGCATCCAAGGGCGATGAGGTGGCCAACGAAATCTTCCAGTTCACGGGCAAGATGCTCGGCGAGGCTTGTGCCGACTTTGCTGCTTTCTCCTCGCCCGAAGCCTTCATCTTCTTCGGCGGCCTCTGCAAGGCTGGCGACCTCATCATGAAGCCTATCGAAGAAGCCTACAACCAGCACGTCATGCCCATCTTCAAGGGCAAGGCCAAGTTCCTCATCAGTGGTCTGATGAACGCCAATGCCGCCGTGCTGGGTGCTTCGGCTCTGGGCTGGGGCGAATGAAGTGCCCCTCCCCGTAATCAGTCGGTTGTTGTAGTGAAGATGAAAAGGGAAGAACCGAGAGAAGTGCTTACTTCTTCAGCAACTTCTTCCCTTTTCTAATGATGACACCATGTGCTTCCTGAGGGTTGACAGGGTGTCCTTGCAGGTTGTAGGTGGTTTCATGGCCTGAAGGGGGAGCCTGTATGCTGTTGATGGCGGTCGGGGTGGTGCATTCCAGGTCGATGTAGTCGATGTCGGGCATCCAGTTACTGGTGTTGTAGAGGCGGATTTGGTTGTCTCCCGGTTCCAGATGGATGGTTGTGGTCTTCTTGCCTACGGTGCCCCAACCGCCCGAGTTGCAGGAGAGGGTGCTGACCTTCTTACCGTTCACCTCGATGGTGATGTTGCGGTTTTCGCCGCTGAGGAAGGCGATGGTGAGTTTGTACTCGCCTCCTTGGGCATGAACTTCGCGCCATTGGAGGTCGTTCTTCGCGCCATAGCCTAAATAGCCAGCCTTGTAGCCTCCAGAACAGTTGGGCGCGGCTTCATAAACGCCTGTCTTCTCAGCCACATTGTTCTTGATTTCCTGATAGTCGCTGATGTAGCCCGTTTCGGCCTCGTAGCGAGTGCGCTCCAGACGTGTTTCGGCTTCGGCCACATAGATGCGAGTGCCATGAGCAGGCACACTCACCTCATATTGTTCCGTCAATTCACCTTCCACGTCCATCTTCATGAACACGTCTCTCAGTTTCACCTTCCCTCCGAGGTCTATGTCCTTGAATTTCACGGTGACCTTCTTCTGCTCGTCGTTGGGGTTATAGACGGCAAAGGCTCTCTTGTTGCCATACTTCGTCTCGATGTCCTTCACCAAAATGTGGCATCCGTTCGTCAGCCCGGCCACGTATGCTTGCTGAAAGAGCGGGTCTTGGTTGAGGGCAATGAGTTCCTTGTTGCGGAGCAGGAGAAGTGCCTTGTTATCGATGTTGGAGAGGTCGCATCCAATCAGCAGGGGTGAGTTCATGATGCACCACATGCCGAAGTGCGTCTTGTCCTCTTCGGGTTTCAACGAACGCCCCACTTCGAGCATGTCCATGTCGTTGAAATTCCCCTCGCTGCTGTAGGCCGACAGGTAGAGATTTTCAGCCAGAATGCCTTTCACCGACTCCCAACTGCAGTTGATGTCGCCTGTGGTGCGCCAGGAGAAAGCGGCATCGTCAACCCATGTGCCCGGATAAGCCCATCGGCAGGCGTTCATGCGTACATCCGTTCGCCCGGTGTTCTTGATGGCCTGTGCGATGGCTGTGTAGCGCGCCTTTTCGTCCAACACCAAGTGGTCCTCGTTGTGATACCATGAACCGCCGCAGAAATCCACCTTGATGAAGTCGAAGCCCAACTCCTTGAAGAAGAAGTCGGCATCCTGCTGGTCGTGTTCATAAAGGCCGACTCCCTTGCCGATGGCATCGCCATTGAACATGCTGCCGCAAGTGTTGCGTCCGGCATCGCTGTATATGCCGGCTTTCAGACCCTTGCCGTGGATGTACTCCACCAGCCCTTTCAGTCCGTTGGGGAAGCGGATGGGATGGATGAGCAGTTGGCCAGTCTTTGCATCGCGTCCGCCAAAGTAACCGTCGTCGATGTTGATGTGGTTGAAACCTACACTCAGCAAGCCTTTCGACACCATTGCGTCGGCTTGTGTGCGTATCAGGTTCTCGTTGATGTTCACTCCGTAAGTGTTCCATGAACTCCAGCCCATCGTGGGGCCGTTCTGTGCGTATGCACTTCCTGCTGTAGTGGCTGCTATCGCCACTGTCAAGAGAAAATGTTTCATTTTTCTGTTTTTGATTGTCGCTACAAAGTTACTGAGAAAACTTGTCGCTTACCCATCTTCTTGTTGCATTTTCTTTTGTCCATGATACATGACTTTCTTTCATGTGAAAGAAGGCGAAAGGGAGGCTGCAGAGCAACAAAAAAACGCCCTCGTTGAGAGCGTTTCTTTTATTTATATAAAATGAGGGCTTTGCTATTTCTGTGGCTCTGTTTATCAGTGGCTCTGTTTATTTATAGGCACTGCTTATTTCATCGAATATACCACGTCCATGATTTTTTTGCCAATCTCGTCGGCGGCTTCCATCGTGGCGGCCTCGGAATAGACGCGGATGATGGGTTCGGTGTTGGACTTGCGCAGATGCACCCACTTGTCGGGGAAGTCAATCTTCACGCCGTCGATGTCGTTCACCTCGGTGCCGGGCTGGCCGGTGTACATGGCCTTGACCTTGGCGAGGATGGCATCCACGTCGGTGGAGGCATCGAGGTCGATGCGGTTCTTGGCGATGGCATAGTTGGGATAGGTGGCGCGGAGTTGGCTGACAGTGAGTCCGGGCTGTGCCTCGCGCTCATGTGCCAAGTGGCTGAGGAAGAGGGCGATGCCCACGAGCGCATCGCGGCCATAGTGGGCAGCGGGATAGATGACGCCGCCGTTGCCTTCGCCGCCGATGACGGTGTGGGTCTCCTTCATCTTCGTCACCACGTTCACCTCGCCTACAGCGGCGGCGTTGTACTGCTGACCATACTTGCGGGTCACGTCGCGCAGGGCACGGGTGGAGGAGAGGTTGCTCACGGTGTTGCCGGGCGTGTGCTTCAGGATGTAGTCAGCCACGGTGACGAGCGTGTATTCCTCGCCATACATGGTGCCGTCTTCGCAGATAAAAGCGAGTCTATCTACATCGGGGTCCACCACGAAGCCCACGTCTTTGCCACCTTTGGCCATGAGGCCCATGATGTCGCCGAGGTTCTTCTCCAGCGGCTCAGGGTTGTGCTGGAAGTCGCCGGAGGGGTCGCCATAGAGCGGAGTCACGTCTTCCACGCCCAGAGCCTTGAAGAGTTTGGGCAGGATGATGCCGCCCACGGAGTTGATGCTGTCGAAGGCCACACGGAAGCCCTGCTTCTTGATGGCTGGCACATCGACGAGGTCGAGCCCCAGCACGAGGTCGATGTGCTTTTGGTCGTAGGAGTTGTCCTCGGTGTAGTGGCCGAGTGCATCGACATCGGCATAGTCGAAGTCTTCGGCTTCGGCTATTTTCAGCACCTCGTTACCTTCAGCGGCATTGAGGAACTCGCCTTTCTCGTTGAGGAGTTTGAGGGCGTTCCAGTGGCGTGGGTTGTGGCTGGCGGTGATGATGATGCCGCCACAGGCACCTTCCATCGTCACGGCCACTTCGGTGGTGGGAGTGGAGGCGAGGCCGATGTTGACCACGTCGAAACCCATGCCCATGAGGGTTCCGCACACCACGTTCTTGACCATCTCGCCTGAGATGCGGGCATCGCGGCCCACCACGATTTTGTTGCTCTGCACCTTTGTGGTGCGGCGAATCAGCGTGGCATAGGCACTTGTGAACTTCACGATGTCGAGGGGATTCAGTCCCTCGCCGGCACGTCCACCAATGGTGCCACGGATGCCGGAAATTGATTTAATGAGACTCATCTTCGGTATGATTAGTTACTAAGTTTTTGTTGCTGAAAACTAATAGTTTGGAGGTATCTGGTAGGTGATTTCGTAGTAGAAGGGAAGCACATAGCCCGAGGCGTTGTTGGTGCCTGAGGTGTGGGGCACGATGAGGCGCACCTTGGCTTCCTCGCCTGCCACCTTGGTCAGCCTGATGAAGTTGAGGGGCTTGAGCCAGCCTTTGGGCACGGTGGAGCCGTACTTTTCCTTCATCTTGCCGACGGTGTACCAGGCTGTGTAACTGCGGCTGTAGTGGCTGTAGGTACACATCATCTCGTCGTGGATGCTGGCCATCGATGGGCCAATGTTCAAACTTGTGGTGTCGCCTCCCTCGATGTCATACTCGATGAACTTGCACAGCAGGGGCCGTGTGACGGTGGAGTCGGGGCGCGCCTTCGCCAGTTCTATCATCGTGGGTCCTGTGCCTCGGCGCACAATCTGCATGTAGATACCATCCTCGTTGAAGAGCACGAACTCGTTCTCTTCCAGGTTTGTCGTGCTGTCTTGAGCATAGAAATCCTGCTCGCTGATGACCTTGATGCGTCCCACCTGGTCATTGTCGAGCAGGAACCGTCCGATGGCGTTCTTCTCTTTCTCCTTTTGTTTGGCGTAGGTTTCTTTGTCCTCACAGCCAGTCATCATGAACACGGAAGTGCTTACGGCACACACCGTAAGCACTAAGTAGAGTAATTTCTTCACTGATTATTTTTTCTTTTGGTCATTCTGTTCATTACTTTCGTCCAGGCAATTTCTCCCTCTTCACTTGCGCGGCACGGGAGGTGCGGGAGGTATGGGGCCTTCTGCAGCCGTGGTCTCTGCTGGTGCCTCGGTGTTCTCCTTCTTCTTGGCCAGATATTCGGGCAGGGCAAGACCGGCCTGGTCGAAGAGTTCGTGGAGTGGGGGAACGCTCTTCATCAGTCCGCTCAGGAAGTTGGCTGTGCTGCCCTTTCCGTCGGCTGAGTTGCCTGAATCCCAAACGGTCACATGGTCGATGTTGATGCCCTTCACGGCTTCCACCTGTGTCTTCACCAGTTCGGGCAACTTCTCCAGGAGCAGGAGCATGTAGGCTTTGTTGGCATCGCCGCCGGCTGCCTGCACCATCTTGTCGTAGCCCTGTGCCTGACGGCTCAGAATCTCGAAGAGACCCCTTGCCTCGGCTTCCATCTTGGCATAGGCGGCATCGGCCTCGCCCTTGGCGTTCACGCGAATCTTCTCCGCTTCGGCTTCTGCCTCGATAATCTTGCGTTTCTTCTCAATCTCCTGGCTCACCAGCACGTTGGCGCTCTGCGTGGCACGTTCGCGGTTTGCACGGGCTTCCTCGGCCTTCTCTTCTGCCGAATAAGCCTCTTCGAGTGCCTTGGCGGCTGCCACTTTCTCGGCAGCGATGGCCTTGCGCTGTGCCTCGGCCTCGCGCTCGCGGCGGTCGGCATCGGAGTTGGCTATCTGCACCTTGGCCTCGTTCTCGCCCTGCACGGCTTGTGCGTTGGCTTCGGCGGTGCGGATACGTGTCTCTCGGTTGGCTTCGGCCTTGCCGATTTCGCCAAACTTCTCCTGCTCGGCCACACGCACCTTGGCTTCGTTGATGGCCTTGGCGGCGGCTTCCTGACCCAGCGCCTCGATGTAACCGCTCTCATCGTTGATGTCGGTCACGTTCACGTTGATGAGGCGCAAGCCAATCTTCTTCAGTTCCACCTCCACATTGCTGGAGATGGCGTCGAGGAACTTGTCGCGGTCGCTGTTCAGTTCCTCAATGCTCATGGTGGCGATGACCAGACGCAACTGGCCGAAGAGGATGTCGCGAGCCAGTTCCTGAATCTGTCCGGCCGTCAGTCCTAAGAGTCGCTCGGCGGCGGCTGTCATGCTCTCGGTGTCAGTCGAGATGCCCACCGTGAATCGGCAGGGCACATCCACGCGGATGTTCTGGCGAGAGAGGGCGTTGGTCAGGTTGGCATCGATGCTGATGGGGGTGAGGCTCAGGTAGGCATAGTCCTGAATGATGGGCCACACGAAGGTGCCGCCTCCGTGCACACACTTGGCCGAGCCTCGGTTGCCTGTGGTTCCATAAACTACCAGAATTTTGTCCGACGGACACCGTCTGTAACGGTTGATGATGGACACTAAAAGTACGATGGCCACGACCACCGCGATGACAATGAGATAAACCATAGTAATTTACTATTTGATGATTTACAAATTACAATTTTCTTTTCTGACAGAAGAAGTGGGGGACACACCGCGTGAGTCATCCTCCCTCAGAGGGGTTAGGGGCTACCAGCACCGTGCTGCCGTCTATCACGCCCACCACCTTCACCTTCTGCCCACTCGGGATGCTGTTGCCCTCGGTCAGGGCTTCCAGTTCCTGCACTGAGCCGTTCAGGCTCACCTGCACTTTGCCTGCTCCGCTCTTGCCGGCAGGGATGCGCAGATAGACATCCACCGTCTTGCCCACACTGTCTTCGATGCGGAAGGCTCCGTTGTGTTCCAGCCTTTTGGTCTGCTTCTTGATGAAGAAGAACATCAGCACGAAGCCAACACCCACCGCCACGGCCACCAGCGTGAGCAGCCACTTGTTCTCGATGGCATCGGCAAAGCACACACCGCCCCAGCCGAAGCCCACGATGAAGTTGACAAAGTTCTTGATGCTGAACAGCGAGATGCCGCCGCCCAGGTCCATCGTGTCGGCACCGTCGAAATCGACGTCCATGTCGCTGTGGTCCATGCCCATCAGTGTCAGCACCATTTGCACCAGGAAGATGAGCGAGCCTACGATGGCACATCCCCAGAACACCTGCATCCAAGTGTCCTGGTTCTGATACATTTCCAGCCATGTCATGCTCGACTCTGGCGGAACAACTGCATCTAAAAATCCCTGCATAGTTTTTAATGCTTTGGTTGAAACTCGCCACAAATATACACCATTTCTTCCTTATCACCAAACAAAACAACATTTTTTATATTTTAGGTTCCACTTTTCGCTTTCCACATTCCCCTTCCTTGCTTTTTTATTCGTTTTTTGCTCATTCTCCTTTGTTCTTTCCCCAAAAGGCATGCTGCATCTGGAGCAAGAGGAGCGGCATGTTGTAACACTGCCTTGTGTTACGTTTGTAACAGTGGCGGTGTTACACTTGTAACAGTGGCAGTGTTACAAACGTAACAGTGGGGGTGTTACAAACGTAACAGTAGAAGGACGGACATGGGCCGATGCAGGTGTGGCATCGCTTGAAAAGAGAAGTGGGAAAAATGGAAGAATGCCGATGATTCGCGTCCGTTCGTGTTCGTTCTTCTAAAGATATTTGTTCATGTCGTAAACTTGTGCTATCTTTGCAGCCGAAAACTAAAAAAACTCTCTTATGAAAATAGGATTTGACAACGAGAAGTATCTGAAGATTCAGTCGGAACACATCAGGGAGCGCATCGCCCAGTTTGACGGAAAACTGTATCTGGAGTTGGGCGGCAAACTCTTCGACGACCACCATGCCTCGCGTGTGCTGCCGGGTTTCAGACCCGACTCGAAACTGAGAATGTTTCAGCAGTTGAGCGACAGCCTGGAGATTGTCATCGTCATCAGTGCCGAGGACATTGAGAAGAACAAGATGCGGGCCGACCTGGGCATCACTTACGACGAGGACGTGCTGCGGCTGCGTGGCGAGTTCATGGGGCGCGGCTTCATGGTCGGCTCTGTGGTCATTACCCACTACGACGGTCAGCGCGCTGCCGACCAGTTCCGCCATCGGCTGGAACGCATGGGCATCAAGTCCTACTTCCATTATCTGATAGACGGCTATCCCCACAACGTGGAACTGATTGCCTCCGACGATGGCTTTGGCAAGAACGACTATGTGGAGACCACCCGACCACTCGTCATCGTCACCGCCCCCGGCCCTGGCAGCGGCAAGATGGCTGTGTGTCTGAGCCAACTCTATGGCGAAAACAAACGGGGCATCCGTGCCGGCTATGCCAAGTTCGAGACCTTCCCCGTGTGGAGCCTCCCGCTGAAGCATCCAGTCAACATTGCCTATGAGGCTGCCACCGCCGACCTCAACGACGTGAACATGATAGACCCCTTCCACTTCGATGCCTACGGCAAAGTGGCCATCAACTACAACCGCGACATCGAGATTTTCCCTGTGCTCAATGCCCTATTTGAAGGCATCTACGGCGAGAACCCCTACAAGTCGCCCACCGACATGGGAGTGAACATGGTGGGCTTCTGCATCTCGGATGACGAAGTGTGCTGTGAGGCTTCCAAGGACGAAATCATCCGTCGCTACTACGATGCCACCAACAAACTGGCTGATGGTGCTTGCAACGAGAATGAAGTGAGCAAGATTCAACTTCTTTTCAATCAGGCAAAAATCACCACTGCCTATCGACGTGTCACGGTGGCCGCCAACGAACGGAAAGCCCAGACAGGGGTGCATTGTGCCGCCATGCAGATGGAGGATGGCACCATCATCACCTCCAAGACGGGCGACCTGCTCGGCTGTTGCGCAGCCCTGTTGCTCAACGTGATGAAACACCTGGCAGGCATCGGCGATGAGGTCAAACTCATTCCGCAAAGCATGATAGAACCCATCCAGAAGACCAAGACCGAATATCTGGGCGGCCACAATCCGCGCCTGCACACCGACGAGGTGCTGGTGGCCATCTCTGTGCTCTCCCAGCACGACGAGAACTGCCGCCGTGCTCTTGAGCAACTTCCCAAACTCCGTGGTTGCCAGATGCACAGCACCGTGATGCTCGGCGAGGTCGATCGCAAGATTCTGAAGAAATTAGGTTGTGGCCTCACTTGCGACCCCGTGAAGAAGAAAAGTTAAAGCCCCTCCCCCCATCATAGAGGGAGAGGCAAAAGGAAGTGTCTTTAATTCTTGAAGGCTTTCTTGTTGGCCTTGATTTGCTCATCTGCCTGCTTGTAGGCGTCGCTTTGCTTGTCCATGATGACAATCTTGGCCAACTTGGCCCATTGGGCAGCGTTGTAGTCGTCGGGACTGATGAAGAAACTAGCCGTGAATGATTTGCCCTCCGCGATGGGATAGTCGCTGAAGTTGGTTCCGCTGCTTGTGTCGATGGCGTTGCCGTCAGAGTCGTAGGCCACGGCTGTATAGAGGAGGACAGGGGTGTCGTTTGTGGCACCGGCGGTGAACACAAAAGAGGCCGAGGCATTGCGCTTGTTGTCGAGGGTGAAGTTCTTTTCTATCTTAGCAGGGATTCCTTCAGCCAGTTCGGTGGGGATTTCCTTACCCTCCAGCGTCTTCTCGATGGCAGGAATGGTTTCCTTCTTAAACTTAGTGGCATTTCCCTGGCTCAGATAGTCCGACCAAAATTCCGATGCCTTGTCGGGGTCGCTCTGTTTTAACTCCTCGTACTTGGCACTTGCAGCGGCTTCGGATGCCGCGAAATCAGCCACGGCCTTAGGCAGTTCGCCCAAGATGCCGTCTGTCGGGATGTTGCTGGCTGCATCGCTGCCTCCATTGCTGTTGTCACTCCCTCCGCATGCGGAGAATGTCAAGCCTGCCATGAGTGCTGCAGCACCCAGAATGAGAAAATTCTTCATTGTTTTCATGTCTTTAATTTTTTTAGTGGTTAATAAATAATTGAATGATTTTAGAGGTTGATAAATGATTTTAGAGGTTTATAAATAAGTATAGTGGTTCATAAGAGTATCGGTGTGATTCCTATTTCTTCTTGGGTGGCAAAGGAATGTGGAGAGCGGGTTCAAGTCCCCAACCGTTGCCATTGAAACTGACATAGATGTGTGGGTCGTCATATTCGTCCATGTCATGTTCTCCGCCTTCCATAATCACCTGCTCGGTGTAGGTCTTCTTGTCGGGATTGAGAGTATAGTTCACCAACCTGTGGTAGCCCCACACTTTGTAGCGTACCCATTCGGCAGTAATCTCAGAGGGAAGTCCGCGCTTGCTGTTCTTGAAATGGTTTTTGACATAGCCGATAACATCGAACTGGGCATCAGGGGAAGGCTTTTGTGTGTTATCCGAACCACCTCTATCTCCTGAACCACTTCCGC
The DNA here is from genome assembly GCA_002393555.1 of Prevotellaceae bacterium UBA4359. GTDB lineage: Bacteria > Bacteroidota > Bacteroidia > Bacteroidales > Bacteroidaceae > Minthosoma. The sequence continues at coordinate 33,858 of DGSP01000012.1, forward strand.
TACTTGAACCACTTCCGCTACTTGAGCCACTTCCGTTGCTGGCAGCACTGCCTCCGCTTTTAGCACTTCCGCCTGAAGACGCCACATTCCTCCGTTCCAAATCCAGAATGAATTGGCTGACTTCTTTCAGACTCTTTCCCCTATCGAGCAGGGCTGTAGCCACTCCCAGCCGCCATTCTTGGCTGATGCGGTTGTCGGCCTTCTGTTGGCGATACTTCTCCAGTTGCCACTTATACACCATGTCGCTCCATTCGTTCGTCCACTCCTTGTAGTTCTCGAAGATGGCATTGACGGCAGCGTCCTTCATGCGGTCGGCGACCGTCTTGTTGAGGTTGGATGCCATCTGTAGGGCTTGCAGGTCGTTGATGGGGATGATGGACTTCTCGCTGGCCTTGCCGGCTTCGAGTGCCTGGTCGAAGCAAGCCCCGATGGGATTGTCCAGCATGTCGATGACCGTGCCGATGATTCCTCCCACCAACTTGGCTCCTCCACCTGCAAGGAAACGGTCGATTTTGTCGATGGCGGAAGGGTTCTGCTTGTACTTCTGGTATTCGTTGCGGTAGTCGATGACCACGCCGTCGGGCATGTTCAGTTGGTCGGTCTTGGTTTGCCCATTGATGGTTTGTGTGACGGTCACCGACCGTGTGCCAGCCCAACTGAACGTCATGGTGGCATAGTCGTTTGTCATTTCAGTCGGGAGTCCCTGTCCGTTCAGTGCGATGGAGGTCAGAGTGCGTCCTGCCACGTTAATCTTGTCCACGCTGCCATAGTAGTAGTGTACGGTGGTGAGCGTGTTGTTGTCCTTGTTGTATCCCACCACGTTGCGCTGTGACTGCGCCATCGCTGCCATGCTAAAGGTCAGCAGTGCGTACAAAGCAATAATTTTTCTCTTCATGATTTAGATGGTTTTAAGTGAATGATAAAAAAGGGTAGTTCCTCTTGGGGTCGCTTTGCAAATATAGGATGAAAAGGGATGCAGAGCGGCAGGTTCGCGACTTGATGATGGTTCAACCATCCAAAATATCTCCGTCAACCCGACAAAAACCGTTCAAAGCGTAAAATAGGTGCGTCAAATCGTAAAAAAGAGGATGCGGTGCCGATGAAATCGGTTGATTGTGTGGGATTTTCTTTACCTTTGTAGCCAATATGAATATTTCAGCATTTCTGATAGGTGCAGCAACCGCGTTCTTCGCCATCTTTTCCCTGCACATCCTTTTCTGGAATCGGCATCGCACCCGTTTCCAGACCGTGTTGGGCATCATCATGGCCGTGTGGGCTGTGTGGTGTGCCAAAGACCTTGTCACGACTTTCCCTGGCATGTATCGCGAGGACGTGTTGCGATGGATTTTCATCATCGACGGTTGGTCGGCCCTTTCCTACATGGTGTTCATCCACGAGGTGGTCACTCCCGGCTGGACTTCGTGGAGGCGGCTCGGACTCTCTGCGCTCCCATTCTTGGCCTTCACCGTGGGCTATGCCGTGTGGCCCAGCACGGAGGTGGTCTATGCCTACGCCGCCTTCTTGTGGTGCTACGCATGGGTCATCGTCATTGTGGGTTGGGTCAAGATGCAGCGCTATCTTCGCTATGTGCGCCGCGAATACTCCAACATCGACCGCACCGATGTGTTGTGGCTGCGCCCCGTGTTCCTTTTTTCCATTGTGGGCCAACTCGCTTGGCTGTTCGTGTCGCTCTACGCTTCTGTGGTGGCCGACATTGTCTATTACCTCAGCATTATCCTCCTCTGGCTGCTCGTGCTGCACTACAGTTGGCGTTTCCGTCCTCTGAAGATAGAGAAAGATTCTGCGCTGGAGGCCGACTGCGGAGGCTGTGCGGAACCTGCCACAGGACTTTTTCTGTCTGATGCAGGCTCTGAAAACGTTGGCATGACACTCTCGCCCCCACTTCCGTGCGGCAAACTGGAGAGGGTGGTGGAAGAGCAAAGGCTCTATCTGCATCCAGACCTGACGCTGCAAGAACTGGCTGTCGCCTTGAACACGAACCGAACCTACGTGAGCAACTATCTGAGCCAGGTGGTGGGGCTGACCTTCTACGACTACATCAACCAGTTGCGCATCAAACTCTCTGCCATCCCCCTCGTCACAGAGCATCCTGAATACACCTTTGAGTACGTGGCCAGCCAAAGCGGATTTGCTTCGATGTCCACTTTCCGCCGTGCTTTTGCCAAATACACAGGCAAGACACCCAGCCAGTATGTGGCAGAGATGAGTCAGAAGCGTACCCCTCGACTACAATAGACCGTACCCCTCGACTACGACATGCCGTAGCCGAGGGGTACGCCTGATAGAATAAAGATGAAAGGGTGGGGGAAGACCGACTTCAAGATGCTTCCAGCACCTGCGTTATCTTCTCGAAAGTCATGCCCTCAAAACTGTCGAGGACGTAGTTGCATCGGTCTTCGATGTCTTGGCGCGTGTGGCCTGTGGGCAGTCCGATGGTGAAGATGCCCGAAGCCATGCCAGCCTGCAGACCTGTGTAGGCATCTTCGAACACCACACACTCGTCGAGGTCGGCTCCGAAGGTCTTGGCTCCCAGCAAATAGCAGTCGGGAGCAGGCTTGGAGGCTGTGAAGTCCTCGGCGGTGAACACACGGTCGAACAGACGGTCGAAATCGGGAATTTGCCGACGGACGCTCTCCATCTTCGGAATGTTGGAACTGGTCACCACGGCACACTTCACCCCGTTGCGCTTCAGGTCGCGGAGAAACTCAAGCGCGCCAGGGTAGAAGGCATACTTCATCTGTGCTTCGTAGGCATTCAGTCCCTCGGTGATGTCCTTCTGCCACTGAGGGTCAGGGAAATAAGTGCTGAAAATTTGGGTGAGGGTGGTGCCCTTGATAAGGTATTCGAGCCTGGGCACATCGGGACGGTACTTCCGAGCCGTGGCTCCCCAGAAGACGGTGTACTGGTCTTCGGTATTGACCAGCGTGCCGTCCAGGTCGAACAGTGCCACCTTGAGCCGACGGCGGCGCGGAATGTTTCTCTCGCCTTTCACGAGCAGTTCTCCCCAAGGCGTTGCAGTCTTTTCATCCTCGATGTCTTCGTTGCGTTTTGTCCAAAAAGTTGCCATATCTACAAAAATGTGCTGCAAAGTTAGGACTTTTTCAAGAGTTTTCACTACTTTTGCAACGAATTTCAAAAAATCTTAACGTTTAACTTTTTCCAACAGACACATGAAAAACTTAGTTTTAGCAGCAACCATGCTGCTTGTGGGCATTGCAGCGATGGCCCAGACTCGGAACCTTCCCAAGCCCAACATACAGCGCAAGACGCTCTCGGTGATGGAAACCTACAAGCAGCGTAAGAGTGTGCGCGAGTATAGCAACAAGCCCCTCTCCGACCAAGACCTCAGCGACCTGCTCTGGGCCGCTCAGGGCAAGAATCGCCCCGACGGACACCTGACGGCTCCTACGGCCATGAACAAGCAGGAAATCCGCCTCTACGTATTCACGGCCAAGGGCGTGTCGCTCTACAATCCGCAGGCACACAGCCTCACGCAAGTGGCTACGGGCGACCACCGCGACATTGTGGCCGGTCGGCAAGACTTCGCCAAGACGGCTCCTGTTAGCCTGGTGATGGTGGCCGACTTCGACAAGTTTGGCGCCAAGAACGAACACTCACAGTGGATGGTAGGTGTCGATGTGGGCATCGTGTGCCAAAACATCAACCTCTTCTGCTCGGCAGCCGGACTCTGCACCGTGCCGCGTGGCACGATGGACCAGAAGGCCATTCAGACACTCCTCAAACTGAATACGAACCAAATTCCCGTCATCAACAACCCCGTGGGGTATGGGAAGTAGTTGGGAGTTAGGAGTTAGGAGTTGACCGTCCTGTAGGTTTCTCATAGGGAGCAAGCCGCATGGCAACTCCTAACTTCTATCATTTAACTAAAAAACAGAAGTATGAATTTGGCAGAATTTGTCTCTCAGACCGAGTGGTGGGGACTATCGCTCGGTGCATGGATAACCATTGTGGTTATTCTCGGTATGTTCACCACCTTGATTGTGACAAAGTTAGAGACATGGGCGGTCTTCTTTGTCTCCACGATGGTGTTGTTTTTGGCAGGAGTCCTTTCGCCTAAAGATACCTTTGCGGGTTTCAGCAGTTCCAGTGTAGTGGATGTGCTGATTCTGTTTGTTGTCATTGCCGGACTCACCTATACGGGTGTCCTGCACTGGATTGTCAAGTATCTGATGGGCACACCGAAGAGCATTTCAAGTGCCATCGTGCGTGTGATGGCTCCAGCGGCTCTGCTGAGTGCTTTCCTCAGCAACACCGCCGTCGTGGCACTCTTCATCAGTGTGGTCAAGACATGGAGCCGCAAACTGGGCATAGCCCCTTCTAAACTCCTCATTCCTCTCAGTTACGCATCGGGCATGGGCGGCATCTGCACCCTGATAGGTACACCCCCCAACCTGATTATATCGGGCTTGTATCAGGAGCAGACAGGCGTTGAACTCAGCATCTTTGCCACGACTGGTGTGGGCCTCTTCTGCCTGGCGGTGGGCATTCTCAGCATGCTGGCCATGCAGAAGTTGCTGCCTGTTCGCCAATCTCCCGACGAGCAGATGAACGTGCTGGGAGCCTCTGTTGAACTGAAGGTGCCTGCTCGTAGCCACTTGGTGGGTCAGTCTGTGGCTGTCCTCGGATTGGCTGATTTGAAAGACCAAGTGGAACTCAAAGGCATTGTCAGTTTCGATGGTGAGGTGAATGGCCATGTGTCTGAAGATGACTATCTTTTGGGCGGTGACGCCCTCGTCTTCGTAGGTGACCGTGGTCAGATTCTTGCTTTGGCCAAACGTCATGGCCTGGAATGTTCTCTGGCTGATATGGAGATAGAACCCAAACGTGGCAGGAAGACCCTCTTGGCCGGAATCATCATGATTGGCATGGTGGCATTGTCTGGCTTTGGTGTGATGACCTTGTTGCAGGCCGCTGTACTGGCTGCAGTCCTCATGATGGTCTTCCGTTGCTGCAGCACCAGTCAGGCCTTTCAGAGCATCGACTGGCAGATTGTCACGATTTTTGCTTGCAGCGTGGCGTTGGGTGTTTCCATCGAGCAGACAGGTTTGGCCGAGATGATAGCACATGGACTGCTCTCCATCTGTGGCACCAATCCGCTGGTGGTGCTCATCGTGCTTTGTCTTGCAGGCACCTTCATGACCGAGTTCATCAGCAACACAGCCTGTGGCGCCATGTTCTACCCCATCGCCATGTCGGCAGCAGCAGCCACCGGGGCCAATCCGCTCACGTTTGCCATTGCCCTCATGATAGCCGTCAGTTCCAGTTTTGCCACCCCCATTGGCTCTCCCACCCACATGCTGGTCTATATCCCCGGGGGCTACAAGTTCACCGATTTCACCAAGATAGGCTTCTGGATGAACCTCATCATCCTTGCTGCCAACATCTTCATCACCACGCTCATCTATCCCCTCTGAGAAAACTATTTTGCTTTCGATGATAAGTAACCACCTTACACAATGATGTCTCTTCTTTTCGCCGCAAGCGGCTTGTTTTTCGGACAATAATTTCCAAGACTACGAGTTTACTCGCCTGAACACCTATGAAAAGAAAGATATGAGTGAAGAATTGCCAAAAATTGGTTCCAATAATAATTATTGGA